>JAZKFD010000086.1:0-86228 GCA_040386635.1 Pseudomonadota bacterium
CGAACTCGCTAACCCTTCAGTGGCAGAGGTGGCGACAGGAATTGTGCCAGAAGGGTGCTTGCGTCCACCGGCTGCGATGCCATTAGTCAGAGCAGGAGCAAAGCAGCCGCAGCAATGGTTGTTGGCAGCAAGGCCCCGAGCAGCAAACCACCCGCGCCAATGGACTCGTCCTCGAAGCCGCGCTTGAGCAGGGCCACTCCGGCAGGGTTGGGTGCATTCGCAATGACGGTCAGGCCACCTCCTGCGACGGCTCCGGCAACCAGCATGTACTTGGCCGGGTCGCTGATGCCGCTGATCTGGGAGCCGAGGTAGGTCAGGGCGGCATTGTCGGTAATCGCAGTCAGGCCAAGTGCGCCGAAGAAAAGTGCGAGGGGCTCAAGGCCGGACACGATCGGCTGCAACCACCAGCTTTGCAAGCCCCCCAGCACCACCAGGCCAGCGAGAAAGAACCCCACCAACAGCGCTTCCCTGATGATCAGCGGGTTCTGGTGGCGCTCATAGGCCTGGGTGAATCCCAGAAACAGCAGAAACAGGGCGAGGAAGCCGACGGGGTGATGAGCGAGCACCACGACGCCGATGAGAATCGCGATATGCACCAGAACGACGGGCACCGGTACCCTGGCTTCAGGAGGCGGCACTGGGCCTGCACTGGCGGCAAGAGGGCGTCTCAGAGCGAACGTCGCGATTGACGCGTTCAGCACCACCGCGAGGGCTGACTTCCAGCCGAAGTTGGACAACATGAATGCGCTGTCCCACCCCCAGGTCGAGGCAACCATCAGCACGGGCGGGGCGGCGTAGGAGGTGAGGGTTCCGCCGATGGAGATATTCACGAACAACACCCCCAGCGCGAAATACTTCACCCGTTCCGCGATATCACTGCGGAAAACGATCGGTGCAAGCATCAGCGCTGCAATGGTCATCGCAGCCGGTTCCGTCACCATCGAGCCCAGCAAGGGCACTGCGCCAAGACCCAGCCATGCCAGGGCCAGTGGATTGGGGATGGGTGCCAATCTGGCGACCGAATTCATGAGTGCGGCGACGGTGATCAACACGGGACGCGACGCCGCCACCACCATCACGACGAAGACGAACAGGGGCTCGGTGTAATTGCGCGACTCGGCGTACGTCAGGGCAGACTCGCTGCCGGTCATCAGGGCCATTGCAAGCACGAGCACGATCGCCCAGAAGCCGAAGACAACCTCGACCTCACCGAGCAGATGAAAGAGTCCGCTGTGACGGGGAAAGCGATTGGCCAGCCGCTCGAATTGTTTTGCGGCGAAAGTGTGGACGAGTGCGATTGCGAAAATGACAGCAGAGACGAGCTGAATCGCGTCGGGTGTGGCGGACATGTACGAACCTGATCCGCGAGGCGGCCCGACCTTCGCAAATACCTGCCGCCTCGAAATTGAGGGCAGCACCCGGACTGGATTCTACCGGCCAGCCGTGATCGGCAAGGCATGACTAATCAAGAATCCGGCTTGCGTGTAGAACGGAATCAACATGATGTGGGATGGCATCTTTCACGCGGCTGTGTGGGTCATGACCATTGTTGGACTTACCCTGCTGCTGCGGGCCGGAGGGCGCGCGGATGTGCCGTGGTCGCCGGGGATTTTCTGGGGCGCCTGGTGCCTCGGTTGGGGCTCTTCAACTTTATTGAAGGAGGCATCGATCACCTCATCCTGGGCGTTCACCACGTGAACGAATTTGCCCCGAACCCGATGACCTACGATCTGGCATTCCAGGGATCGGGTGTGATCCTGCTGGTGGTGGGCTGGATGATCATCCGTTCGACGACGACGAAGCTCAGAAACTCAAGCTGAGCATGGAAATCGGAGCGATTTCCCCAGGCAGGTCCGCCCAAAGACAGGGGGCCCGAGCCTGGGCTATTTCAGATTCTGGTGGCGCTTCACGGAGGCGACACCTACACCTCGATCGATCCGATCTGGACCCTTGTAAATCAACGACTTAGAAGACGTCCGGGGTGCACGCGCCTTCAGGGAAGTGGACCCCCGAGGTGGCACCTCGAGGGTGGGCGCGATTGTAGATCCGAGCTTTGATCAGATGCAAGCCTGATTTGGGCATTGAGATAACAGAAGTTTTTAGCGCAACATTCTGCGGGACCCCGCGGGCACAGGGCGCGGGGAAAGGATACGGACACGATGTTCCTTTTTCCTTGTCTCATATAATGTTTTCTCAATTGTTAACAATATGATGCAAGGGAAGCGCATTGTGAAACTGCTTTACTTTAATGACTTCCAGTTGGGCGTGCTCAATGCGGCGGGTCGAGTCGTCAACATCATGGATGTCGTGCGCGACGTCCCCCGCACCGGCCCGCACAATCTGATCACGGGCCTGATCGAGCGATGGGATTCGTACAGGCGTGCAATCGAAGACATGGCGCGCTCGAGCACTGGCGTGTCACTGGCCGACCTCCGGATCCGTCCGCCGCTGCCCCGGCCCGTGAACATCGACTGCATGGCCGTGAACTACATGGAAGATGGTACGCGTGCGGAGCCCGCGCCGATCAATGCGTTTCACAAGTCTCCGAATTGCATCATCGGCACTGGCGAAACGATGGTCCTGCCTGACTTGCCAGCCACCATCTTCGAGGGCGAAGCTGAGATTGCAGTGGTCATCGGCAAGCACGCATCGCATGTCTCGCAGGCAGATGCGTTCAACTACGTCTTTGGTTACGTCAATTTTATCGACGGTTCGGCGCGTGGCTTGTTGCCTGCAAACCAGAGCTTCTACCAGGCTAAGTCCAGGGACACCTTCGCCCCCATCGGCCCATTCCTCGTGACGGCTGATGAAGTCGCGAGTCCGCAGGACCTGGCAATCCGGCTATGGGTTAACGGCACGCTCATGCAGAATTTCCGCACGAGCGACATGGCGCATTCGATTGCGCGCTCGATCGAATTCGTCAGCGCACAGCATGCATTGGAACCGGGGGACATACTGGCAACGGGCACCAACCATCGCGGATTGAACCCGCTGATGGATGGGGACGTTGTCGAACTCGAATGCGAGGGGATGGGTCGCCTGACTATTCATGTCCGCGACGACTTGAAGCGAGTCTGGAAACGCGAGACTCGGCTCGACCGGCAGAACCAGGGCTTCAGCACGCAGACGCCGCAAATAGCGGGCAAGTATGCGGTTGCCGAAACGGAAACAATAACGGGAACGAGAACGATGGGTGCGCGGACGTAATGCGCGGCCAGATCGTGATTGCATCCATGAAAGACCAGTGTTCGGTGCAGGAGTGGCAGGCACGCGTGGATTTGGCCGCCTGCTACCGGCTCATCGACCTGTACGGCATGTCCGACATGATGGCCAATCACATCTCGGCGCGCGTGCCTGGTGAAGAAAGTTTTCTGATCAACCCGTACGGCATGATGTACGAGGAAATCACGGCGTCATGTCTCATCAAGGTCGATCTGGCGGGTAGCGTGCTTTTCAAGCCCGACTTCGGTGCCTTCGATTACGGCTTGAATCGCGCCGGCTATGTGATCCACAGCGCCGTGCACGAAGCGCGCCCCGAGGTGGAATGCATCATCCATACGCACAGCTGGGCGTCGATGGCTGTGTCGGCGCTCGACTGCGGTCTCTTGCCAATCACGCAAACCGCCATGCGTTTCCTGAAAATCGGCTATCACGAATACGAGGGTGTGGTGCTCGACGAGGCGGAGAAGGCTTCGCTGGTGCGCGATCTGGGGGACAGCGAAGCGGTAATGCTGCGCAACCACGGCGCAATCGTCACGGGCCGCACGACCGGCGAGGCCTTTAACTGGACACATAGGCTCGAACTCGCTTGCCGCTCGCAGATTGCAGCCATGTCTTGCAATTCGCCGCTGCGTCCGGTGCCGCAAGAGGTGCTCGAAGCAACGTGGAACAATTACCAGCCTGGCACGCGGCGTCCGTATGGCGTGTTGGAGTGGCCGGCGCTCCTGCGCAAGCTCGATCGGCTCGATCCAGGCTACGCCACCTGATTAGGCAACTAGATTCAGCAGCGGCGCTCCGCCGCGCCAGCGCGCAAGGTTGTCCAGGAAGATTGCGGCGACGGCCTGCGCATTCGTGTCGGCGTGACCTGCCGTGTGGGGTGTGAGGATCACGTTCTCCATCGTCCATAGCGGCGAGTCTTCGGGAAGCGGTTCTGGATCGGTGACGTCCAGGTACGCACCTGCCAGATGGCCGCTGTTCAGGGCATCCAACAGGTCGGATTGTCGCGCGACTTCGCCCCTCGCGACATTGACGATCCAACTGCCCCGGGGCATCCGTGCGAGTGTGTTGCGATTGACCAGGTAACGGGTCGTCTCGCTCAAGGGGCACGCGAGCACTAGCCAGTCGATATTGCCCAGTTGGTCGGGCATCTCGGAAAACGAAACCATTCGGGTGCCGAACTCGGGCGGCAGGGCCCGTTCACGCCGAACGGCAATGCATTTCAGTCCTACTGCCTGCAAGAGCCTTGCGACTTCCCTGGCAACGGGACCCCATCCAACGATCATGACCGTCTGGCCGCGTAGATCGCGGGGCGCCGGAGACTGCAGCCGCTGATTCCAGCAACTTCGGCGCTGGTCCGCCATCGCCTGTGGGAGGTTTCGCGCAAGCGCAAGTATCCCGGCCAGCGCTGTGTGCGCCACTGGTACGGCGTTCGCGCCGGAGGCTGTCGTGATCTTCACGCCGTGATTTCTGAGTTCACCAAATATCGGTCGGTCGGCTCCAGCGGAGTGGATCTGCACCCAGGAGAGATTCGGAGCGCTTGTCAGCAAATCGTAGAACTGCCGGGTCGCGGGCAATGCATGGTGCTTAGTCGAGCCAGCAGTGACCTCGCGCGAAATGAAGGCGATGTCTATTCCATCCCCGGCAGAAGCCTCTTCGGCGACGACGAGCTGATGCCCGAGTTCGCCCAGCGCCTGCTCGATCGGGACGGCCAAGGATGCGGCCGTCTGCGCCGATAGCAAGATTTTTAACATGAATTCACCTAGCAGTTGCCCAAATGATAACTTGATTGTTGACAATACTGCGTACAGGAGGCATAGTCGCCAGTCAACCCCGACCCCATCCGACAGGAGACATGCATGACACAAAGAAGGCAATTCATCCGCACCGCTGGCGCTGCAGTGGCAGGCGTGCTCGCGCCCGCCTTGATGCGCGAAGCTGTTGCACAGGCACCGGCGGGATACGGCGCCGCATACGCATCGATCGTCACCGAGGCTCGCAAGGAAGGCCGCGTGGTCGTCTATAGCAACATGTCCAACCCGAACTGGGCGCCGCTCGCAAAGGCGTTTAACCAGAAATATCCGGACATCAAGTTCGACATGCTCGACCTGGGCGCTGGCGAGACCGTATCGCGGTATCTGTCCGAGCGTGCGACCGGCGTGCCGACGGCGGACCTGATCGTCACGGCTAACCAGACCGGCTGGCTCGAACTCGTCAAGCGCGACGAACTTCTCGACTATGTGTCACCCGAATCGGCAGCATGGCCTGCTGCGTTCAAGCCCTTCAAGGGCCTATACACCATCTCCGCCGATCCGCTGCTGCTGGTCTGGAACAACACCAAGGTGCCCGAGGCAGGACGTCCCCGGACCTTTGCCGATTTCACGAAGATGGCCGTGGCGAACAAGGCGACCTGGAGCAAGAAGATCACCACCTATAACCCGGTGGAGAGTATTTTCGGCTACACGGCGCACTGGTATCTGGTCAAACACCACGGCGAAAAGGCCGGATGGAACATGCTCGAGCAACTGGCTTCGGTGCCCCCGCGCTTCGAATCCGGCGGCGGTCCGCAGATCGAGAAAGTGACCAGCGGCGAGTACGTCAACTCCTATTTCGGCTCGGCAATCCAGGTTTGGCCGCGCCTGAAGGACCCGGTCATCGCGCGCTTTCTGGGATGGGGCTTCATCAACGACGGACAACCGATCATGGTTCGCGGCATGGCCATACCCAAGGGCGCGAAGAACGTCAACGCTGCCAAGGTGTTCATGGACTTCTGCCTCTCCAACGAAGGCCAGAAGGCGATGGGCCTGGGTGGCGTGACACCGGCGCGCCCGGATGTAACGCCCAGCGCATCGATCCCGTACACCTACAGTTCCATCGTGCAGGCCGTCGGCGAGAAGAACATCATCCTGCTCGGCTACGACCCCAAGCAGGTGACCGAGAAGGACGCGTTCATCGCCCGCTTCAAGAAGACATACGGGACCTGACATGAGCGCTGCGAGTTCCACGGTCATCGTGCCTGTCGTCCCGGAGCACGCGCTCCAGGCGTCCACACGGGTGCGCGAGCACTCGATCCAGTGGGGCCTCGCGGCCCTAACGGTTCTGCTGGTCCTCGCACCCATCGTCCCGATCCTTTACCAGTCGATCATCGACCGTCCGCTCTATGATGCGGGCCACGTGCTCACGACGAGCAATTACGTGCGTCTGGTCCAGACCTCAGAGTTCTGGAATGCTGTCGGCAACACGGTCGCCTTGGCTATCGGCAGCACGGTGATTGCCGTGGTCATCGGCGTGCTAGCTGCCATCCTGGTCGGACGCACCGACATGCCCGGGCGCAGCGTCATCGGCGAGATATTTATCTGGCCGCTCTACGTGTCATCGCTGGTGCTCTCGTTCGCATGGGCGACCGTGTATGGCCCTTCCGGCTATGTGGCGCAGGCATTCGAGTCCATCGCGGGCTTTGCGCCGTGGAACCTGTTCTCTCTCGCCGGCATGGCGGTGGTTGCGGGCGTTTCGATGGCGCCCATCGTCTATGTCTACACCCTGTCGTCGGCCAAGCTCACCGATGCCTCCTTCGAAGACGCGGCACGCATAGCTGGCGCGGGACGTTTCGCGACCCTCTTAAACGTCACGCTGCCGCTGATGAAGCCAGCGATCTTTTTCAGCTCACTGCTCACATTCACGGGAGCGCTCGAAGTGCTTTCGATTCCCCTGGTGTTCGGGGAGCCTTCGGGCATTCGTACGCTCTCGACCTTGTTGTATCGCTTCACCACCTCCGGCGGCAGCCCGGACTACGGACTCGTCGCGACAGTGGCACTCCTGCTCATCATCGTAGTCGCCGGGCTCCTCACGCTGCAAGCCAGGCTGGTTGGCAACACTCGCAAGTACGAGACGGTAGGTGGCAAGGCAGGGCGCCAGCGCCTGTTCCAACTCGGCACCACGACCCGGTGGGTGGTCGCGGTCCTCGCAGGCGCTTACTTGTTTGTTGCAGTCATCATGCCGCTGGGCATCCTGGTGCTTCGCGCGAGCGTGAGCATTCTGCATCCGCTGGTGCCAATCAGTGAAGTGCTGAGCCTGCAGAACTTCCAGGCGCTGCTTGAATTTCCAACGTACACGCGCTCGATCATCAATTCGTTCTTGGTCGCGGGCATTGGTGGCTTCATCGCGACGATCCTCATCACGCTGGTGGCCATCACCATCCACCGCTCCGATTTCAAGTGGCGTGGACCGCTCCTCTTTATCTCGCTGTTGCCGCGTGCGGTTCCTGGCCTGATAGCGGGCATCGGCTTCTTCTACGCAATTGCAATGTTCCCCCCGTTTGCGCCGCTTCGCAGCACGATCTGGATCCTGATCATCGCCTTCACCATGGCCAACATTCCACTGGGTTACGGCGCCATCGGCCCGATGCTGGTGAAGCTCAGCCCTGAACTCGACAGGGCTGCACGAGTGCAAGGAGCCGACTGGTGGACCACTGTCACGCGTATCGTCATACCGCTTGCCAAGCCCGCGATGATTGCGTGCTACACGATCCTGTTCATCGCCTTCTTCAAGGAGTATTCGGCGGCCGTGTTCCTGTATTCGGTGGGCAGCGAAGTCATAGGAACCACGCTGCTGCAGTTCTGGACGCAGGGCCAGGTCGGCCATGTCGCCGCTCTTTCAGTCGTGCAGATCGCCACCATCGGCATCTGCCTCGCGCTTGCGCGCACCTTCTTCGGCGTGAGGATTTATGGTTGATCTCGTAATCAATAAACTGGTGAAGACGTTTGGCGACAATACGGTCGTCGACAACCTGTCACTGCATGTGGCCGATGGCGAATTCGTAAGCCTGCTCGGTCCTTCGGGCTGCGGAAAATCGACGACGCTCGCAGCGATTGCAGGCCTCGATAAGCCGACTTCCGGCGAGATCCGTGCGGGCAACGTGACCTACTACCACAGCGCGCGGGGAATCTTCCTGCCGCCAGAGGCGCGCGGATGCGGCCTGGTGTTCCAGAGCTACGCGCTGTGGCCGCACATGACCGTCTTCCAGAACGTGGCCTTCCCGCTGAAGTTGCGCAAAGTGACGGGCGACGAGCTCAAGCGACGCGTGATGGAGGTACTTGAACTGGTGGAGATGGCGCCGTATGCAGACCGCCATCCGCACCAGCTTTCAGGTGGCCAACAGCAGCGGGTGGCGCTTGCGCGCACGCTCGGCTACCGGCCAGCCTTGTTGTTGCTTGACGAGCCGCTCTCCAACCTTGATGCCAAGCTGCGTGATCGCGCGCGTGTCTGGCTTGCCGAGTTGCGCGGCAAGCTCAAGGTCACGACGATCTACGTGACGCATGACCAGGTCGAGGCGCTTTCGCTCTCGGACCGAATTGTCGTCATGAACGGTGGCAAGGTCGCCCAGGTCGGTACACCACAGGAAATCTATGAGACTCCCGCAGACCCGTTCGTCGCCGATTTCATAGGAACCACCAACTTCATGCGCGGCAAGGTGGGTCAATTCAGCGAAGCCAAGGGCTGGGAATTCCGACTGGCAGATGGCCAGACGGTGTCGGTAGATGGCTTCGGGCGCGAACATCTTGGCCGCGAAATGACGCTGGCGCTCAGACCCGCTCAACTAGCCCTGGCTGCGCGCGGCATGGACGCAGGGTCTGGAAACGTCATTCGCGCACAAGTGCTCAGCCAGTCGTATGTCGGCTCGAGATGGCAGCTGGGACTACAGGTTGGTGGCGACCCGGTGCGCATCGAAAGCGATCACGCCGCTTCGGGCTCGTCGGTCGATCTGTTCATTCCGCGTCACGGCGCGGTCGTGTTCGCGGCGCAGCCTCCGGCAGTGGCTGCGGCCGCATGACAGGAGTCAGTGCCTGGCGCGATCAATCGGCTCGCTGCGTGAGAGCCTTCTTCAGGTTGTTGATCGCCAGGTCGTGATAGCGCCGCATGGCGCGAACTGCCTTATCGACCGAGCCGGCGCACACAGCTTCCACGACGTTCTCGATCTCGGTCACGATGGCCTGCGTTCGCCCCGGCAGCATAAAGGCTTGGAACCACACCCGCACGAGTTGCGAATTGAGGTTGTCCAGGATGCGAGTGCCGGTGGCATGTTTTGAAATTCGCCACATCTCCACGCGCACTGCGCGCGATGCCCGCACCACCGCCAGCGGGTCGCCTTTGGCAAACGTGGCATTCATCTTCTTGACCAGGCTGCGCAGTTCGGCCTTATCCGCCTCGGTTGCCTTGGCAGTGGCGTGTGCGACCAGCAGTGTTTCCAGCGCCCCGCGCACTTCGAAGATTTCGACGGCCTCAGCTTCGGTGAGCTTTCGCACGTGCGTGCCCTTGAAAGGCTCACTCACCACCAGCCCGTCCTGTTCCAGGCGGGCGAAGGCGCGGCGGATGTTGGCACGGTTGGTGCCCAGACGCTCAGCATAGTCGGCTTCCACCAGGCGTTCGTTGGGCATCACGTCGCCCTTGAGAATCATCGCCCTCAGGATGCCGTATTCATCGGGCGTTTTCTTGGTTGCCATTTGGAATTGACCCTAGTTTGACCTACGTAAGAGTGAAGCATATCAACAACACATAGGATAACCACATTGTTGACAATGCAGATGACAACTGAGATAGTTATTCGGCGGACAAATGCAGGGCCTGCCTGCGCTCACGCACCCACCATCCATCATGAGGAACATTCAAAATGAAGAAGACCGTACTTGCAGCGGCCCTGGCAGCGGCAAGCTGCCTGGCCCAGGCGCAGTCGTCCGTGACCATTTTCGGCATCGTCGATGCAGTCGTAACGGTAGGGCGCGGCAGTATCTCGAACCGCACTGGCCTGGACAACTCCGGCAAGGAATCCAGTCGTCTGGGATTTCGCGGCACCGAAGACTTGGGCGGCGGTCTCTATGCCGGTTTCCATCTGGAAGGTGCCTTGAACAACGACAACGGAACAGGCGCCGCGACCAACGTCAACAACCAGAGCAATGGCGGCGCGCTCGCAGGTCTGGCCGGCGGCCAGGGCTTCACGTTCGGCCGGAAGATGCACGTGCAAATTGGCGGTAATTGGGGTGAAGTGAGGCTTGGCCGTGACTACACCCCGGTTTATCCGAACCAGAGCCAATTTGATCCTATGGGTACGAACGGAGTCGGAACGAGCCAGGTTCGCAGCAATCTCGGCGGGCCGACGAATGTCCGTGCTTCAAACAGCATCGGTTACTTCCTGCCCCGAAACATCGGCGGCTTCTACGGTCAGGCCATGTATTTCATGGGCGAGAATTCCTCGAACGCGGCAAATTCGGACGACGGGACTGGCATGGGTATCCGCCTGGGATACGGGGCTGGCCCTTTCACCGTCGCGATCGCGACGCAGCGTACCGAATTCCTGACGGGCGACATCCGCACGAGCAATATCGGCGGCAGCTACAACGCCGGGTTCGCTACGTTCCGGGCGATGTACCAGGTGGATGACATTAAAGGCGGCGCACGCGGCAAGGGCGCTGTCATGGGGGCGAACGTTCCCCTCGGTTCCCATGAACTGCGTGGCTCGTACGGATTTTACGAGCGCGACACAGCTGGCAACCCGAAGGCGCGGAAACTCAGTCTTGGCTACGTGCACAACCTGTCGAAGCGCACGGCGCTCTACACGACCGTCGCCCGCCTGCGCAATTCGGGTGGATCGTCAATGGCATTGAATGGTTCTTCCACTGCGCCGAACTCATCGTCGACGGGATTCGACTTCGGCATCACGCAACTCTTCTGATCTCCAAGGCAGCTCGAACACTCGAGCTTTGCTCGAATGAGCGGCCGCAGGAATCAATCCTGCGGCTTTTTTTTGTGCTCAGCGAAAGCCCGGCAATGCGGTCAGGTTGACGCATGCGCTGGCCTGCACCGGGCGGCCCTGCAGGACATCAACGATGTGCTGCGCGGCGGCAACGGCCACCTGCTCCAGCGCCACGTCGGTCTGCGCACCGATGTGCGGTGTCAGGACTACTTGCAGGTGTTTCCTCACGGGGTTATCCGCCTGCGGCTTTTCGGTTTGGTGAACATCCAGCCCGGCACCGCGCAGGCCAGAAGCGAGGGCTCGATGCAGAGCCGCTTCGTCGACGACCTCGCCGCGTGAGGTGTTGATGAATATCGCGCCTGGTGGCATGAGCGCGAACTGCGCATCGCCCATCATGTGTTCGGTCAAGGAAGTCAGAGGCGTGTGTAGCGAAACCACACCCGAACGTCCCAGTAGCTCGTCCAGGGAGCCGACGATTTCCACGCCGCCCACTGCGCCGCGTTTGTCCTTAATGTCGTAGGCGATAACGGTCATGCCGAAGGCATGGGCGAGCAGAGCCACTTTTGTCCCGATGGTTCCCAGGCCGACGATGCCCATCACCTTACCCGAGAGCTGGACGCCGACCTCTTTGCGTTCCCACCGACCTTGCCGAATGACACGGGTGTGCCCTTCGAGGCTCCGCGCCAGCGAAAGCAACAGGGCAAAGACCAGTTCGGCCACCGACTGCGCGTTCGCGCCTTGCGCGATCATCACCGGAATGCCTCGCTCGCTGGCGGCCGCCACATCCACGGCGTCGTAGCCGACGCCGTGGCGCGAAATCACTTTCAGTCCCTTCGCCGCGCGGATCACATCGCCTGGACAGCTGCCGCGGCACAAGATTGCATCGATCGGCTCACGCTGCACGATCTCCAGCAGCGACCCAACGGTGCCGTCGGAGACAAATACCACGCGGCAGCCGGCCCGCTCCAGCACGTCGAGGCCGGCGCGCGCCAGCGCGCGGGCGGTAATGACAACGGTCGGTGTGCTCATGCTGGGGTCGGTGCCTCGCCCTTCACGGTCACGCGATGCATGTAGCGGCCGGCATAAGACTTGTAGTCCGAGACGGCGTAGTGGATCGTGCAGCGGTTGTCCCAGATCACAAGATCGTGTAGAGAGTACCGGTGGCGATAGATGAACTCCGGCTGGATGCAATGGGCGAACAGAAACTTCAGGATTGCCGCGCTTTCCTCCGGGTGCATGCCCACGATGTGCGAAGTAAATCCCGGGTTGACAAAGAGGCACCTGCGCCCGCTGTCGGGATGCACGAGGACGACCGGGTGCGTCGCGGTCTTCGCCTGCATCTGCTCCATCTTGCCGTCGAGCTCCTTGCCATAGCTGGTCTTGTTGCCGCTCGCGATGGTGTTGGCAAGGCTGTGCACCGCCTTCAGGCCGTGAAGCATCTCCTTCATTGTGTCCGACAACATGTCGTAGGCCAGCGCCATCGAAGCGAACTGCGTGTCGCCGCCATAGGGAGGAATCTCGAGCGCGTGCAGCAGCGAGCAGCGGGGCGGCGCTGCGCCGGTCGAGCCGTCCGAATGCCAGTAAGTGCCCGCGTCTTCACGTCCGAGCGGGAGGCCGTCGATCGTCTTGTTCGAGACACGGTAGATCTCGGACTGATCCGGATGGTAGTACCGCGCCATGATCGAATCCTTGGGGCGGATGGTGCCCGTCGGAGTGCCGAATCGGGAAGCGAATGCCACGTGCTGGGCAGGTGTCAGCTGCGCGTCGCGTATGACAATAACGCCGTCAGACCGGGTCCACTGGCCGAACAGTTCGCCCCACTGCGTATCGGTGCAATTGGCGACATCGAGGCCGATGACTTCAATGCCAACTGCCGGTGACAGGCGTTGGAACCGTAATTTGCCGGTGGTGGGAGGGATCGGATTGGTTACTTGGGAGCGGGATTCGACGAGGCTGGCACGCGTATCGGCTGAGGTCACGGACGGCTCCAGTGTAGATGTGGATCTTCATGATGTTGAAATGTCCCCAAATTGTCAACCGTTTAGTTGACTACCTTGAAGCCGCTCTGCGATCACCGATCGAAATCATTGAGGCTTCACGACCGACTGCACCGTCTCCCCACGGGCCAGGCGCACGATGTTCTCGACCACGAAGCGGCGGATGTTCTGTTCGGATTCAAGTGCGCGGGTTGCCAGGTGCGGTGTGACGATCACGTTTGGCATCGACAGCAGGGGGTTGTCGATCGCGATCGGTTCTTGCTGCGTTACATCCAGCCCCGCGCCAAACAGTTTTCCTGCAGCCAGGGCGCGTATAAGTGCAGGCTCGTCCACCACCGGTCCGCGTGCTGTATTGATCAGGACGGCGAGCGGTTTCATCAGGTTGAACTGCGCATCGGACACCAGGTTGCGGGTGGAGGGCTCCAGCGGAACACTGAGCGAAACCACGTCGGATGTCGACAGAAGCGTTTCCAGGTCAACCCGCGACGCGCCGCAAGTCTGCTCGTAGCCCGCATCGAAGGTTTCGATATCCGTATAGACGACTTCGCACTCCCAACCGCGCAATCGTTTCGCGATCCGCGAACCGATATGGCCGAGGCCCACGATGCCGACACGCTTGCCGACCAGCGTGCGGAATTCACTCATGGGCTGGGTGGTGATGGGCGCGCTCCAATGACCCGCGCGCACGGCTGCAATTTGCTGGTCGAGCTTGCGATAGACTGCGACCATCAGTGCAATGGCGTGCTCCGCTACCGCCACAGCGTTACCGCCGCCATGATTGGCCACCGCAACCCCCAGTGCTCCCAGGCC
Organism: Pseudomonadota bacterium; assembly: GCA_040386635.1. Taxonomy (GTDB): domain Bacteria; phylum Pseudomonadota; class Gammaproteobacteria; order Burkholderiales; family Burkholderiaceae_C; genus Ramlibacter. The sequence continues at coordinate 13,771 of JAZKFD010000086.1, forward strand.
GGGCTTGTCGAAGGTATCAGTTCCTGCGCTCGATGCCTGCAAAAGTTTGAGGGTTGGCACACGTGCCGCAATCTCATTCACGATGCCGCTTGGCAGCTTGCGGTAGGCTGGCGTCGTGAGTGCGATAGCACCTTGGCAGGCGCGAGCGATGTCGTCCAGGGCGCCATCGCTGTCCACATGGTGGAACTCCACATCCCCGCCAAGCTCCACTGCCAGCGCGTTGTATCGCGCGGTCGTGCGGAGCACTGCAGGAGTGAGTGGGGCGAGGACAATTGCCTTGAATTTCATGGGGAATTCCCGGGTCGAAACTGGACGCAGTGTAATCTACACTGTTAACAATCGCGTTGACTAAGCTATAATCCTTTGAAGAAAAGCGCGTCCATTCGAGCAGCTGTTCAAGCCCTGATCATTCGACTCTTCCGGAGACAAAATCTATGCCGATCGAAATTCGCCCCACTGCCAACCCATCGTCCACCAGGCGGCTTATCCTTCAGGCGCCGGCTGCCCTTGGCCTTGCCATGTACGGATTGCACGGCGAGAGCCATGCGGCTCTTGATCCGGTCGTCGGCTCGCGCGGCAAGGGTACGCCCCAACGCGGTGGCGTGCTGGTGCGATCCCTGAGCGGTGACCCGCCGAACTTCGACACTTTCTCCAATACCACTGGCCGTGTGATCACTGTCGTCGGACCTTGCTGCAACGGCCTGATCCGTTTCGACGAGTTCGACGCGAACAAGATCGTGCCGGACCTGGCTGAATCCTGGCAGGTGTCTGACGACGAAAAGACCTACACCTTCCGTCTTCGTAGTGGCGTGAAGTTCCATGATGGCAAACCCATGACGTCGGCCGACGTGAAGTACACGTTCGATACGATGCGCTCGCCTCCTGCGGGCATGGTGTCGGTGCGCGCCCAACTTCTCGATGCGGTGACCAGCATTGATGCTTCCAATCCGACCATCGTGCGATTCAACCTGGATCGCAAGTCGCCGGGCTTGCTGGCTAACCTCGCTGGCGGCTGGATGGTGGTACTGCCCAAGCACATCCTGGAGAAAGGCCCGATGAAGGACACGATCGTCGGCACCGGGCCTTTCAAACTGAAAGAATACAAGCGCGGCACCAGCATCGAACTCGTCCGCAATCCCGAATATCACATTCCTGGCAAGCCCTACCTGGATGGGCAAAAGATGTTCATCATTCCGGATGCGAACACGGAGTTTGCGTATTTCCGCACCGGTCAGCTCGATGCTATCGATTCCAGTTCACCGGCCATGGCGCTTCAATGGGAAAAAGAACTTGCTGGGAAGGGCCCCTACATGGTGGCAGGGCCGTCGCAATCGGCGCTTTCTGTGCACTTCAATTCGCTTCAGAAGCCGTGGGACGACGTGCGCGTGCGCAAGGCTGCATGCCTTGCAATCAATCGCGAAGAGGCGCTCACCACCCTGATGAAGGGTGAGGGCGTGGTCGGTGGCTGGGCTTGCCCAGGCCCCTGGGCGATGACGCCTGCAGAGCTGGCGAAGATCCCAGGTTACGCCAAGTACAGTAACGCCAACATCGCGGAGGCAAAAAAGCTGCTGGCCGAGGCGGGGTTCCCGAATGGATTCAAGGAAACCATCCTCGTGCGCCGCATCGACCTGTACACGCCGCTCGCGATCTTCGTGAAGGATCAGCTGACCAAGATCGGCATCGAGATCACGATCGATCCGCAGGAGACGGCCACATACAACCAGGCCCGTACCAAACGACAGTTCAAGCTCGATGCAGGCGGACGCACGTATCTCACCAATGATCCGGATGCGATTTACGGCGATTCGGTCACATGCAAAGGCGCCACCAACTACGGCGGCGTGTGCGATCCGAAAACGGACGAGCTGTACACGCGTCTGTCGCAAGAGACTGATCCGAAGAAGCGGCTCGCCCTGAGCAAGGAGATCGAGGCGCGTGCACTGCAGGCCTATGCCTCCTACATGATCCTGTGGCGCAGCCAGTACCGGCTCTACCAGAAAAATGTGCACGGCTGGGCCAAGCACCCGCAGGAAGACAACAGCATGCGCTTGGAAGACTGCTGGAAATCGAAGGCCTGACGGCCCGGAATTGCGCTGCGTGAGCCCGACTTTCGTTACTTCTGGCATTCTTGAGGGTGAGGCACCGCAGTTGCTGGCCACCGGCTTTCAATTCACTGAAGGCCCTCTCTGGGATCCGCAGGGGTTTTTCTACTTTGCCGATCCGCGCGACAACGCGCTCTACAAACTGGTCCCCGGCCAGAGCGCAGAGCGCGTGCGCACCACGCAAAACGGAAACGGCACCTGCTTCGACGTGCGCGGGCGGCTCATCCAGTGCGAGGGCCAGGGTAAGAGGCTCACCGCCTGGGATCCCGCTAGCGGTGTCAACGGCGAAGTGACTGTCGTTGCCAATGGCGTCGATGGGAAGCGGCTGAATCGCCCCAACGACGTGATCTGTCACACGGATGGCAGCCTGTGGTTCACTGACCCTGACAAGCGCATCCCTGTGGATGAGAGGGAGCTCGAAGCTTCGGTCTGGCGTATCGCACCTGACGGAAGCGTCACCCTGATTGCCCATTGCGAGTACCCGAACGGGCTTGCTTTCTCGCCCGATGAGCGCAAGCTCTATGTGGCCAACACCCGCTTCCTGAAATACGTGCACGAACTCACACTCAACGACAGCTTCGAAGTGATCTCGCGGCGGGTCTTTGCGGACATGAGCGCGAACCCTGCGAAGGGCTCGCCCGACGGCGTCAAGGTCGATATGCAGGGCCGTGTGTTCTGCACCGGCCCGGGGGGCATCTGGGTCTTCACGCCGGACGGCGAGCACATTGCCACCATTGAATTTCCTGAGCCCCCCGTCAATTTCACTTTCGGAGGCGATGACCTGCGTACGCTCTTTGTCTGCGCACGTAGCAGCGTCTACTCGCTTCGCGTGGTGGTGCCGGGTTGCGCGCAGCCGTGGCAACGTCTGCGAGCCCTACGGAACCCCCAACCTGCGGAAATCCTGTGAACAGCTATATCGCCAAGCGCCTGCTGGGCCTCATCCCCATCCTGTTCGGCATCTCGGTGCTGGTCTTTGCGATCATGCGCATGTTGCCCGGCGACGTGGCAACGATGCTGCTCATGGGCGACGCCGACAAGAGCATCGCCGTTTCGCCCGAAGCGGTTGCTGCGCTGCGCGCCAAGCTTGGTCTGGACGTGCCGCTGCTGAAGCAATACATGACGTGGGTCGGCGGCCTGCTGACCTTCGACGCCGGAACTTCGCTCTGGAGCGGCCGGCCAGTGTTCGAGGAAATCGGCGAGCGCATGTGGCTCACCATCGAACTGGCCTTTATCGCGCTCTTCATCGGCGCCGTGATTGCGATTCCGATTGGTGTCTATTCAGCGCTTCGCCAGGACAGCTGGATCGACTATGTGCTGCGCTCGTTCACTATCGCGGGCCTCGCCATTCCCGGCTTCTGGATGGCAACGCTGCTGATTCTCTTTCTCACGGTGCAGTTCAACTGGGCACCGCCGCTGGGCTATGTCCACTTCAAGGACGATCCGCTGGCCAATATGCAGCAACTCTTCTGGCCGGCGCTCGTCATCGGCCTGCACAACGCCGCGGTTGTGGCCCGGATGACCCGTTCCACCATGCTGGAAGTCATGCGCGACGACTACATTCGCACCGCCTGGGCCAAGGGCCTCGGACTTCGCACTATCCTCACTGTGCATGCGCTGCGCAATGCCATGCTCCCGGTGCTCACGCTGCTGGCCCTTGAACTGGGCAGCCTGCTCAACGGCACCGTCATCATGGAGGTGATCTTCACGCTCCCTGGCATCGGCCGCTACCTCATCGACGCCATCCTGCATCGTGACTATCCCGTCGTACAGGCCATCGTCGTCTTGATGGCCGTCGTCTACGTGCTGTTGAACCTGCTGGTCGATCTGATGTACGGCGTTCTCGACCCACGTATCCGGCTGAAGTAAAGCAACAACATGACCACCCTCTCCTCAACGCAGACACCTGCCGCACCTTTGCTGAAGGGCGAAGCCTCGCCCACACGAGCGCTTCTCAAGCTCGCCCGCCGCCGCCCGCTCGGCGCAGTGGGCGCATTCATCGTGCTCACGCTGATCGTGGTCGCGGTCCTCGCGCCCTGGATTGCACCGTATGACCCGTACAAGATCAATTCTGCACAGTTGCTGGTGTCGCCGAACTGGAGCTACTGGATGGGCACCGACGAGTTCGGGCGCGACATCCTGTCTCGCATCATCTGGGGCGCGCGCACATCGTTGACGGTGGGCATTCTTGCAGTGGGTCTGGGCACCACGACGGGCGCGGCACTTGGCCTGATCTCCGGCTATCTGGGCGGCCGGACCGACTACATCATCCAGCGCTTCATGGACGTCCTCATGGCGTTCCCGGGCCTGATCCTCGCGCTGGCCATGGTTGCGGCCCTCGGCCCCAGCATCACCAATGTCGTGCTTGCGTTGTCGATCACCATCGTGCCCGGGCCGTCCCGCGTCCTGCGCGCCAGCGCCATGGGACTGCGCGAACTGCCGTTCATCGACGCGGCACGCAACCTCGGATTTTCCAACACGCGCATCGTGTTTCGCCACATCCTGCCCAACTGTGTTGCGCCCTACATAATCATCGCGACCTCCGCGCTGGGCGGCGCGATCCTGTCCGAAGCGGGCCTGAGCTTCCTGGGCTTGGGCACGCCGCCGCCGGCGCCTTCATGGGGCTCGATGCTCAGTGGCGCAGCGCAGCGCTCGATGGCCGAAGCGCCGTGGCTCGCGATCTTCCCCGGTCTGGCGATCACCATCGTGCTCTTCGGATTCAACTTTCTCGGCGATGCGCTGCGCGATCTGCTCGATCCGCGCCTGCGCAACCGTTGAACGGAAACTCATGACCCGATTACTTGAAGTGCGTAACCTGCGCACCGTCTTTCAAACCCAGGCGGGGCTGCTCAAGGCCGTCGATGACGTGACTTTCGGTGTGGACAAGGGGCAGACACTGGGCATCGTCGGCGAGAGCGGCTCAGGCAAAAGCGTGACCTCGCTTTCGCTCATGGGCCTGGTGCCCAAACCCGGCGGACACGTCGCCGGCGGCGAGATCCTGTTTCACGGCGAAGACCTGCTGAAGGTCTCCGACAAGGCGATGCGAAAGATCCGCGGCAATCGCATTGCCATGATCTTCCAGGAGCCGATGACCTCGCTGAACCCGGTGCTCACGATCGGGCGGCAACTGACGGAGTCGCTGCGCCTTCACATGAAGATGAGCCCTGCGCAGGCACGTACGCGCGCAGCCGAGCTGCTTGCACTGGTGGGCATTCCCAACCCCGACCGCAGGCTCGACGACTATCCGCACCGGTTTTCAGGCGGCATGCGGCAGCGCGTGATGATCGCGATGGCACTCGCGTGCGACCCTGAACTGCTGATTGCCGACGAACCCACAACCGCGCTCGATGTGACGATACAGGCGCAGATTCTCGAACTGATCGGAAAGATCAAGCGTGAGCTGGGCACGGCGGTGATCATGATCACGCACGACCTGGGCGTGATCGCGGGCGTGGCCGATCGCGTGGTCGTGATGTACGCCGGAAAGATCGTGGAAGAGGCTGCAACACGCGAGCTCTTCGCCAATGCGCGCATGCCCTACACCATCGGGCTGCTGCGTTCGCTTCCGCGCCTGGACGAGCGCGCAGGTCGCAAGCTCACGCCGATTCGCGGCGCACCGCCGGACGTGATGCGCCTGCCGCCCGGCTGCCCCTTTATGCCGCGTTGCGATTATGCCCAGGCAGGCATCTGCGACCGCACCGCGCCCCCGTTGCGGGAAGTCTCGCCTGACCATCGCGCGGCCTGCCACTTCGACATCACGCTGCACACGCCAGTGCCCGCGATAGCCGCACCGCTCGCCGACACAGTCGCCTGAAAGCCCTCACATGATTTCGCAAGCCAGTCCCGGCTCCGCCCCACTTTTGTCCGTGCGCAATCTGGAAGTGCACATCCCCATCATGGAGGGGCTCTTCAAACGCAAGACCGGCACTATTAAGGCCGTGGACGGCGTGACCTTCGATGTGCAGCGCGGAGAGACGCTCGGCCTCGTCGGCGAGAGCGGTTGTGGCAAGACAACCACCGGCCGCGCGATCGTGCAGCTTTTTCCCTGGACCGGTGGCGACATAGTGTTCGATGGCGAGAACCTGAAAGATCTTCCGCCAGGCGACGTGCGTCAGATGCGTCGCAAGATCCAGATGGTGTTTCAGGACCCGTACGCCTCGCTCAACCCGCGCATGCGTGTGGGGCAAATCATTGCAGAACCGATTCGCGTGCACAAGTTGCGGCCCGACGAAGCGTCAATCAACGAGCGTGTGCGCGAGCTGCTTTCGCTGGTCGGCCTGAATCCTGACTTCGCGTCGCGCTATCCGCACGAGTTCTCCGGTGGGCAGCGCCAGCGTATTGGCATTGCACGCGCTTTGGCGGTCGAGCCAGTGATGCTGGTGTGCGACGAGCCTGTGTCCGCGCTTGATGTTTCGATCCAGGCGCAGGTGATCAACCTGCTTGAAGAACTCCAAGAGAAGCTCGGTCTTACCTGCCTCTTCATCGCGCACGGGCTCGCAGTGGTCAAGCACATCAGCGATCGGACGGCAGTGATGTATCTCGGCAAGATTGTCGAGATTGCCGATTCGCAGCAACTTTACGTGAGGCCAATGCATCCATATACGCAGTCGTTATTGTCGGCGGCGCCAATTCCGGACCCCGAAGTCGAGCGAACCCGCAAGCGCATCATTTTGCAAGGCGATGTGCCCAGCCCGATGAACCCGCCGAGTGGTTGCCGCTTCCACACGCGATGCCCGCTGGCCATCGATAAGTGCATGGTGCAGGAGCCGCCGATGGAAGAGACCGAGCCGGGGCACTACGCCGCTTGCTGGCGCGCGGGCGAGAGCATCGTTTAGGCTTGAAACTCATGGCTGTCATTGCGGACTGGATCCGCAATCCATGAATCCATGAATTCATAAGTGCTAAGGCGAGCCGTCAATGAGAGCCCTGGCAGGCCAGACGGGCGCGTGAGTCCCCAGTGGCACAGCAGGCCGCGTCCAGTGAGGAGGTGTTTCAGACATCTTTACTATCGGTGCGAGATGCGCAAGACGTCCGATCGGGCTGTCCGACTCCATCAGCAGCTTCCCGAGTTCATCAGCAGGCAGCTCTGCGGGCATCGAAGCGAATTGCGATTCGTCAACCAATCCCTGCTGGCGAATCCAGTGGCCCACACGCGCGAGAGATACCCGCACCAGCCAGCTGCCGCCCTGCCTTGCGCGCCGGTCCAATGCAACCATCGTGCCGAAAGACATGAGGTAGCCAGCGCAGTAATCCTGGACCGAAACCTGCAGGAACTGCGGCCGGTCGTCGCCGCGCCAGGCCATGCCGTTGGCCGCTTGCACGACGGTGTCGTAGCCGCGTCGCCCGCTCCATGGGCCGACGTGGCCCCACGCACTGAGGGTCACCGCGACGATGCCGGGACGCAGTTCAGCCAACGCTTGCGGCGACCAGCCGTGCGAAGCGAGCGAACCGGGCCGATAGGCCTGAGAGAACACATCGCAATCCCTGACCAATGCACGCAGGGTTTCGGCCTGCGCAGGATCGCGGAAATCGATAAAGGTAGCGAGCTTGCCAAGACCCGTGTCGAAATCCGATAGCCCCGAGTCCGGCAGGTCGCTCCGATTGACTCGCAGCACATCAGCGCCGTGCTCGGCGAGCGTGCGCGCACACGTTGGCCCCGCGAGCACACGCGTGAGGTCGAGCACACGAACGCCTGAAAGCGGCCTCGAAGTAGCAGGAAGGGGTTGCGGTGCCGCTTCGCCGATTTTGATGATCTCCAGGATCGGCAGGTTCTCGATTGCCTGCTTTTGCGCCATGCAATCCCACTCGGCCTCGCTTCGTACGAGGCTGCCGCAGCCACCGCCTTGGAAGAGGGCGTCTTCGAGCTGCGTGCCTTTCCACTGCAGCACCCCAGTGCGAACTGCGTCCGGTTCGGGCGCGGCTCCGAGCACGGCGCAATTGGCGGCCTGCAAGTTGGCAAAATTGCAGTGCAGGTAGACCCAGCGACCGTCGCCTGCCTGGTAGAAGCCGGTCAGTTTTTCTGCGCCCGGCGGGCGCACGCCGTCCACCTTCAGGTAACGTGAGCTGCGCATGGCGGCGGCAGCAGCGCGGGCATCGACATCGATGCGTTGCTGCGCACCGCCGCGCAACTTCCAGAGTTCGGCTGCGGCAAGTCCATTGGCAGCAATGGCAGCGGCACCGCAAGCAGCCACTCGATAGCGAAGCGGAAATACAGGGTCATCGTTGGTGATGCGTACCGATTCGACGGCACTGTGCCCGTAGGTTGCGGCCGTGACAATCTGCGCAAGGCCTTGGTGCATCGTCACCCGTTTCAGGCTTGCGCAAAAGTCGCAAGCGCGTCGACTGCCTTGACGCCCTGACCCTGGGGCAAAACGAGCAGGGGATTGATATCGAGTTCGACCAATCGGCCTTCGAGCTGGACCGCCATCTGCGACACATGCACGAGTGTCTGCGCCAACGCGTCGATGTCGGCAGGTGGGCTGCCGCGAAAGCCTGTCAGGCGCTTGCTGCCTTTGACCTCTGCGATCATTTCCATTGCATCGCCGATGCTGATCGGGCAACGGCGCATGGCCACATCCTGGTACACCTCGACCAGAACGCCGCCGCTGCCATAGACGATGGTTGGGCCGAGCTGCTCGTCGTATGTGACGCCCACGATCGTTTCGACACCGCCTTGCACCATCTCCTGAACCATGACACCCGACAGCACGGCCTTCGGCGAGTGAGCCCGCGCGTTGGCCATGATCTCGTCGAACGCGATTGACACCTCGTCCGCGCTCCGCAGGCCGAGCTTGACACCGCCGGCTTCGGTCTTGTGCGGGATGTCGGGCGAGTCGATCTTCATCACCACTGGAAAGCCTGTCTGTTTCGCGGTCAGCACTGCCTGCGCCGCCGAGCCGACGAGCTGGTCTCGTGATACGGCAACGCCCCACGCCGAGATGAGCGACTTGCTCTCGGATTCGGAAAGAGTCTTGTGGCCGCGGCTCTGCAGGTCGTTCACCACTGCGAGTTGCCCAACCGTAATCGCTCCTGCCGTGGCTGCGCGCGCTGTAGCGTGTCGACGCCTGAAGTCGTGATAGTCCAGCAGGTGACGCAAGGCGCGTGCGAGCGCGTCGGGGTTGTAGAACACCGGCATGCCGGCCGCCTTGAGTTTTGGCAGCCCGGTTGGCTGATTGCGGCTACCCGTCCACATGTAGACCAGGTTCTTGTCGCTCGTCTCGCGCAAATGCAGGACCTGGTCGGCATGCGGGTCGCCGCCGGCGCTTGCGATCACCAGCGTCCCTACTTCCGGCTCGTCGATCAGGTGCTGCATGATGGCGGGAAAGTCTTCGCTGTTCGCCTTTCCGGTCACATCCGCCGGGTTGGAGGCCCAGCCGAATCCCTTGAGGATTGCATTGATGCCGTCCCTCGCGCGATCGGTCAGCTCGGGCAGTTGGAGCTTCTCATGGCCGATCATGTCCGCAGTGAGCGAACTCACGCCGCCCGAATGGGACACGACAGCAACTCCACGCGCAGCCGATGGTTTGGCACGCGCGAGCAACTGCGCGGTCTCCAGCAGTTCGTCGTAGTTCTGCACGCGAATCACGCCGTATTGCTTGCACACGGCGTCGTAGAGCGCGTCCGAACCGGTGAGGGCCGCTGTGTGCGAGCTCGCCGCGCGCGAGCCCAGATCCGATCGACCGATCTTGATGAGGACGATCGGCTTGCCCCGCTCTTGCGCAAGCTGGGCTACTTCGATGAACTTCTCGGCGTTCTTGAAGCCTTCGATAAAACCCGCGATGACCCTGGTGCCATCGTCGTCCAGAAGATAGCGCGCAAAGTCAGCGAACTCCAGGTCGGCTTCGTTACCGGTGGAGACCACGTAGCTCATGCCCAGCCCCATGTCCAGCGCCCGCGAGAGAAACGGGCCGAACAGCGATGCGCCGCTCTGGCACACCAACCCGACCGGGCCCGGTGTTCCGCCATCGACACGGGTGGAAGAAGTCAGCCAGACGTTGTCGCGGACATTGGCCAGGCCAAGACAGTTCGGGCCGCTTATGCGCACTCCCGATTCGCGTGCATAGGCGCCAACCTGCTCCTGGAGGATCCGGCGATCTTCCTCGCCACGCTCGGAGAAGCCGGCAGAGATGACGATCGCAGAGCCGACGCCCCTGGCCTTGCACTCCTTGAGCGTATCGAGCACGGCGTGATAGGGAACGATCACCGTTGCTACGTCCGGTGCTTCAGGCAGGTCGGCGATGCTTGCGTAACAACGTTCGCCAAGGATTTCGTCGTACTTGGGATTGACCGGGTAGACGGTAATGCGGTCCTTGTAGGCGAGCACGCGCTTCAGAAATTTCCCGCCGTATTGCATGCGGGGGGTGGCGCCCACCACCGCGACGGAGCGCGGGTTCAGCATTTTGTGAATCGACGCCATTTGCAGGTCTGTCCAGGTCGACATCGACATCATTCTTCCTTCATTGATCTTGATTGCGCTTTCTGGTCAGCCTGACCAGGGTCCCCTGCGACTTAGCCGAACGTGCAGCCGAGGGCCTTTAGCTGTTCTGCGAGCTTGGCGCGGTCGCGGGCCTGATCGCTCTTGCCGATGGCGTCAAAGGTGGTCGATTCCGAAGCGTGCTTTTCCTTCGCCATTGCATAGATCGTCTCAATCTCGTCGTATGGAACGCACAGCAGGCCATCGTCGTCGCCAATAATGAGATCACCGGGCTCGATGATCATGCCGTCGATCGCGATTGGGACATTGATTTCACCTGGGCCGGTCTTGTAGGGACCACGATGGCTGACGCCGGCGGCAAACACGGGCAGCGTGTTTTTCTTGACCCATTCCAGATCGCGAATCGCGCCATCAACCACCCAGCCTGCAAAGCCTCGCCGCTGCGAGTTCACCATCATTCGCTCGCCAATGATGGAGTTGGTGCAGTCGCCGCCCACGTCAATCACGATCACGTCGCCCGGCTGGGCCATGGTCAGGGCCATGTGCGCCATCAGGTTATCGCCCGGGCGGCTCTTGACTGTCAGTGCCGCGCCGCACAGCACGCCGGATGCGTGGTAAGGACGAAGTCGTGGACCGGCAGCAGTGAGGCGATGCATCACGTCGCTGATGTTGGCAACGGGAAGTGAACGGAACTTATCGATCCATTCGGCAGTGACAGCGCGCTTGCGTTCGAGAACCCTGAATCCGATGGACATTACATTCACTCCTATTGATTGAAAGCTGGATTGTAAACCGTATAGTCGTCAATCTGACCTTGCGATTCATGTTGATTGTCGTCATAATTGTTAACTAATCAGGGGTATGAACAAACACGATGACTTCAACCACGACTGCGCCTCCCGAGCGGCTGCATCGCTCCTCTCTAACCGTCCCGCTCAGCAACGAGAAGTTCATTGCCAAGGCGCACCTGCGCGGCGCGGACAACATCACTCTTGACCTGGAAGACGGCGTGGCAGTCAATGCCAAGGAGGCGGCTCGCCTGCGCTTGCCAGATGCGGTGAAGTCGGCAGCGCGCGGCGGCGCAACGATAAAGATTCGTCTCAATCGGCCCCTCGGACTTCTCGTTCGCGACCTAGAAGCTGCGGTCATTGCCGGGGTCGACAGCCTGGGCATCGCCAAGGTCGAAAGCGCAGGGCATATACGCATCGTCTCGGAGTTCGTTGCAGAGCTCGAGCGCGAGCGAGGGCTGCCGCCCGGAGGTATCAAGCTGTCGGCTTCCATCGAAACGCCACAGGCGCTCAGCCGTGTCCATGAAATTGCAAGTGCCGATTTGCGCCTCGCATCGATCGGTTTGGGCAGTCTCGATTTCGCGTCGGCCTGTGGCTTCGCGCCCTCGTTCGAAACACTTCTTGCGCCCAAGCAGCTCGTGATGTACGCGGCCAAAGCGGCAGGGATCGAATCGGGTGGCTATGTCGGCGGCATCGCCGACTACACCGACCTTGAGGCGCTGCGCCAAGTCATCCGCCGCTCCAAGCTTTACGGATTTCACGGTGGCGGCGCGATCCATCCGGATCAGGTGCGCGTGCTCAATGAAGAGTATGGACCGAGCGTGGTGCAGGTCGCCGATGCACGCGCCATCATTGCGATGGCCGACGAGGCATTCGCCGACGGAAAGGGCGCGTTTGCCTTCAAGGGCAAGATGATCGACAAGCCGGTCGTCGACGCCGCGCGTAAGGTAGTCGCCATGGCTGAGGCGATCGAAGCTCATGAACAACGGCAGCGCGCACTGCTGGCCCAAAACCAGATTTCATAGAAGGATCCGTTTGATGGCAACACTTCCCACCAAGGTCAGGATCAATGAAGACGGTCCACGCGAGGGCTTTCAGATCGAAAGTGCGTCTATCCCAACGTCAGCCAAGGTTGAGCTCATCGATGCGCTGTCGGATACGGGGCTGAAAGAAATACAGATCGCATCCTTTGTCGTGCCCAAGCGAGTGCCGAGCATGGCCGACGCGGAGGCAGTGGTCGCGGGCGTCAAGATGAAGCCGGGCGTAAAGTACACGGCGCTCTACATGAACGAGCGCGGCCTGGAGCGTGCGCTCGCCACTGGACGACTGGCCATCAGCGGCTCGGGATTCAGTGTCTGTGCGTCTGCTGCATTCCTGACTCGCAACGAGAACGCTACTCCAGAGCAGCGCAAGCAGCGCAAGCGTGAGATGTTCGCGATCTTTGCGCGGCACGGCATCGCTCCGTCCAATTCGGGCAGCATCAGTGCTGCATTCGGCTGCAACTTTCAAGGCGAGATAACACTGCCGATGTTGATGGAGGCTGCGCAGGAGGTGCACGAGTTCGCCGCCGAGTACGGCTGCCGTATCGAAACGATGGGTTTGTCCGACACGATGGCGTGGGCTACACCCGACAAGATCCGCCGCGCGATCGACGCGCTGCGTACGAAATATCCCGACATGGAAGTGACACTGCACCTGCACGACACGCGTGGCATGGCAATTGCCAATGCATATGCAGGGCTGCAAATGGGTGTGACCGAATTCGACACGTCCATTGGTGGCCTTGGGGGTTGCCCTTTCGCTGCACACAAGGGGGCCGCGGGCAACCTCTGCACGGAGGACTTTGCGTTCATGTGCGAAGAAATGGGCATTGACACCGGCCTGGACCTGGAGCGCCTGATCGAAGCGGCCGAACTGGCAGAGCGCATCGTCGGCCACCCGTTGCCCGGCGCAGTGAAGATGGGCGGCAGCTTAAAGCGTTTGCGCGAGCGCGCGGCGCAGGCCGCGCGGGTTGCACAGACTGCGTGACTTGATTGATGAGAAGTTCGATGACCAGCCTGCCGGGAATCCAGCCTCATTCCGGTTTCATCGAGACCGGCGATGCCCGCATCCACTATCTTGACTGGCGAAACGACGAGCCGCCCATCCTCATCGTGCACGGCAATACGCACGCAGGTGGCGTTTACTCGCCTCTGGCCGAGCGGCTGTCGACTGATTTTCGCGTGATAGCGATGGACCTCCGCGGTCACGGCCGGTCGAGCAAGACAGACCACTACCGTTGGGAGGCGATGCGAGACGACGTCACCGCGCTCATCGACCACCTTGCGTTGAAGAACCTGGTCGTGGTTGCGCATTCGCGTGGAGGCGGCGTCGCGATCCTGGCGGCGTGCGCGAGGCAAGAGCGCGTGCACGGCCTTGTCGTGTTCGAGCCCACCGTTCCACTGCGCCTGGTCGATACCTGTGTCTCTGCAGAGGGAGAAGCGGCATGGACCCGGGATCGCCTCGCCCGCTCCGAAGGGCGCCGCGCCAGCTTCCCTAGCCGCGAAGCTGCCTATCTGCATTACAAGGGTCGGGGTGCCTTCAAGGGCTGGCACGACGAGTACCTGCGGGCCTTCATCGAGCATTGCCTCGTCGATAACGGCGCAGGTGGCTGTGAGCTAGCGAGCAGGCCCGAGGTTGAAAGTGAGCTTGTGATGGCGCGTCCGGACATGCAGGGATGGGAAGGCATAGGGACTTGCCATGTACCGGTGCTTGCGCTCTACGGTGCGGACAGCGGAAGAATTGGCAACCGGAGCAACGATTCGCGCGAAGCGATCCGGACGATCTTTCCCGACACGCGCATCGAGGTCATGGAGAACTCGACGCACTCGGCGCCGATGGAGCAACCGGCGCATTTCGAGTCGCTGATCCGCACGTTCGTGAGCCAGCTCCAGAAATCCTAGAGCTGCACGGGACCACCGTGTCATTGGTAGGAAAAATCCTGCTTCTTTCCCGACGGGCCCGTGTGCACGATCTTTGATGCCTCCAATGCCTCGATGTCCGCCTGGGGTAGTTCCAGCCAGCCGAGGATCTCGCGGTTGTGCTCTCCAATCTGCGGCGCCGGTCGGAAGAACTGGGGCGGAGTTCCCGAGAGTTTGTTCGCGAAACCGTACATGGGCATGTGACCGACATCGTCGTCCGGTAGCTCGACCACCGTCTCGGTTTCCTGAAAGTGCGGGTCTTCCAAGATCTGCGCGATGTTGTAGACGGGCGCAAGGCTGATCTGCTTCTGATCGAAAAAGCGGACGGCTTCCTCCTGAGTCATCGCGCCGATGAAATCCTGGATCCAGCCGCGGATTTCTTCACCATGGTTGGTGCGGCCCGCCACGCCCCGGTAAGAAGGAATGTCGTTGTAGCTTCCTTTACCGATGGCTTCCAGCATGCGCTGAGGCATCGGTTCCATTGATGCCGTATAGGTCACATATTTGCCATCGCTCGTCTGATAGAGATTGTTGTTGCTCTGGCGCTCGCGTACCCGACCGGTCATCTTGAAGTTTGCGGCCTGCGCGCCCAGCGCCATGAAAAGTGGGCTAAAGAGTGACTGGTCTACAACTTGGCCGATGCCGCCGTTGACTTCAACTTCGCGAATCGCCGCCAGCACGGATAGCGCACCGCAGAAGCCCGCACAGGTATCAGCAATCGGGCCCGGCGGAAGGGCCGGGGGGCGGTCCGCAAATCCGGTCGCGTCTGCCATTCCGCTCATGCCTTCGATCAGCGTGCCAAAGCCCGGGCGGTGACGATAGGGCCCGGTCTGGCCGAAGCCGGTGATGCGTGCGATCACGAGTTTGGGGTTGAGGGCCAGCAAGACGTCTGGGCCAATACCCATCTTTTCAAGCGTGCCTGACCGGTAGTTTTCAACCAGTACGTCGGCTTTGGTGACCAATCGCTTGAGCAGGTCCATGCCGGCAGCCTGGCGCAGGTCGAGGCCGATGCTTTTCTTGTTGCGCCCGAGCGACTTCCAGTCGGTCGATACGCCGCCTTTGACCCAAGCGCGCAAATTGTCTCCAGCGGGCGCTTCGATCTTCGCAACTTCGGCGCCGAGGTCCGCGAGCATCAGCGTGAGCGTGTTTCCGGACACGAGCCGGGAGAGATCGATCACGCGGATTCCCTTGAGGGGACCGGTGGCATCGGGTTGGAAAGTCTTTTGGTGAATGGTCATTTAAGGTGCTGCAATTCCGCTGGCATGTTGTTAACAATTCTGCCAACTATCCGGGTTTATAGCAACTTCATTGTTGGACGCCGCAGGCGGAGCACGTGATATTCAGTGCAATTTGGTTAACAAAGTTGTGGACCAAGATTAGGCCGCCGGTTAGAATCGTCTGGTGACAACGGGATACGATCAAACGCAGTCGGCAGGCGATGTGATGCTCACGATCGGCTACAGGCAGTACCTCATCGCGCGATCGCTTGGCGCGGCTGCCAACCAGATGCTCTCAGTTGCCCTCGGCTGGCAGATGTACGACCTGACCGGCCGGGCTTGGGACTTGGGTCTGGTCGGTCTTGTGCAATTCGTCCCGGCGCTGCTCCTCACCATCCCTGCAGGCCATTTCGTCGATTCCTCTGATCGCAAGAAAATTCTTGCGATCAGCCTGGCGATGCAGGGTGCCGCTGCAGTTCTGCTTTGCTGGGGCAGTGTGGGCCAATGGATTGGGCGCGATCTAATCCTTTTACTGTGCCTTTTGATTGGCGCCTCACGCGCCCTGCAGTTGCCCTCGCAGCAGGCACTCATTCCGGACCTCGTTCCGGCAGCCGCAGTGCCACGGGCTTTGGCGTTGAACGCGATGGTCAACAAGATATCAACCATCGGGGGGCCTGCGCTCGGTGGATTTCTCTACGTTGCAGGTGCGGGCGTGGTGTATGGCACCTGCTCGGTCATGCTGTTGATTGCAGTGGTTTGCGCACTTCGCGTGCCGGCAAAGCCTCACGTTCGCGATGGAAGTCCGGTGTCGATGCAATCGCTTTTTGCTGGCATTGCCTTCATCAAAGCCAATCCGGTAGTGCTTGGCGCAATTGCCTTAGACCTGTTTGCAACCGTGTTGGGCAGTGTCGCCGCACTGCTGCCGATCTATGCGAAGGATGTGCTTCATACCGGCCCATGGGGCTTGGGCCTGTTGCGCTCGGCACCGGCTTTGGGTGGACTGATCGTCTCGGCGCGGATGACGCATCGTGCGATGACCCACTCAGTAGGAAAGCGAATGTTCATTGCTGTTGCGGTGTTTGGTTTGTCCACCATGGCGTTTGCGCTCTCGACCAACCTCATCATCTCTTTAATGCTGCTGGTGGTGGTGGGCGCCTCGGATCTCATGAGCACAGTGCTGCGCCATTCGCTTGTGCAGATGGCAACACCCAACGCACTGCTGGGCCGGGTGAGCGCCGCGCACTCAACTTCGATCACGGCAAGCAATCAGCTGGGTCAGTTTCGTGCCGGTGCCGTCGCCGAGTACACGGGGCCGGTTGCAGCTGCAGTCCTCGGGGGTGTTGCAACATTGTTGGCTGCGGCGGTTTGCATTCGTGCCTTCCCTGCGCTTGCGCGTAGGGAGACGTTCACCAAATGACTCAACATACGGGCGACTGCGCGTCACGATCAAGAGCGAGTGTAGACGGTCAATCGTTAAGTCCTCAATAGGTTAACAAACTGATGAACGACATTGACAGCAGCAGACCGCGTCCCGCATCCGCTATGGATTTGTTTGTCTCGTTCACCTTGCTGGCCCTCCAAGGGTTTGGCGGCGTGCTTGCTGTGGTGCAGCGTGAGCTGGTCGAGCGCAAGCGTTGGATGACGCGCGAAGAGTTCGTCGAAGACTGGGCGGTGGCGCAGGTCATGCCGGGGCCCAATGTCGTCAACCTCGCCATCATGATCGGCAGCCGGCACTTCGGCTTTCGGGGCGCGATGGCGGCCTTGGCCGGAATGCTCACCATCCCACTAATAGTCGTAGTAGCCCTCGCAATGGTCTACAGCCAGTTTGCAGACAATCCGCAAATGGCAAGAGCACTGCGCGGCATGGGTGCCGTCGCTGCTGGCCTGATTACCGCCACCGGGCTGAAGCTGCTTGGCGCGCTTCGGCTGAACGTGCTGGGCCTCGGAGCCTGCGTCGCCTTTGGCGTCGCCACATTCGCCGCAGTAGCGATCATGCGTGTCCCGTTGGCCTACGCGCTCCTTGGCTTGGGGATTCCGGCGTGGGCTTTGGCATGGCAGCGACTGAAAGTGCGGGCATGAGTCCGCTGGCAAGTGCCGACTGGCCGCTTCTGTTCCTGCATTTTCTGTCACTGTCTTTGATGGCAGTGGGCGGCGCAATCACGACAGCTCCTGACATGCACCGCTACTTGGTCGAACGGCAGCATTGGCTGACCGATAGCCAATTCTCCGCTTCGGTGGCCATTGCACAGGCAGCGCCGGGGCCAAACGTTTTGTTTGTCGCACTTGTGGGATGGAACGTTGGTGGGAACGCCGGCGGAATTCCGATGGCCGTGCTCGGCATGTTGACGGCAATGGTTGGCATCTTGCTACCAAGTACGACACTGACCTACCTCGCTGCGAGCTGGGGTCACAAAAACCGCGAGATGCGGGCAGTTCGCGCATTCAAGCAAGGTCTAGCCCCCATTGTGGTCGCTCTGCTGATCTCAACAGGATGGGTTCTCGCGACTGGAAGCGCACCCGCCCTGGCGGACTCGCCACTCTGGCTAGTTGCCGGTGTGAGTGCCATCGTGGTGTGGCGCACTAAGGCGCACCTGCTGTGGCTACTCGGCACCGGCGCTGCGCTGGGATGGTTCGGGCTGATCTAGCAGGGGTCAGCCTCACGGTCCCACACTCCGGATAACAGCGGCCGTTGCTGACATCGCAAGCTAACGCTGCGTTTGCCACGTCCGCCCATCTACCGATCTCGCGGAGGAGGTGACGACGCTGATTCGGCGCCGGGGAACCCAGTTCTCAGTTTCGCATTGAGGGGAGGCCGAGGCCCGCGTCAGTAGCATATTTGGAGAACGGGCCAAGCCACCGTGGTCATGCAATGCGTGACGGAAAAGGTAAGCCCGGATGCAGCCGACGCAGAGTTGTGCGCGATTCTTGCGTCCTAGATCAATGTGAGGCCTAAAGCAATTGGCGGCCGAATGCACACAGCCTGCCGTTGTGCACGAGTTTATGTCTTGCGTAAGTTCAACCTAATACGCTGCTACCGCATCCACACACATGACGGGCGGACTCCAGAGAAATACTTGAAGTCGGTGGTCACTGCCACAAAACGCCGCGCGAAATATAGCGTGGAAGTGTCGCGTCGTGCATGTGGCGTGGAAGGCAAATGGTTTGTGAAATATCAACAAACCATCGAACCTCCGATTGGCCATCCAGCCCGGGTGACAGCGAGGGAATTGTGCGCTAGCCTTGAGTCATTCCGCTTCATGCCATGACAGTAAACACCCTAACCCAAACGCCGCCACTTTGCGCACCTGCGCTCGCGTGCGCGCCGGAGGCTGGCGACGTATTGGCAATTTCCATCCGGTTTAACTACTGCTCCCCCTCCTTGATACCCAGCACCTCGCACACATGCGTTGGTGTTGTTATCAATTGAGCTTGGCAGCCCTCATCCGATAGAGGTTGCCGAGCTCCATCAAGGAGTGAAGCAGTGAACGAAGATGAAATTCCCCGTGGATATGTCAAGCATCAGCTGAGTCATTCCCGACTCTTCCTACCAGTACAACTGTCGGCATCACTAAAAGCCGAGTTTGATGAGAGCGAAGCATTGAGAGTGCTGCACGCTCGCAACAGAGAAGCAGCAAAGGCACTCGAACTTATCACTGAGGAGTCGGAGGAACTTGAGCCGATGCCCGAGCCCGTCTCTTCGGTTACCCCTGGGATGCGCACTATCTACAAGCTACGAGAGCTGGAGGCGCTGACCAATCGGGCGAAAAGTTTTAAGGACGGAGACGAGTCTGCGCGGGTATTGAGGATCGTAAAAAAGCTAGTCAATCTGGGCTTTACGCGCAAGTATCAGACGCCCGACCCAGCAGTCGTTGCTGCGATGGCGACGGAGTTTCCGCACTTCGGTGATGTGATTGCACTCGTTCATCGGCACTTGGTTCTAGCCCACAAGGCAAGGACCGCCCCGCTGATCCCGCCCATCTTGCTGCATGGGGGGCCAGGCCTTGGCAAGACGCACTTTACGCGCGAACTTGCCAGGGTTTTGGGTGCCCCAAGCAGAACTGTTCAGTTCGATACCGGCGCCGAGAATAGCGCGCTCCTCGGCTTAGACAAGCAGTGGAGCAATAGCAAGCCGGGCATCCTGTTTGAATTGCTCTGTTTAGGCCCAGTCTGCAACCCGACCGTCTTGCTCGAGGAATTGGACAAAACGCATAAGTTCAGTGAAAGCTGTCCGTTGGACGCCTTACACGCATTGCTGGAACCCAGCACCGCGGTTTCAGTGCGGGACATGTGTCTGGAACTTCAGTTTGATGCGGGAGCCGTGACGTACATCGCCACCGCCAACGACTTAAGCAAAATCCCCGAACCATTGCAGTCGCGATTTGAGATCTTCGATGTGCAACAGCCGACTCCCGAGCAATCTATTCAGATCGCGCAGACGGTGGCTGCAGCAGTTGTTAAAGAGTACGCAGGCTTCAATCCCGTATCGCGCGCTGTGGCCGTTGCGGTTGCACATCTCACAGCACGGGGCGTCCGTAAGGCAGTGACTTCCGCCATCGCAAACGCTGTACTCAACGATCGCGATTATCTGAAAGCGTCAGACATGCGCCTCGAAGACATCGATGGATCTGCATCATCGCTTCTGCATTGATGGAGTGTCATGGCCAACATCATTGAAATTGAGTACGTCCTCCGTGCTGCACCAACCGTCCTCCAACAGCCTCGCGTGGTGCTGGAGGGATGGGTGGCATTCCAAGGTCTCGAACGCTGCCTCTTGGTCGGAATGAACCAGGAAACGGCGAAGCTACGGTTCACGACCCACATCATTGAAGTGTCCGCGGGGCGTCGGACTTGGGTGACGAGTTCTGGTCGCGTATACGAAACGCCCAGTTGGCCTGAAGGTAGTGCAGCGCTTCGTGAGCTGTATGGGCGGGCGGCACGAATCCATCTCGCCACGTTTGATCTGACCGACGTATCTGAGGCCTTTCTGGAGCGATTTCAAAGCGCCGCGGCGAAGTGATTTCGAGCCGCGCTTGCCGGTTGAGTCGCTTTTTTAAGGCTTAGGCGGGATGCGCCTCGTTGCTGAACGAGAGTTAGCTTCACCGGCTCGGTTATTTTTTTGATGGTCAGGTCACCGGTGATGGTGGCTGGGTGGTCCGCGCGCTCGAAGGCCAGCTGATGGCATGAAGCCGGTCAGGGCCGCGGCAGGTCGATGCCGAGCCCCTTGACCGTCTTACGTGCATGCTCAATCAGGTAGTCCATGAAAACACGCGTGCGCGACGGCATGTATTTCCTGCTCGGAAGGGCGGCAACCAGCGTCAGTCGCGCTGCAGATTCAACTCTCTACAACGCGCGGATTGCAACCCAGGATGCGCGCGGCTCGCGAACGATCTGCAGGACGCCGTCGTATGTGTCACAAGGGCGGGCTTCCATCGCTGCGCGAAGGCAGGCAGCATTTGGCATCTGCTCGGAGCGACGTCTTGGGCCGTGCTGGCTCGCCCATGAAGGGAAACAACCAAACCAGTGCATTTCTACGGGAATACACTTAGTTAGATATCTAAGCATTTACTCCAGAATGCGATTCAGAGACGACAAACGCGTTCCTTCCAGCCGACCATGCCCGACACCTTCAGCCCAGCATTCAAGCTCGACGACTTGCCCGAGGGCGAGTCGCGCCGATGTAAGTTCGGCGGAGCTACCGTCGCGCTATTTCGAGTCGAAGGCTGCGTCTATGCAACGCAGGACGAGTGCACGCACGGCCGGGCATCACTTGCAGACGGATACCTGATCGGCGATGAAATCGAATGTCCTCTTCACCAGGGCATGTTCAACGTTCGCACAGGCGCCGTCACCTCTGCGCCATGCACACAGGCACTCAAGACCTATGCCGTCGACATCCGGGACGGCGTCATTCGCCTCGCCAATTCACCTGCCAACGCCGAATCCTGATCGGCAACAAACCCAAAGGAGACATTGCATGAATCCACTTCGACTGATGGCGCTCGGCGTCATCGCGACCTGCCTCGGGGTAGCGCAAGCACAGACGCCCATCAAGATCGGTTTCGTCGGTGAGCTTTCAGGGCCTCAAGGGGCCTTGGGGCAAGACCAGTACGATGGCTTCATGATGGTTGTCGAACGCAACGGCGGCAAGCTGGGTGGCGTACCGGTTCAGATCATCAAGGAAGACTCGCAGCTCAAACCCGACGTCGCCACGCAGATCGTGCAACGCCTGATCGAGCGCGACAAGGTGCCAATCATCGCCGGCGTCACTTTCTCCAACATCATGATGGCTATACACAAGCCGGTGACGGAGAAAGAAGTCTTCCTGATCGGTTCTAACGCAGGCCCGTCGCCAATAGCTGGTGCCGCCTGCTCTCCCTACCAGTTCATCGTGTCGTGGCAGGTGGACCAGCTGGCGGAGGTTTTCGGCGTGCATGCCAACAGCAAGGGCTACAAGAAGGTTTATCTGATGGCACCTAACTATCAGGCGGGCAAGGACTTTCTCTCTGGATTCAAGCGCACCTTCAAGGGCCAGATCGTCGATGAGGTCTACACCAGCCTGAACCAACCCGACTTCTCCGCCGAACTCACCCAGCTGAACGCGGCCAAGCCGGACGCTGTGTTCGTCTTCTACCCGGGCGGCTTGGGGATCAACTTTGTAAAGCAGTACCAGCAAGCCGGCCTGCTCGGAAAAGTCCCGCTCATGTCCGGAGGTGCGGTCGATGGCACTACGCTGCCTGCCCTGAGAGAAACAGCGACTGGCGTGCTCGGTGCGTTTCCTTGGGGTCCTGACCTAGACAACAAGGCAAGCAAGCGTTTTGTCGAGGACTTCGAGCGCAAGCACAACCGTATCCCGGCAGCGTTCGCTGCCCAAGGCTACGACTCCGCATTGCTGCTTGACTCCGCTATCGCCAAAGTCAAGGGTAACGTAGCTGACAAGCGCGCTTTCATGGCAGCCCTCAAAGCGGCAGACTTCGAGTCTGTGCGGGGAACATTCAAGTTCGGCACTAACAACTTTCCGATTCAGGATTTCCACATTCAGGAAGTTGCTAAGGACGCCAAGGGCCGCGTTAGCCTGAAGACTATCGCTACGCCTTACAAGGCCCAGGCTGACTCCTATAGCGCTCAATGCGCGATGAAGTAATCCGCTAAAAGCCAAGGCCCTGACGCGCTCCGAAGATGACAACCTCAATCGTCCTGACACAGTTGCTCAACGGCATCCAGTTGGGGGCGCTGCTCTTTCTGCTTTCTGCAGGGTTGACGCTGGTTTTCGGGATCATGAATTTCGTGAACCTGATGCATGGGTCCCTGTTCATGATGGGCGCGTACTTCGCCGCTGCCGGCTACAAGATGTCGGGCTCGTTCGGCATTGCGGCACTGTGTGCAGTGGGCGGCGGCCTTGTGTTGGGCCTCCTGGTAGAGCGCCTCGTCGTGGCAAAGATGTATCGCCGCGAGCACCTGGACCAGGTGCTGGTCACCTTCGGCCTGGTGCTTTTCTTCAATGAACTGGCGCGCATCCTCTGGGGACCGACTTCGGTGCACGCAGGCTCTCCAGCCGGGTTCGATGGCACCGTCAATCTCGCGGGCGTGATGTATCCCTCTTATCGACTGCTAATCATCGGTGTCGCCCTGCTGGTGGGTGCAGCGCTTTACGTCGTGATTCATCGCACGCGCATTGGCATGCTGGTGCGCGCTGGCGCGACTCGTCCCGAAATCGTGAGTGCGCTGGGTGTGAACGTTGTGCGCCTCAAGCGTTGGCTGTTCGCTTTCGGCGCGATGCTCGCAGGGCTGGGCGGTTTGATGGCCGGGCCGATCAACTCTGTGCAGCCTGGCATGGGCGAGCCGGTGCTGATCATGACCCTTGTCGTCATCGTCACGGGCGGGATCGGCTCCATACGCGGAGCGTTCTACGGCGCGATGATCATCGGCGTGGTGGACACTGTGGGCCGGGCGTTTCTGCCGCTGATGCTGCGCGAAGTGTTCGAGCGTTCTGTCGCCCAGGCTGCAGGCCCAGCGCTCGCGTCGATCCTGATCTACCTCTTCATGGCTTGCGTGCTCGCAATCCGTCCGCAGGGCCTCTTCCCGGTGCGTCATGGCTGACAAAGCAAGCTCTCACCTCCGCCGGCATTGGCTGGCCGCTCTTCTGCTCGGGACGCTCGCGCTTCTCCCGTTGATTGCGGTCTGGCTGGGGCAAAGCTACTACATCACATTCGCAACACGCGTGCTGGTTCTGGCGATTGCCGCGGTTGGCCTGAATGTGGCGCTTGGATATGGGGGCATGGTCAGTTTCGGCCACGCACTCTACGTTGGCCTTGGGGCCTATGTTGTTGCAGCCATGTCGCAAGCCGGGGTCCAGTCGGGACTCGCTCATCTGGGTGTTGCGCTGGGCGCGGGGGGCCTGCTTGCCATAGTGCTCGGCCTGGTGTGCCTGCGCACGACCGGCATTGCCTTCATCATGATTACGCTGGCGTTCTCACAGATGTTCTACTACGTCATCGTCAGCCTGAAGCAATACGGTGGTGACGACGGCATGGCCTTGCCGGCACGGAGCACCTTCTTCGGCACCAGCCTGGAGAGTCCGGTCGCGTTTTACTACCTGGTGTTTGGCGTGCTCTCGCTGGCGCTGCTGTTGGTTGCGATGGTGGCACGCTCACGTTTCGGATGGGTCGTGCGTGGCAGCAAGCTCAATGCTCGCCGTATGGCAGCGCTTGGCTACCCTGTGCTTCGCTTCCGACTCGCGGCCTACGTGCTCTCGGCGTTGATTTGCGTCGTTGCGGGCGTGCTGCTTTGTAACCTCGCAAGATTTGCATCTCCGTCATACCTGCAGTGGTCACTGTCTGGCGAACTCATCGTCATGGTGGTGCTGGGAGGCATGGGAACGGTATTGGGCCCGCTCTTCGGTGCGATCGCACTGCTGGTCCTCGAAGAACTGCTTGCAAACGCGCACGTGGCCCTTCCCTTCGGCGCCGACGCGCTGGTGCGATCACACTTCATGGGTCTCATCGGCATATTCATCGTTCTCATGGCTATGGGCACGCGGCACGGCCTTGCCGGACTTGCCAGGCGCAAGGTGTCCACATGACGACACTGCTTGCGGTCGAGAAGCTCGTCAAGCGCTTCCGCGGCATTCATGCTTCGGACGGCATCAATTTCGATTTGAGGCCGGGTGAAATTCATGCAGTGATTGGCCCGAATGGGGCCGGGAAAACAACGTTCATCAACCAGCTCGCCGGTGAGCTCACGCCAGACGCCGGCCGCATCCTTCTAGACGGGCGAGACATCACACAGGAGCCAGTGCACCGGCGCGCAGCCCTGGGCCTGGCAAGGTCCTATCAGATCAGTGCGGTCTTCGATGAGCTCACCGTTCTCGAGAACGTCATGCTTGCCGCACAGGCGCGCCAGGGTCACAGCTTCCGGTTTTTCAACGACGCGGCTCGAGACGAGAACGTCGCGGCTCCTTCACGCGAAGCCATCGGGATCGTCGGCCTTGAAGATGCGATGCACAGACCAGCGGCGGACCTCGCGCACGGCGCGAAGCGGCAGCTCGAATTGGCGATGGTCATCGCGACGAAGCCTCGCCTCATGCTGCTGGACGAACCAATGGCAGGCACCGGCCCGGCAGAATCGCGCGCGATCGTGGCGCTGTTGAAGCGGCTTCGCGGCACGGCGGCCATCGTCCTTATCGAGCACGACATGGAAGCGGTGTTCGCATTGGCGGATCGCATCAGCGTGATGGTCTACGGGAAGGTCATTGCGACTGGAACGTGCGACGAAATCCGCGCAGATTCTGCGGTGCGCGAAGCCTACATAGGCGACGAGGAGGCGGTCCTTTGAACGCCCCACTCGTCGAGGCTCGCGACTTGATCGCTCACTATGGAACCAGCCAGGTTCTTTTTGGCGCTGGGCTGGACTTGCGGCGAGGCGAGTTTGTCACTTTGCTTGGCCGCAATGGCATGGGCAAGTCGACACTCGTCAAGGTTCTGCTTGGAATGCTGCCTGCACGTGGAGGATCGGTACGCTTCGAAGGCACTGAGATTTCCAGGCGGCCAGACCACGAAAATGCCCGCCGCGGGATCGGGCTTGTGCCGGAAGGCCGTGGCATCTTTCCGAATCTGACCGTACGAGAAAACCTGCTGGCAACCGCGATCACTCGCAAGGAAGTCGCAAAGCCATGGACGCTGCAGCGCGTGCACGAACTCTTTCCACGGCTGCAGGAGCGCGAAAAAAACCTCGGTAGCGACCTGTCTGGCGGAGAGCAGCAAATGCTGGCGATTGGCCGTGCTCTCATGACCAACCCCAAACTTTTGATCCTCGACGAAGCGACCGAAGGTCTGGCACCACTTGTGCGCCGGGAGATCTGGCTCTGCCTGCAACGTCTGAAGGCCGAGGGGCTCACCATGCTTGTGATCGACAAGAACCTCAAGCCGCTACTGCACCTGGCCGACAGGCACTACGTGATTGAAAAGGGACGAATGGCCTGGTCGGGCACTTCGGCCGAACTGGAAAAGTCGCCGGATGTCATGGCCCGGTATCTCAGCCTTTAAGCGACCCCAAAATAGATTCAGGAGTACCCATGAGAGTAACGATGCAGGATATTCGCGGCGTAGTGGGCATCGTGCCGACGCCCGCCACGCCCGATGCAGAAAGCTGGAGCGCGACAAATACGATCGAGCTGAACGAGACGGCAAAGATGGTCAGCACCGTAGTAGATGCAGGCGTGGATGTCATCATGACCACGGGCACCTTCGGCGAATGTGCAACGCTGACCGAGGACGAGCTTCGCACCTTCGTGCAGGCCGTAGTTCGCGCTGTCGCTGGACGACGTCCGGTCTTCGCCGGCATCACAACGCTCAATACGCGCGATACGATCCGACGGGGCCGCGAGCTGATGGACCTGGGCGCTGACGGCCTCTTCGTCGGCCGGCCCATGTGGCTCGCGCTGGATGACAAGGCCATCGTGCGGTTCTATCGTGATATCGCCGCGGCAATGCCGGGCGTGCCGCTCGTGGCTTATGACAATCCGTCGGCGTTCAAGGGCAAGATGTCACGTGACGTCTACCGGGCCTTGACCGAGATTCCAGAGATCGTGGCTTCAAAGCATGTAGGCGGGCCGGCGCTGGTGCCAGACCTGCTTGAAGTCGGCGACAAGATACGCCTGCTGCCGCTTGAGATGGATTGGTACGCATTGGCCCGGGATCACCGAGAGCGGGCGCAGGCCTGCTGGTCCGGAAGTGTGGCCTGCGCACCCGCGCCTATTGTTGCCCTGCGAAATGCCATCTTCTCCGGCGACTGGGACAAAGCCGCAGAGATCAGCGCAAAACTGAGCTGGGCCGTGACGGCGATGTTCCCTGGCGGCGACCTTTCAAAGTTCATGGACTACAGCATCCAGCTGGGCCATGTGCGCTTTCGCGAAGCGGGCCTGTTTAACCCTGGTCCGTCCCGCCCGCCCTATCTCGAAGCACCGGCCGACTATGTCGAAGGGTCACGGATCTGCGGCCAGCGTTGGGCGCAGCTGCAGCGAGAGTACGCCTCGTCCTGAACCAACAAAAAGGAACTTACATGAGCGCCAACCCGAACTCGCCCGTCAAGAGTCTCGCCAGCTTCGACAAGGATCTGGCAGAGGTGTCGATACGCGGCCAATGGACCTACGACGAGATGCTCGAGCGTCTGATCGGGGGGCCGAAGACCACGGCAGTACCGATGTTGTGGAAGTGGGAACTGCTCCAGCGCAAATTGATGGAGGCATGCGATGTCATGGCTGAGAGCTTCACGGCCCGCCGCAACCTGTCGCTCATCAATCCAGGGCTCGAGCGTGGCGGCACTTCGCAGACCATCCTGGCTGGAATGCAGGCCGTCAAGCCTGGCGAAGTCGCTTGGGCACATCGCCATCCGATCTCGGCGCTTCGCTTCGTGATGGACGGCGACCCAAAGCTTTTCACGGTGGTCAACGGTGAAGTCCTGACCATGGAAACCCACGATCTGGTCCTCACGCCTGCATGGACCTGGCACGACCACCACAACGAGAGCAACATCCTCGGCGTCTGGTTGGACGTGCTCGACGTGCCTCTGATGCTCTCCCTCGGCCAGATGGCGTACCAGCCGCTGGGCGAGACGACCCAGCCCATTCGTGCCGAGCGCCATGAGTATCTGAGCGAGCGCACCGGCGTAGTGCGTCCCATGTGGGAGCAGAAGGTAGGCGGCGCCATGCCCCGGCGATACCCGTGGAAGGAGGTGAAGCGTCAGCTCGACCTGTTTTGCGAAGGCGGACCCGCTAGTCCCTATGACGATGTGATCCTGGAGTACGTCGACCCGACCACCGGTGGTTCGACGCTACCTACGCTGCGCTGTTGCATCCAACGCTTGCGGCCAGGATTCGTTGGCCAACAGCACCGCCGCACCGCCAGTACGGTTTATTACGTCGTCGACGGTGAAGGCAGCACGCGCATCGGGGACACCGAACTGCATTGGGGTCCGAGAGACGTTTTTGTTGTGCCCACCTGGGCGTGGCACGAACACCGTTGTGGCGCAGGCGGAAACGCTGCGACCCTGTTCAGCGTGAGCGATGCGCCACTGCTCGAAGCCGCGCAGCTCTATCGCGAGGAACCCGAGTCACAAGTTGGCCGCAAGTCAACACCCCCGCCTCCACTCCACGCACGCCAGGCTTGAGGCACTGCCCGCCATCGAACCCAAGGAAGAATCCATGAACGACCTCGTCATGCAAGCGCGAGTTGCCGACCTCTACACACGTTACGCCGAAACGCTCTGTGACCTGAAGATCGCCGACTGGCCGGAGTATTTCACCGACGTCTGCCTCTACCGCATCGTCTCGCGCCCCAACCATGATCGCGGATTGCGCATCGGTCCGATGTTCGCGGAAAACAAGGGCGCACTGAAGGACCGGGTTGTTGCGATCAGGGAGACGCTGGTCTATTCCGCGCGAAGTCTCACCCACCTGGTGAGCGGTGCGCGGCTTGTGTCCAGCGAAGCGTCCACGGTGCGCGCGCGAAGCATGCTTGCCGTCTACCAGACACTGATTGACGGCACAACGCATCTCCAACTGGCCGGCCGCACGTTCGACGTGCTCGACGCCAGCGGCCCCGAACTGAAGTTTCGCGAGCGTGTGGTGGTGTTCGACACCGAACTGCTTGCCGGTGCACTCGTCTACCCCGTCTGAAGGATTCCAAGCCATGAACCAAGCATGCCCCCGCGCTGATGCCGGCCCCTCAACCGCATCCACTGAGCTGCGTCCCATCAAGATCTGGCCTCGCAAAGACAGCTCGCGGGTGCCACTGTGGGTGTACACCGACCGAGACAACTATTTGCGAGAACTCGAGGCCGTCTTCTATGGCCCGCACTGGCACATGGTGGGGTTGGAGAGCGAGATTCCGAACCCGGGCGATTTCAAGCGCGCCGTGATCGGCGAGCGTTCAATCATCGTGACGCGCACGGAAAATGGTGACCTGAGCGTGCTGCTCAACAGTTGCGCCCACCGTGGCGTCGAAATTTGCCAGACGGCATTCGGTTCGCAAAAGGAGATCATGTGCCCCTATCACCAGTGGACCTACGACCTCAAGGGCAACCTGATGGGAGTGCCGTTCAAGCGGGGTGTAAAGGGAAAGGGTGGTTTCCCCGCAGATTTCAATACGGCCGATCACGGGTTGCGCAAGTTGAAGGTGGAGAGTATCAACGGATGCATATTTGCAACTTTCGACCATGACGCACCAGCCATGCGCGACTATCTCGGTGAAGGCAACTACGAGTACCTGACCCGAATTTTCAACGGCCGTAAAACCAAGGTGCTGGGCTATCAGCGGCAACGCATCAAGGGCAACTGGAAGCTCTACATGGAGAACATCAAGGACCCGTACCACGCGTCGCTTCTCCATGTGTTCCTCATCAGCTTCGGCCTGTACCGCATCGACCAGAAGGGCGTGACCGTCACGGACAAGCGGACCTTGTCGCACAACGTTTTCGCATCGATCCGGAATGCGCCCAGCGAGGTCAGCGGCACAGAGGATATGAAGTCCTTTCGCAAGGACCTGAAGCTCAATGACATGAACCTCGTGTCTGCCGCAAAGGAATTTGAAGACGACGTGACCATCCAGATTCAGACGATCTTTCCGGACCTGGTTCTCCAGCAGCAAGGCAACAGCTTGCAGATGCGCTACGTGATCCCACGCGGACCGGACGAGTTCGAGCTGCAGTGGACTTACTTCGGCTACGAGGACGACAGCGAAGAGACCACTTTGCGCCGGCTGCGCCAGGCCAATCTGACGGGGCCATCCGGCTTCGTCTCGATCGATGACACCGAAGTGCTTGAATACTCGGGCTCCGGCATCCGTCCCAATCCATCGCACAACGCTGTCCTCGAACTGGGCGGACGTGAAGGCGCAGCGCCAGATGACGGCAACATGGTGACCGAGGGCCCGATCCGGGGCTTCTACGAATACTATCGAACCGTCATGTACAGCCCGCACGAGGAATCGAAGTGACTGCACGTCTGAAGGTTGTCACCAGCTCGATGCGACGCGCGTCCCTGGCAACTAAGGCGGATGCAGGGGCAGGGGTTGAAGCGGGCCTGGGATTGCAAGACAGCTTTGGTTTTCTGATCTGCGACACCGCTCGATACGTCAAGCGCGTTCTTTATTCGCGGCTGGCCCCTTACGGGATTCCAGGCAGTTGCTGGTTTGTGCTTCGCGCCCTCTGGCAGCGTGACACAGTCTCGCAACGCGAGCTCAGCAATGCCCTCGGGCTTGCAGAGCCTGCTTTGATGATGACCCTGCGCACGATGGAGCGCCTGGGACTGGTCACTCGCATACGTGACGAGGTGGACAAGCGGCGCATCTTCATTGTCCTCACAGACCGTGCGCGCGACCTCGAAGAAGAACTTGTCGAGCTCGCCGCAGAGATCAATCGCGCCATGCTTGCGACGATTTCACCGGATGCACGCACCACTTTGCTGGCATCGCTGCGATCTGTCCACACCGAGCTCGCGCGCGCCAGCGACGGTGTATTCCCACCTTCCGACGATGAGATCTGCAAATTGACAGCAGCGAGTGCTACCCGGACCGCAGCAAATTCTTCAGCGAAGGCCAAGGCTGTCGAATGAGCGCGAACCATACCATCCCTTCTGTGCTACCTGATCATCGCCAGCTGTACGCGGGCGGTCGTTGGCTCGAACCGAAGGGCGGCTACCGGGACACCTGGAACCCGGCTACCGGCGAGTCCCTGGGGCCTTGTGCCGAGGCCGACGCCGCCGATGTGGACGCCGTGGTGATGCATGCTCAGGCGGGGTTCGAAACATGGCGCTCTGTCAAGCCCCTCGAGCGGGCGGCGATGATGCGACGCATGGCCCAAGTGCTGCGCGACAACGCCGGTGAGCTGGCGCTGATCGATGCAGCCAACTGCGGTAATCCGGTCAGGGAAATGGCGGGTGATGCCCTTGCAGCCGCCGCCCAGGTGGAGTATTTCGCAGGACTCGTCACCGAGATCAAAGGCGAGACGATTCCAATGGGCGACGGCGTCATCAACATGACGGTCCGCGAGCCGCTGGGCGTTTGCGCGCGCATCGTTGCCTACAACCACCCGTTGATGTTTGTTGCGGGCAAACTTGCTCCAGTGATTGCTGCGGGAAACACGGCTGTGATGAAGGCTCCGCAACAGGCCCCGCTATCCACGTACAGGCTGATGGAGCTGATCGAGGGAATCCTTCCGCCCGGTGTGTTGAACATCGTCACGGGCGGCACTGCGGCCGGCCAGGCGCTGGTTGCCCATCCGCTGGTTCAACACGTGGCGCTCATCGGAAGCGTTGAGACCGGCCGAGCAATTGCACGTTCGGCAGCGGACCAGTTGAAGAAAGTCTCGCTCGAACTTGGCGGAAAGAACGCCTGCATCATCTTTCCGGACGCGGACATCGAAGCGGCCATCAAGGGCGCCGTAGGTGGCATGAACTTCAGCTGGTGCGGCCAGTCCTGCGGGTCCACGTCACGGCTATTCGTCCACGAGTCCGTTTATGACCGCGTCATTGAGGGCGTCCTGTCGCAGGTGCGCCACTTCCAGCCTGGACTCCCAACGGACCCGGCCACCACGATGGGGGCCCTCGTGTCGAAGGACCACTTCGACAAGGTGATGCGCTACATCGACGTCGCACACACCGACGGCGCACGGCTGCTCCATGGTGGAAAGCGCGCAGCCGGCGCCGCTCTAGCAAACGGCTTCTTCGTCGAGCCTACGATTTTTGACGGCGTCACGCAGGACATGCGAATTGCGCGCGAAGAAGTCTTTGGCCCCATCCTGTCCGTCCTGAAGTGGAGCGACACGCAAGAC
Source organism: Pseudomonadota bacterium (assembly GCA_040386635.1). Lineage (GTDB taxonomy): Bacteria > Pseudomonadota > Gammaproteobacteria > Burkholderiales > Burkholderiaceae_C > Ramlibacter. The sequence goes on from JAZKFD010000086.1 coordinate 45,592, forward strand.
ATGCTGCGTCAAGTCAACGCAGTCGATTACGGCCTGACCTGCTCGATATGGACCACGAACCTCGCGAATGCCCACAGCACTGCGGCGCGCGTGGAGGCTGGCTACATCTGGATCAACAACGCAAGCCGCCACTTCATTGGCGCACCGTTCGGTGGCTACAAGCTCTCCGGCCTCGGGCGAGAAGAGTCGCTCGAGGAACTGCTGCACTACACGCAGGTGAAGAACATCAATATCACCCTGGCGCCCTGAGGGGCGGACAACTCATTTCGCCGCAGCGAATTGAAACTTAGATATCTAACCAATAGGAAGGACTCCGAAACATGCTCACACCACAAGAAAACGAGTTGCTGTGCAGAGTCGAAGGCGACGCGCCGATGGGCCAGATGATGCGTCGGCACTGGACGCCGATCTGCCTGCGCGAAGAAGTGCCGGAGCCCGATGGACCGCCGGTGCAGGCGCGCATCTTTGGCGAAGACCTTGTCGTGTTTCGTGACACCGAAGGACAGGTCGGCGTGATGGACGAATACTGTCCGCATCGACGTGCCTCACTTGTGTTGGGCCGCAATGAAGACTGTGGCCTGCGCTGCCTGTATCACGGCTGGAAAATGGACGTGAGGGGCAACGTTATCGAGATGGCCTCCGAGCCGGCCGCGAGCGGAATGACCGAGAAGGTCAAGCACAAGGCCTATCCCACTCATGAGTGGGCTGGGTTGGTGTGGGCCTACATGGGCCCGCCCGAAACCCAACCTGAATTTCAGCCACCGGCGTGGGCGCCGACCGACGACGCACGAGTGAGCATCGCAAAGGCCGTACTGCCTTGCAATTGGGCCCAGATCCTTGAAGGCGCGATCGACTCGGCGCATAGCTCCAGCCTGCACTCCTCCGATATGGTTCCCGCGCGCATTGAAGGCGCCAAGGCCACTGAAAAGAACTGGCTGCGACCATCGACCGACAAAGCGCCCCGCATGCAAGTGCAACGCACCGGATACGGCTTCCGGTACGCTGCCCTGCGGCGCCCAATCACCAACGCGGCGACTCATGAATACGTCCGCACGACGGTCTTCGTTGCCCCCGCGGCGGCGCTGATCCCCCCAAACAATCTCTACAACGTCGCCAACATCAACGTTCCTGCGGACGACACCAACACGGTGTTTTATTTCATCGCCTGGGGTCACCCCGCACAAACGCCCGAGACCGACACCTGGCGCAAATTCCTGCGTCAGCAAGTTGGCGTCGATCTGGACGCACGGTACCGCCCTTTGCGAACTCGCGAGAACATGTTCTGGCAAGACCGCCAGGCTATGAAGGCCGGGAACTTCACTGGCATAACGGGCTTCCCCAACCAGGACGTGGCCATGTGGGTGACGATGGGGCCGATCGCCGACCGCACACGCGACCGGTTGGGCGCCAGTGACGTGGCTGTGGTGGAGTTCCGCAAGCAGATGCTGGAGGCCGTACGCGCGTTCCAGGAGAGTGGACAAGCGATAGGGACTGGTGAGAACGCGATTCCCAGCACCGTCTGCGCCTTCCAGGCCGTGGTGCCCAAGACCATCGACTGGCGTACCTACACCGCAGTACACGTCTGGCAGGAACGGGGCGAGGCCCTTGAGACCGGCTACCAGGTCACGAACTGAGGCAGCAGGAATGGCCAAGCTCCAGCTCTCCGTCGCCATGGGCGACTACGACCGTACCCGCGCCCTCTACGACAACCGGGTGCATATCGACGGCGTCGATCCGGTGTACATGCTCCTCAACCCGGAGGAAATGTTCTTTCGCGCGATGCGTAGCCGCGACTTCGACATCGCCGAACTTTCTTTCTCAAGCTACCTGGTCAAGCACTCTCGCGGCGAATCGCCTTACATCGCCGTACCTGTGTTCCTTTCGCGCGCATTTCGGCACACGTCGATTTACGTGCGCAAGGACCGCATTCGCAAACCGCAGGATCTCAAGGGGTGCCGCATCGGCGTGCCCGAGTACCAGTTGACAGCGATCGTCTGGGCTCGTGCACTTCTTCAGGACGAGTACGGCGTCAAGCCAAGCGATGTCACCTGGGTGCGGGGTGGCATCGAAACGCCTGGCCGGCCCGAGAAAATCAAGCTGGCGCTTCCGCCGGATGTGCAACTGGAGAGCGCACCTGAAGGCAAGACCATCACCCAGTTGCTTGATGAAGGCGAGATCGATGCATTTATCGCGCCCCGCCCACCCGGCGCGCAAGCATTGAACAACCCTCACATTGACTGGCTCTTCGATGACCCCACAGCGGTGGCCAAGGACTACTACCGGCGCACACGCGTCTTTCCGATCATGCATGTGGTGGGCATTCGCAATGAGCTTGTGCAACAGCATCCATGGCTTGCAGGCGCGGTGCTCAAAGCGTTCACGCAATCGAAACAGGCGGCACTCGATTTACTGGATGACACGTCTGCGACGAAAGTGACGCTCCCCTTTGTGGAAGAACAGCTGCACGCGGCCCGGGGCCTCATGGGCGACGACTTCTGGTCGTACGGCGTTGCCCCCAATCGCGCGACGCTGGAAACGTTCGTGCGGCATCACCATGCGCAGGGCCTGTCTTCGCGTCAGGTCCCGATCGAGGAGCTGTTTCACCCGGCTACCTACGAGAGCTACAGCATTTGAGCAGCTTATGAGCGACATCATTGAATCTGAACGCAGCCTTAGGATCGCGCGCGCGACCGATGTGGCTGATGGCATTCGCAGTTTCGAGCTGGTCGATCCGCAGGGCGCTCCCCTGCCTGCCTTTACGCCCGGCGCCCATCTGCGCTTGCGCACACCGAGCGCAGGTGTTCGCAAGTATTCTCTGTGCAACGATCCCGCGGAGCGGCATCGTTATGTCATCGCAGTCAAGCGCGACGCGACGGGAAGGGGTGGGTCGATGAGCATGGTCGACCAAGCGTGCGAGGGTGACCTGTTGGGCGTCTCAGAACCGGAAAATGCTTTTCGCATGTCTCGCGGCGCGCGCAGTTTCCTGTTCATTGCAGGGGGCATAGGCATCACGCCAATCCTGTCCATGATCCGCTCGCTTCAGGATCAGCCCGATGTGAAGTGGCGGTTGATCTACCTGACGCGCTCGGCAGCGGGAACTCCATTTGTGGACGACCTGCGCGCCCTTGATGCAGGAGGCCAGGTGCGCATCCACCATGACGAGGGGGACCCGTCCAAAGCCCTGGACCTGTGGCCATGGCTGGAGACGCCCCAGACCAACCAGCACATCTACTGCTGCGGTCCCCGTCCGCTCATGGACGGCGTAAAAGACATGACTGGGCATTGGGCCATGGGTCGGGTTCATTTCGAAAGCTTCACTGACGGCTCAGTTGTACGAAAGAACGATCACGCCTTCACCGTTCATCTGGCGCGCTCGCAGACAAGTGTGGGGGTGCCGGTGGGACAGTCCATCCTGGAAGCCGTGCGATCTGCAGGCTGCCAGGTTTCGACCTCGTGCGAAAGCGGCACCTGTGGCACTTGCCGAACCGGCTTGCTGGCGGGCCAAGCCGACCATCGTGACATGGTGCTGATGCAGGATGAACAGGCATCCCAGATCATGGTTTGTGTTTCCCGCGCGCTTGGCAACGAATTAACCCTAGACCTATGACCGATGCGCCGCTCGGAATCGGCGTCATTGGCCTGGGTCGCGCATTCAGTCTGATGGTGCCGACGTTCGCACGGGACGCTCGGGTGAAAATCGTGGCTGGATTCGATCTAAGGGAGGAACCCCGCCGTCGATTGGCATCGGATTTCGGCGCCGCGACATACGACCAGGCAGAAGCACTGTGCTCGAACCCGGATGTGGATGTGGTGTATGTGGCGAGTCCCCATCAATTCCACGCGGAGCATGTCCAGATGGCGGCTCGGCACGGCAAGCATGTACTGGCTGAAAAACCCATGGCGCTGACCCTTGCAGAGTGCGACGCCATGATTCGCGCATGCGATGAAGCGCGCGTCCACCTGCTGGTTGGACACTGCCACAGCTTTGACACGCCATACCTGCAGACGCGGGCTCTCATCGACAGCGGAAGATTCGGCGTCCCGCGGATGATTCACGCTTTCAACTACACCGATTTCCTCTATCGGCCGCGTCGGCCGGAAGAGCTTCGTACAGAAGAAGGTGGCGGTGTTGTCTACAGCCAGGCGGCCCATCAGATCGACGTCTTGCGATTGCTCGCGGGGGGGAGACTTGTTCGCGTGCGCGCGATGACCGCAGCCTGGGATGACTCACGGCCCACAGAAGGCGCCTATAGCGCGATGCTCTGGTTCGACAACGGCTGCGTTGCCACGGCGGTGTACAGCGGCTATGCGCACTACGACTCCGACGAATGGGGCGGCTGGACAGGGGAGATGGGCCAGCCCAAGGACCCCGGTCGTCATGCCGGAGCCCGCACGCGTTTGGCCCAAGTAGGGACACCAGGCGAAGAAGCTGCGCTGAAGGCGGCGACAACCTACGGGGGACCATCCTGGCGGGACGCCAGGATGGAAGCCGGGCCCATTGGTCACCAGCACTTTGGCGCAGTAATTGTCAGCTGCGAGCGGGCGGACCTGCGCCCGCTGCCTGACGGTGTCTGGATCGACGCCGACACCCATCGCGAGAAGCTCGAGCTTCCTGCCCCGGCTATCCCACGTGCAGAAGTCATTGATGAGCTGCACGCTGCAGTGCGCTTTGGGACGCTGCCCCTGCACAGCGGACGGTGGGCCCGAGACACACTCGCGGGCTGCTTGGCGATGATCGACTCGGCGCGGCGCAACGTCGACGTTCAGTTGGAGCCGTATGCAAGAATTGATGGATTGTCCCAGGCTTGATTGCATGCCAAACACATCCAAATTAAAAGACGCTGAGGTAACGGACCGCGTTTTGCGCCATTGGCATGAAGCCGTCCCCAACGACCGCATGGCTCATCTGGTCAAGGACGCGACGCGCTGTTTCCTGCGGGCGCTCCAAGTTCGCCTCGCTCGCCACAACGTGCAGTTGGGGCACTGGTCCTTCCTGCGAATTCTCTGGCAACGCGATGGTCTCACCAAGCGCGAACTGAGTATCGAGGCCGGCCTCATGGAGCCTACGACATTCGTCGCATTGCGCGCCATGGAGTCGCTGGGCTACATCACGCTGGAGCGCAACGCAGTCAACAAGAAGAACATTTATGTATTCCTGACTGCAACCGGCAGGGCATTGGAGCAGGTCCTTGTGCCCCTTGCGGTTGAGGTCAACTCGATAGCCTTGGCAGGGGTTTCTCCTCAGGATATTGCAGCGACCAGAAGGTGCCTGCTCGACGCGATCGAGAACCTGTCGCACGATGCATCGGCATTTGCAGACGGCACTGAGTCGCTCCAAGAGGTGTAGCGCGCGGCGCATCGCAGACCGTGACCGCGGGGCGGATTGCCCGAAGTGCGGTGAAACCGTCACGCGCGTGGCCGTGGCCAGCCCGCACGTGAGCGGCCTGAGCTCGCTGCATGAGCGAGACACCCAGGATGGCCGCTATGCGCGCTTGCGGCATGCGGCGGGATGTGGCTGCTGCGTGTAGGCGGAGCACTGTGCTTGCGCGCGCTGTCGACGCAGCGGCAAGTCCCGGGTTGGACGGTTCCCGCCCGTGGCACTGATTGAGCGGCTCCAGCCGCTCGCGGTACTCGCCCCATGAAGCAATCGCGCTGCCCTGCGGTGAAACGGTGCCGGCCCTCGGCCAGGGAACCTGGCGCATGGGCAAAGATTCGCGCCTGCGATCCCAGGAGATCGACACGCTGCGGCACGGCACGGCATCGACCTCGGCATGACGCTGATCGATACGGCTGAGATGTATGGCGACGGGGCTGCCGAGGCCCTGGTCGGCGAAGCCATCCAGGGCCGCCGCGAGCAGGTCTTCCTCACCCGAGGCACTGCAGTACGTTTTCTCTCCTTATTGAGGCCAGCCGTCTGTCGCCAGCCGGGCAAGCGCAGGAAGGAGATAGGGACCGATTGACGCCCCGGTTCTTTCAGGAAGTGAGGACTGTGCGTGCCACATTCTGAGCCGTTCAAGGAAACGGATCAATTCACTTTTGCTTTTTAGAACTGAGTGACAGCTTGTGCACGCGCTGTATGAGCGCTCCCGGGGACTGGCCAAACGCGAGAGCCAATCCGCAAATTACACTGAGCGTGGGCTGGCGCTTGCCAGCTTCAAGGAGGCCGATGTAGGTGCGATCCACACCGACAGCCTCTGCCAGACTTTCCTGAGAAGCGCCGATTTTGGCGCGGGCGTCTCTGAGCACCGAGGCGAAAGCTTCGATGAGGTGTTGATCGCGTGCATCAGGCATGTTGGCCATCATGCGCACGCGCGTGACTATAGTCCACAGACTATAGTCACGCATCACTTAAATTGATTTGCCGAGATATCGGTGTGCATACGGGATGGGCGTGCTGATACAGCTCCTCGACACAAGTTGACGCACGCATAAATAGCGACTATAGTCACGTCACACACTCACCTTTGAAGGCGTACAAAATGGATGAATACGGTCGATACCTGGTTGTTGGAAAAGCCACAGATGATTCAGCAAAAGAATTCCTCCGCGCGAAAATCAACGCCGAGCGAGCGTTCGAGCATTTCGGCGACGTGACGGATCACTTCAAAAAATATGTGTTCTCCATGGGGGGTCACTACCAAACGCTACTCGATCGGCTTTCGCTTGATCTGGGGGCTGTCGCAAAAAGTGTCCTGAACGGGCACGTGCTAACTGTCGAGCGCATTGCCCGCGCTACTGTTCTTTCGGTTCCGGCGGAACTGCAGCCTGCAATGCCGGCGCTGAAGAGAATCTCGGAAGCTCAGTACCAGGATATGCGAGTTGGTGCATTGCGGAGCATGGGGCTGGACTTCGGGCGATTCCGCACCTCCCCTAAGAACGTCAACGAGAAAGGCGTGATATGAAGCGCGATCATCTGCCGTTGGGGAAATTTAGGCGACTGCCAGGGGCCTTGGCCGAGTCCGACTGCCCGCATGATGAAGTTCGAGACTTGCTTAGGCTGGTCGGTGGGATCGAAGAAATGCGGGCGTCCGCATTTCTTCTCTACGCGGAGCAACGGGTTCAAAAGGCGCCGTCGCACCCGATATGGACGCAAAGGGTCATTTACGCAGGGATAGAGCGCGGGCGCATGACCTATCTCGGCATGTCCGAAGTGCCAAGAAGCCGGTTGGCGCTGCGTGACGGATGGTCGCGCCATGAGCACCTGGGGCCTCTGTTGTTAAGAGACCCGTACGCTTCTATTTACGCAGTCCCGGCGCGAAGGACCATTGACCGATCGTTGGAGCAGCGATTCTCAAACTTGGTCAACTACGAGGGTATCGGGGCCAGGGCTTCACGCCACGCCTCTCGCATTGCAAAGTTGCTTTCACGCATCGCGGCTACACCTGGTATCGTGATTTCAAGCCTTGTTAATGGGATGTGCGACAGGCAGGCCCTAGAAGAACTCCTTGAAGCTCAAATGGTCTGCGAATTAGGTGGGCGTTGCAGCAAGACCGGCCGACCAACTCGTACCTACTATCCGGGCGGACCTATGGGTCAGTTGCGGCGCGAAACTTACCGAGCTCTAACTGCTTCCACCCCGCCACTTCCTCGAAAAAACCTCCTACACTGAATTTTCGTTCGGGGGACACACCATCTTTAATCCTAGTCCGCGCAAGGCGCGGGCGACTTGCGCGGTCAATTTAATGACCGGCCTTCCGGTGTCCCAGCAGAGTGCGAGGCCCTGCGACGAGACGTACTCCGTCTCGCTTAACTTGGTGCAGTTCACGCCGATGGCTTGCTGTTGGACGCGCCTGCACGCGCACTCAAATTCACTCTACTGAAGGACATCCCATGTCAACGAATAAACACGTTATCTCGCCGCGCAAGTCGACGGCCCCTGAGCAGCTTTTGCTCGATATCGATCCGAACCTCATCGTCTTCGGCGATTTGCCGAATCGCGATCCGATCTCACCAAAGGATCCTGAGTTTCAAACTCTAGTCAACAGCATTCGTGCTGCCGGCGGAAACGTACAGCCCGTCAAGGTGAGGTTAACCGAGTCCGATCCGCCTCAGTACGAGCTGATTTTCGGACACCGACGCGTGCTTGCGTGCCGATACTTGAATATGACGGTGAAGGCCATCATCGCGTCCTCGCTCAGCTCGGTCGCCGTTCTGGCGGAGCGCGTGGCTGAAAACTTCGGCCGTGTCCCGTTCCGGCCCATCGAGCTGGGGAGGCTCGCCAGTCACGCTGTGCAGTCGAAGGCCTATCCTTCGTTGCGAAAATTTGCAGAGGCAGTAGACATCGATAACGGGATGATTAGCAAGGCCGCGGCGTTGGCTCAACTGCCGGAGGTAGTCCTCGCCGCTTTTCCTTCCGTGCTTAAGCTTCAGTATGGGCACGCGAAGCCTCTGTCGGATGCAGTTGCGTGTGACCGTGCCGGGGTCGAGGCTCGGGCTCTTGAGCTGTGCAAGGCAGATCCCCGACTGCCCATCCAAACGGTGCTCGATACCCTGATTGGGAATCGCGTTGAATCGTTCAACACGCCCAGGGCCGTGCTTGTCGACGGGGAAAAAGTCGGCACCTTCAAGACAGGAAAATCGGGCATTACCGTCAGTCTCAATACGACCGTCGCACCACCTGACCTCGGGATATTTTTAGCCGCATTCGAGACGTGGCTCAAGGTCACGAGCGCCGTCGGTAAGCGTTCGAAAACTGATGACCGCAACGCCTCGAATCAACAAGCGGGTCAGACACCCCGCACCGCCCTTACGTGACAGCGTGAGGGGTATCCCGGCCACTTCACAGTAACCGTCAAACCGGGCCAGCCTGGCACAGCGTTACTGTGAACCCGTCAAGGCATCGGCAGTGCTCAGCCGAAAGCCCAAGGGGCCGGGTTACTGCGAGCTGGACATGGATACAACGGGCTGCGCTTCGCGCTGCCCGCTGCGGATCCGATGACGGGCGATTGATGAATTCCAGGGCGACCAGCCCTGCTCCTTATTTCACCTGTCATGCGCAGCGAAGAACAGAAGTAGAAGCAGGGGAAATAAGGAACCGATCGATGGCGAATAAGGCTCGCTCAACCGCCAGGTTGGGTGAGGCTTCTTTTGCCGGAGATCGGTTGGTAGGTGGTGCGAAGTGCCACCGTCGATGGGTGCCGAGCACCATAGAGAGACGTTTTGGCACGACGAGAAGGCGTGCCAAAAGGTCTCACAAGACGAAGTCTAAGGAGGCACACGATGCAAGCGAATACGAGAGATGCGGACACGATACAGCCAGCGCAAACGGAAGGAACCCTAACCCGTGCTGAATCGCTCGACATTGTGAAAGCCGTCCAGGAGACCAAACAAGCATGGGTGGAGTTTGTCAACCGCATCCAGAAGCAAGCAAATACGGGAGGTGCGGGCACGAAGTCGGCAGCGCAAACAAAAGAACCTCGAACGCGTGATGAAGCTTTCGCAATTGTTAAAGGTGTCCGGGATAGCATGCGGGCATGGGTGGAGCACGTGAATGGCCTAGAAGTCCGACAGGGACTTGACGCAAAAAAAGCGAGCGCAAAGAGTCAAGCGGCTTATGCCGTAGAGGCGCGCCGGCTGATGAGGGGAGGAAAGTCACCCGAGCAGGTCTGGGTTGCCGCCATGGATACGAGTTCGGACAGCACTTGGTACACCCGGGCTGCGGCGGTGACACACGTTTCCATGCGCAAGGCGGAGCGCGCGCTCAAATGGCAGGACCGCATAGGGCGTAAGGGCGCTGACAAGCCTTCGCACCCGAGGCACGCGCGCTGGCTTGCCGCGATTAGCCTGGCCGAGCATTATGGGCAGATCATCAGCACCCGCCCCAAGGGGCTGCCGGCACTAGCGAATCGAAAGCCGCGAAAGTCAATGCGAAAAGGGCTGCGACTCCTGCCGGTCGATTGGCGCGAAATCTTGGCGAGTCGTTTGCCCCAGTGGCGCATGGTGTTCCTTGCGGCCGCCCTAACCGGCGTGCGACCGGAAGAGATTTATTTTGGTGTGAAGTTGAGCATTGTTGACGGCTGGCTCATCGCCACAGTTCAAGGCGCGAAGCTGGGGATCCAGCAGGGCCAGGACTGGCGTGTCATGAAATGGAACCTGCGCAACATCGACGTGACCGGAATTGTGCGAACAGTTGCAGCGGAGGTAGAGCGACTAGGCGGCCGGGCCGAGATCGGCTACGTCGGCAGGCTCAACACCAACCCAGCGGCGGCGTTTTCGAAAGCAGTCTCGAACGCGGTCAAGAGAGCTTTTCCGGACCATCCGCACAGCGTAACTGGCTACTCATTGCGCCATGCCTTCGCGTCTGACTGCAAGGCGTCAGGCATGGGGCGCGCCGAAATCTCGGCGGCCTTAGGGCACCGCGTGGAAAAGACAGCAAGTTTTTATGGACACGCAGGACTCAAGCGCGGCGGCGGCTCAGTGGCCCCTGACGAAGTGAAAGCTGCCCATCCTGTGAAGGCGAACTCAGGTAGCGCTCTGATAACCATGAAGACCAAGGAGGCGGAAGCACGGAAGTCCTCCAAGGCTGGAGCGCGCACGTCCGAAAAGAAGCTGGGCTGATTTGATCTTATGGGCACGAAGCGATCCTCCGACAAAGCGTCCCCGCTTTAGGAGGTATTCGAGGAAGCCCAGGTGACGACGGTTGATGGTGAAAGGGAGGGGCGGCGTCGGTGTCTCTGCAAACTTGGCGATGGGATGCGACCGATCGCGAACGGCGGCGAATAGGCAGCCACCGCGGCGGGTCCCTCGGCCGTGACGATTTCTGATCGTCTTCAGGCGCTCCACGGCAATGTACTGGTGAGGTTAAAGTTGAGAGAGACCGTCTGGGGAGGATTGCATCTGTCCTTGGAAGTCAGAAGCCGTTGAATTCCTACGCAGCACCCCCTAAAGATTTGGCGATGCGGTACTCATGGGCAAATTTTTGCGCCAATTGGGATTCAGTGCAGTCCGCGAGGCAATGCGATCGTTGTTTAGGTCTTCTGGGACCCGAGTCCGCAACAACTTACCGCCGGAATCCTGATCGCAAACAGATCGTTGGAGCAAACTAGGGCGATGTCTGCTCCGCTCATATCGTTCGGCCTCGCTGTCGGTGACCGACCCGAGCCGCTACCAAACCAATAAACCATTCCCCAACGCGGCGTTCGGCGAGAGATCGTTGCGCTAACCGCAGGCATGGAAGGCCCACGATATGGCGAGCAATGTCATGGATAAGCGCGTTTAAATAAGACGCCACTTCTGGTGGGAGATGTACCGGGAGCCCTGAGTGTGTCAGGTCTCCGCGTAGCTGGCAGATCACGTCCAAACCAAGCTCCTTCGCAAACTCGTTCGGCCTTCGGTGGCCGTAGGCCGTCGCGACGATCTTGAAGACGTTACGCCCATCAGCACCAGTCAATATCTCAATCGCGGTCCAGAACATCAGAAAGTCATGCGCATTGAAGGCCATATTGGCCCACCGCATACCGAGTGAAAGTCGACCACTGACGTTGGCCGGCAAGTTAGTTGATTGCTCCGCCAGATGAATGGCCGTAAGTAACGAATCTTGGTCACTGCGCGGAAGTTCCGCCGGGCCGTACGCACGAAACGTAGTCCCTTCGTCGACAGCAAACGCCTCGCCTGAAACAAGGTCCACATGCATGGTCCGTCGCGGGTGCACCACTATCATCGCTCCAAGCGTGATTCGAATCAGAGCTTCTAAGGCCTCGAGGGCCTGGAGCCCGGGCGCATTCGGATCGTTGACCTCACCGCCTGAGGCAGCCACGGCAAAGAACACGTGGCTCCCGCCGTCACATCGCTTCTTTCGCCATCTAGCCTCAATCTCGTGAACTCCTCTATCCGGGTCTGCCATTTGGTCGAAGTCAGCAAGCTCAATCTCGTGGTGATCCATACGCACAGGATGAACAAAGACCCGAACCCCGAAGGCAGATTTGATCGCGGCCATCCCACGGAAGGCTTCAATGAAGGTGGCAAGCGGTGTACCCACTGATAACGAGTACCTAACCCAGGCGTAGCGGGGGGGCACTTGGTCCTCTTTCCAAGCGTCGTTGACCATGGCCTGAAAGGACTCGAAACGGTCAGTGCCCGATTGCTTAGAAGGCAATTCGCGTTGCGGACGCGGCAAGCATAGATAAATCGAATGCGTGGGAATGTGTTCCTGAGCCATGCATACCTTTTCGAGCAAACGCGCTTGAGCGTAAAGCAAGTTCGAGGTGGGCCGCAAGGGAATGGGCTAGGCGTTGAGCGTGGCGAGCATCAGTGCTGATAGCGTTAAGGTTCGAGGAGTTCCTGCATACGAGGCTGCGGGTCCATCGCCACTGAATGACATTCAACCGGAAAAGCACCTGAGTCTTTTGTTAGCTGCGCCGGCTTCTCACCGACGCAGCACTTGATGAACTAAATGCGTTCGCTCCTAGAGCACCAGAACCGCAGGAGAGCATTTCCTCATATTCTTCTTCAGGCCACGCCCCTTGAGGCGATAGTCAGATGCCAGATTTTCCAGGCGGTCGCCGAAGTCGTGTCTCCCGGTGACCAAATTCAAAAGGTAGTGAACCTCGCCTTCGAAAAACCGGCAGTCAGAGGTAATCACCGAGATAGCGGCCTGGAAGTTCCCATCATCAAGTGTACGAAGCTTGGTCAGATCCATTGGAAACCGTGAGCCGTTGTACAGGCCGAGCAAGACAGAAAGCGCGGCAAGTGCGCCGGAGGTTCCAGGGTGAATCTGGGTAACGTTCCACAATTTGATGAGTGCGGCGACGTCAGTCCGCAATTGGGGCACCGGTCTGAGGTTACGGACTGACGCACTGGTAGTTGCAGGGGCTGCAAGGTTGCTTTGGGGAGGGGTCGGGTTGTTTGGGATCATCGCGTTTTCCTTGAGGGTTAAGAAAGACGGATGCCACTTCACTGCAGTTGCCCTCGCGCGCGTGGGCATGCCGCAGAGCAGCATCCCACGGGCGGGTATTCACCGTGATCTCCCCGCTGCCCGTGCGGACCCTAAGGCCCGCTACACCCCCGAAGGGGATTCCATCTAGGCCTGAGAAGGCTTCGACAACTTTGCGGTTCGACTAATAGTATTTTAGGGCGGGGCAGGCCGATTCAAGGGCTATGCGCGCGGCTTCCGGTGCTCGAATTTCGCGCTCTTCATCGGATGATCGGCGCCTGCGGCACTGTTGTGTCCTGATCGTTCTTGATTCGGCGACGCCTTGCGGCCGCCAGATCAACAACCCGCTGTTGCGAGGTGGGCTGAGTGGTCCGCGTCGCAATGGCAGAGGCACGGATGGTGAGTCTCGATTCTCGCAAGGCGTTTGCGAAGCTTAGCGTGGCCAGCTCGTTCAACGCCCGTTCTGCGCAAAGCTTCGCATGCTCTGCAAGCCGTTTCGCCCGCTCGATTCTTTTGGAACCGGACGCAGGATTGACACGGCAGCCTTCGACGGTGGCGCATCTTGCAAGCACCAGTGCCGCGCGGGCGTGAGTGCAAGCGTCGAGGGCGAGGTCGAGTGATGCTGGACCCCCAGCGCGCGTTTCGGCATCGTTGCAACGAACGCTCGCACGGTGCAGCTGTTCGATCGCAGCGGCGCCGAACTCGCTATCCGTAGGAAATCGATGGACGAACGCAGCGACCATGAAGAAACGGCAAGACTCGAGCAGTTCAGCGACTTCGGTTTGCGCCGCTGTATTCGTTGGGTCGTTCGATGCGCAAGATTTCGCCAGCGACTCAGGTGCCTCGCCGCCGACCTCGCAGGGTGATGCCCAGTAGCTTGTCATGCGTCCATCCGGCGCCGCATGGCGTTGATGTCCACCACTTTGGCGGCAACGCGATTTTGCGTTGGCTTCGGCTTGTGGGCCGCGATGCTCGCGACCATCTTTTGTGAGTAGTCCAACCTCTGCGGAGGCCAGCCCGCCCTGAATTCGCCGCCAACGTGACGCAGGTGCTTGCTCACCACTTTGGCAGCCAGGCTCAGCCTCGAGTAGTCCAGCGGTAGATGAACACTTCGCTCCAGTTCGGACTTCAGCTTAGTCAGCGGGCAATCTACGCCGAGGCGGACATCTGTCATGTGGATGTAGGTCGAGTGGACAGAGCGGGCTTCGGCGACGCTGATCCGGTGGGTCCGGATGGCGAATTCTTGGGCTTCATGCCCAGCGATTTGCTTTGCGATGCTCAGGTGAACATTTGCATCGGCCATTGCGGAGATGATGGTGTGCCTGAATGAATGGAATACCTCGTCGGCGTTTTTCATGCCGACCTTGTCCATTAGGGAACCGAAGCGCCGACTTTGATTCTTGGACGGTTGCCGGAGAGCTGTTTTGTTCGACCAGTTCCTGTGCGGGAATAGCTTTGTGCCGCCTAGTGCTCGTACGTGCTCAACGTAGTCGAGGAAGCCCAGATCGATGAGGGGTTGGGTGATCGGCAGCAGCCTCTTTGAGTTGGAATTTTTTGCGTGGAGTACGTCGAGGTACCAGACACCCGAGGGTGCTTGGCCGATGTCGTCCACTTCGGCCATTACGACTTCACCGAGCCGAACACCAAGGTGGGCGCCGAGCAACGGGCACCAGAAGTAGTCCGGATCGCGTGAGTGGATGAGGAACTCGGCGGGGCTGAAGATCGCGGCCATCTCCGTGCTACTGAACGGGCGGTAGTGGAAGTCGCGCTCGCGAGCTTGTTGACGCCAGATTGCTGCATCCTCTTCGAGATCGCCGACGACGTCCTCGATCGTTGCCTTCCAGCGCCTCATGTATTTGAAGAAGTGGCGAATGTCACCCACCTTCTTCAGCAGTGTCCCGGCTTCCACGGTGCCAGTTGCGGCCATCGTTTCAGGCGCAGGTGTTTTCTCGGCGCGTTTTGCACTGCCGCGCGTCTTTGCTGGCCGCTCCGCCTGGTCGTCCAGGAAGGCTGTCACGTGAGTGCAGTCGAGCTGATGCACCCAAGGATCGGTACCCAGCTGCGGCCACTCGTCGTATACGAAGTCACAGAACGACCGCAGTAGGCGCTCCTTGTCCTGGCTGGTCCTGGCGTTGTGCATCTTTCGAGTTGCGCAGGCTTGGAGGTACTTCTGCAGGGCGCTCTCGAATCGGAGAGGCTGTGCCGGCGTGGGTGCTAACAGCGGCGCCTGGGTTGCCACTGGCGCCAGTTGTACTTCGCGCTGGGATTGTTCGGTCTCAGCGGCAGCCGCAGTGACCAGCGTTTCCGTTGCCTGCGAAATTGACACTGTGGGAGCGTTGCTTGCTTCCATGGCACGCTCCATTCGACGAGCCAGCGCCTGCATCAGAGATGGGTTTTGTTGCAGGAATGTACTTGCGTTGCGGCTGTCTTCTTCGCCAGAGGCACTGATGCCTCGTTCATTGATGGTCCAGGTCGAGACCATCGGCATCATGAAGTCCATCATTGCGCTGCCCTCCGTGCACTTGTCCATTCAGGCCGGGCGAATGCTTGCACGCTGGCGTAGCGCCATGTTGTGAGCAGATGCACACGCCAGTCGGCATCGAGGCGCACGAATGCCTGGACGATGGTGTAGCCGTCTTCCTCCAGCAGGGCCTGGTTGTTGGCAGCCAGGGCGACGTAGCACTTCTCCCCGGAGCTCAGGGCATGAAATCCGCGCACGTCACCAGCAGCGATGCGGTTGGCCAGTTCATCCAGATATTCGAATTTGTCCATATGTACTTTCATTGAAGGTCCAGATATCGCCGCTTCCTGCGAAATGCACGAATGCGGCTGCTCGCCTCGGCAAAAAATGCCGATGCAAATCTGATTAGTCGGTATGTCGACGAATCAGCTCAAAAGGTGTGACGTATTAGATTGACGCGACGGGAATTCAGATGAACTCTTGCTTCCATAGCAAGGTTCAACGTCACGTGAGTTGGGTTGGCAATTTCAGTTGCAACCATCGGGGGGCGTGTGAATTCTTTCAAAGTGAGGCAATTTTGAGCTCGTGTTTTTGAGAGCGCAAATTTGGAACAGCCCCTAAACATCCCGAAAACTGCCGATTTGTATATATAGCTTCGTTGAAAAAGTAGTCGAAGGTTTTACGTTTCGCGGTCGCTTCGGAGGGAGATAAGGATTTCGTGCTGCTTCAAAACTATTTTTCGCCTATCGGTTGCACGATTGCAACAACAGCTTCGAGATTGGCCGTAGAGCACGGGGCACCTCACTCCGCCGTGTGGGGGTGCACCAAGCGCAAACAAGCCGATGTGTCAAATTTAAGGTAGACGCCTTGGGCCTCTGCTAAATCCCGCCAGAGAACGCACTCCCCATTACACGCAACGCGCGTCCCTCTGGAAGCGGCGTCGAGCAGCCCTGCCAAAAGCTGAAGGCGCTACGCACGGTTCACATCAAGAGGACTCCAGCCGAGCGGGTCCGTCATGCGCATCTGTGTGTGCTCGGGACGGGTGGCCGCCGCAAACCCAGCGTTGCGCTGCGGCTCCGTTGGTGGTTGGGCTCGGGTCTGACCCCCCGGAGAAGTGCCAGCGTACGTCACGCCGCAATTGCCCTGGTAGGTCCTTCCGGGCGAGATGCGACGTCGGTGAATGTGCGCTTCAGACTGGGGGCGGTCATTAAAGCTTGGCGGCCAAGTGTCGGCGGTCGCGGGACCAGTCGTTATCCAGAATTCGCCACCCGAGGCTACCCGTCTCGAAACTGGACTGCCAGTCAGCGGTTGGCACCCTTGCCCAACACCTCGAATCGTGACTATTGGGCTGGGGTCTGTTCGTGTCCTTCAAGTGGCGCGAAACGAACAGAATGTTTTTGCCCTCTTGCAACGGAAACGGCGCTCGAAGTTGAATCGTACGCTCGAACGACTCGTTACACTGAGACCGACCAAAGAAATAATAGGCGTAAGTCGCCGCTGAGATGCGAACCTCGCCCAGCGTTGCGCTAACGTCATCTGACCGAGGAGAGGCAGTGGCAATCACGATTGTTGACGCTGAGGATGTGTTGGCTCAGCGGCCGCGCCCGCTTACGCTGGCTGCGCTTCAGGCGCTCAATCCCGTGCGGGAACCTTATCGTGCCCTTCTGCTTCAGCCCTCCGGCGTCATCGAAGCAAATGACGTGCGGGTCGGTCACGCGGACGCGAAGCTGGGCCATGCTCTTTGCAGCGGCTTTGTCGCTGCTGCAGTTCAAGCTCACGCAGATCTGGTGGTTGCGCCTGAATACTGCGTGCCCTGGACAGTCGTAGACGAAATTGTTGCGGGACAACATCGCCCGCCGGTAGGAGCCCTCTGGGTTCTCGGTTGCGAAAGCATCCCCCCGGTGGAAATCCAATCACTGGCTGAGCGCTGCAACGCGGGGAATCAGTGCGTGTTTTACCACGAGCCGCTCGACCCACGACAGGTGGCGCAGCGGCGCTACGTCGACACATTGCTCTACGTCTTCTGGGCCCAAGACGCCAATGGGCAAGAGGTGCTATTTCTACTTGCGCAGTTCAAGACCGTCGCATGCAGGGACTACCGCGACATTGAGCAAACCTCGCTGTGTGTCGGACAGGCGATTTACGCATTCAATCGTGGCGCCGGCAAGATGAGTCTGCTGTCGATCATCTGCTCCGACGCCTTCGATTTTTCCAGCCACGTCGATCAGGCTCACCTCAACTGCTTGCTCATCCACATCCAGCTCAATCCCAAGCCTGCTCACGCCGACTATGCTGCATATCGAGCGCGGCTGTGCGCCGTCGGCACCAGCAGCCATGTCGAACTGCTGTGTTTGAACTGGGCCCAAAATGTCAAGGAGGTGAAAGGCGGCGGTAAGTTTGCCGAGTGGAAGAACGTCGCAGGGTCCGCTTGGTATGCGCCGCCAGCGAAGTTCGGCGCGGACGATGGCTTGATCGACGAACTGCACCGACGAGGGCTTTACTACAGCGTGTTGGCGCAACGATGGCATTCCTTCTTCCTGAACTACGAAGGTCAAATCCTTCAACTGCAAAAGCAGAAGCTGCTCTTTGCCGGCGAACAAGCCATCGTGCCAAAGAACTTTGTCGCGGTCGAAGAGCGGTGGACATGGAACTCTGCCGCGGACGCCTGGGAAGCCGGTGCGATTGCCCATGACGGCTTCGCTGTCGCACTGACCAGCTATCAGGCCATCGCCGGTCCGCTACAGCAGACATCGCAAGCGAGCCCGCTTGCGGTAGAGAGGGCCATAGAAGTTCTTGTCGGCCCTCGTGGGAATCCAACGACTTGGTACGCAGTCACCGAGCTTGACGCGTTCCAGTTGGACCGGGACGAGGAATCGATTCGCAGGGTGACGGTCCATCAGGAGATCGAACCTACTAGACCGGGCGTCGCCTTTCGCAGAACGCGACTGCAGCGCGCACATGACGCGATCAGGCTGACCCAGAGTCCTGTGCCATGGCCCGCGCCTGTGCGGGATCTGGCCGACGGTTTCCGCTTTACTTGGCGCCGGGAGACGCCGCACCACAACGTAGAGCCGTCCGTGGGAGGGCGCGGATCGGCCGCGCTTGTCTATCTGGCTGATCAGGCTGACGATGCGGAGATCGATGTCGTTCACCAGAAGCTCACACAGGCCATCGTAGGCCATGCGCTCAGTGTCGCTATCAGAGAGGGCAAGAGTGGCGACGAACTCACGGATGCGATCGTTCGTGCGCAGGATCGGCTATGCGTTGTCTTTCGCAGAGATAACAACTATGGCGCTCGTGGCCCGCAAGGTACGAATCTTATCGACATTCCCGCCAGCGCTTCGCCGGTGGATTTCGCGGAAGACAGGTCATGATCAATGCCCATCAGGTGGAAGCGATGCTCAGGGGTCGATACCCCGAACTCGAAAACGTGAGCCCCGGGGTGTTTCGGGGGGTCGATCGTTTCGGCGCGCGTGAATATGCAATCCGCTACTTCGATCTGAACGATCAGCTGGCGACAACGGCCGCATCTCTAAAACGATATCAAGAAGAATTGCTTTCGCCGATGTACTTCTCTACACAGGTCGCTACGGATCTGCGATGGAGCCACTACCTCTATTTCGTCACGAGCGACGAAGACTCAGCACGCGGGGATTTCGGCCGACTGAAAGCCACAGTTGAGGCGGATCGGGAATACGCCCGCAAGCAGGTAGTTCGGGAAGGCGACATACACACACTTCTTGCCAATGGAAGCCCGGCCGCGCCCGCTGGCGCATTGCCTGTGGATCTGGCGACCACTTGGTCGCAAACGCTAGAGCAGCACGGGCTCGGGTTCATTTTGGACGACGATATCTCGGTACCCGACGCCGTTCGTCGTATCGTTGCTGGCTCAAAGGACAAGGCTGCAAGACCGGTCTCTCCAATGGAGCTACTACAGGCGGAAAAGGCGGCCGCCGGCCACTTTCTGAAACGGCTGATCATCAAGGGATTTCGGCCACAGCCTGAGCAGAAGGACCACCCTTTGGGGCGCGTCAATCTCATCGTCGGCAGCAACGGCGTGGGAAAGACCTCGCTACTCGAAGCGATCGAGTTTGCGTACTGCGGACGAAACCGACGTTCCTCCGTCTTGCTGGACCCGACCTCTGTAACCTTGGAGCTGGCAGACACTGCAGAGAAGCTCTCCTCCACGAGCGACGCGGCGCGACTGCGAGCGCGCCACGCGAACTGGTATGCGAAGACCGAACTCAAGAAGGTCAGCATTCAGGACAGCTTCGGTAAGTTCAACTTTCTCGATACAGATGCGGCTGTGAATCTAAGCGTATCGGCGAGTTCGGATCAGATCGGCGCCGACGTCACGCGCCTTGTGCTTGGAGCGGCTGCTGAGAACCTGGCCGATCGCCTTCGACGAGTTGTCGAACAGGTGCGCGATGAGCTGAAGGGGCTACGCCGCGACAAAGAGACCCATCAGCAATTGAAGGCGGCGGCGTCAGCCCGTGTTGAAACCATCAAGAATGCGCCGAAGCTCTCCGACAGTCTCTTCCTGGAATTGCTTGGCGCTGTGAAGCGGCTGGGATGGCTACAACCTCCGGAAGACAAAGCCGGTATCGCTGCGTTGCGCGAGATGCTGCAAGAATCGGTCTCAGCAACAGAACTACTGCGTTATTCGTCGGTCGACGTCCTGCATAGCAATCCGCAAAGCGCGCTGCAGCTCTTGGCGAACCTGAACGAAGAGGCCGGCAAGGCGGCGGCAATGGATGAGCGCACCAAGGCTGCCAAACTGGAGCAATCCAAGGCCCAGCGTGCCGCGCAGACGACGGCAGACCGGCTTGCTGCGGTCGAGGCACTTTTGCCATACGGGCGCGCGAACTTTGCGCAGTTGGCCAAGCAAGTGCGGGAGAAGCAAGACAGTTTCCGAACACGCGCGGCAAGGCTAGCGCCCGTAGTCAACGACGTGCGCGGGAACGTCGCGGAGCACCTATTGGACCAGGGCGTCGAGGCAGCTCTTTCTGCAGTCCAAGCGCGCGCGCAGGAGCTCCAACGTCAGGCAACCACAGCCCGAGCGTCTCTTCAGGCCTTGGAGAGCACTCAGGGCAGCCTGACGGTGCTCATGCAGCGCCTGCGTGCGACAGCTCGAGATATCTTGCAGCGCGTCCCAAATCCCGACCACTGCCCGGTCTGCCACACGGAATTCGAGAGCGGTCAGTTGCTCATCCGGATGACGTCTGAGGTCGACAGCAACACGTCAGCGCAGGCGGCATTGCTCCAAGCGGAAATTGCGCGGGCGGACGAGGAACTGGTCGTTGTCCATTCGGCCCAGTCGGCACTCGAGCCCATTCGGGCATTCCTGGGTGACGGCACTCGATCGACGGCAGTTCTTGAAGCGCTCGCACAGATCGATCAGGAGAAAGCACTGCTCGAACGCGAACGCACAAGTCTTGCGACGGTACAAAGCCAGTTTCAGCAGTTGCTGGCCGACGGTCTCTCTGCAGAAAACCTCTCCGACAGATTGCTAGCAGCGGGTCTGGCTGAGTTGCCATCGCTCGATGATTTGCATCTTGCGCAAGCGGAGCACAAGAAGGCGCTATCGATTTCTCGAGAAGCATCTAGGAACGCCCTGCAGGAATCGGCTGATATCGAGCGCGAATGCGAAGCATTGGCCGAACGGCTATCGATCGCGCTTCCCGACGGTGCCGACGCGCTCGCCAAGGCGGTTCAGAAGCAGGTCTCGAACATGGAAGCCGCGCTCGGCGCTCGGGAAGTGCTCGCGTCGATGATGACCATCGGCGCAGACATGACCGCCAACGAAATCGCGGTCGATCTTTCCATGAGTCAGCAGCTTGTGGCAAGGGTCGCTACCGCCGTCGCACAGGAAAGTTCGAACGATGCAGCACTCGACAAGGAAACTAAGGCAGTCGCAGACTTCGCTGAGAAGATCGAGGCGTGCGATACCAGGATCAAGCGGCTGGTAGATGCCGAGGGCGTTCTAGATACCTTGACGCAACAAAGTTCAGGCGGAGAACTGACCAACCAGATTCTTGCCGAGAATGCACAGGAGATTGCGCGTACGTTCGCCAGCATCCACATGCCGAATGAGTTTGAACTAAAGGGAGACGACGGCGCGCTGGCTATCGTCCGCCGCAAGACGGGCGGCAAGGTGGAACTTAATCAAATGAGCACCGGACAGCGCGCAGCGTTCGCACTTTCACTTTTCCTGGCGATGAACGGCCGCCTTCGCTCCGGGCCACCAGTATTGCTCTTCGACGATCCGGTTGCACACGTGGACGACATCAACGTCCTGTCGTTCCTGGACCATCTGCGCCACTTGGCGATCAATGGATCTCGACAGATCTTCTTTGCGACCGCAGATACCAAGCTCGCCGGACTTTTCCGGCACAAGTTTCGGTTCCTTGGCGAAGAATTCAAAGAATTGACGCTGTCGCGGACATGACGCGATATCGCGACGGTACGTTACGCAAAGACGTCCCAATTCACAGTGCAAACGGTAACGACAGCGGTGGAGCAGGGCCCGCGGACGTCCGGTTCGTAGCGCTAGCTAGTCCGCCGCTCGGCTCACCGGCTTGAAGGACCGCAACCGCTGCAGACCGGCCTTGCCCAAACGGCAGCTTCAGACGCGGGACGGACAGTCGATGTGGGGCGCACGATGACCGCGGCTACCGATACCTGACATTGGCCGACGTGCGGAGATAGACCGCGATTGGCCGAAAGCAGACCTATTACAGTTTGATCAGTCCCCCGACCACATTCTCCCAGTAGCAGCTCTGAGCACGAAGCTACTGCGGTATTCTTCGCCGTGTACGATTCCCGCGCCCCTATACAGGCAGCACGTTTAAAGAACTGTGGCAGTCAGTGATTTCCGACATCCCTTCCACTCAAGATTTCTACGATGCCGGGCACGAGTTGTTCGACTTTGCATGGGACACCGTGGCCCGCCTGTGGACTGGCCTTAGCGAGGCCGAGAGTTGGGGGATTGATAAGGAGGAGGTGTCTGAGGACTATTGGGGAGCAGCTCAATCTCGCCTTGCCTCGGCTTTGGCCGTGACGCAACAAGGCACCGAGTTGATACTGAAAGGGAAGATCGCGGCGATCACTCCGTTCCTCTTGTTGGCAGACCCGCCTAGCAAGTGGCCCGATCCCACCAAGAATGCGCGGTTCTCGGACCTACGGACAGTTGATGCCCAGGATTTGGTGAAGCTGTACAACTCAGTATCCGCCAATCCGTTCTCTGCGGACTTCTCTCAACGCTTTCATAGGCTGCGGGACAGCCGCAACCGAATCTTTCACTCGGTCGACAAGAACCTCAAGGTCACAACATCTGAGGTGCTGGAGACTATCTTAGCTCTCTACAAGGACCTATTCCCCGACCGAAATTGGGCGCACATGCGTGCTTCCTTTATCCAGAATGCCCCGGATACCAAACTCGACGGAGGCGACTATTCACTCAACAACGCCGCGAGAGAGATCAAGGTCGTGATGGACCTCTTATCTCCGGCAGCGGTCCAACATTTTTTCGGAGTTGATAAGAAGAAGCGACTCTACCTGTGCCCGCATTGCCTTGACAACTTCAACAGAGACATAGATCCAGGCGATTATCCTCACTTGGCACAGTTGAAGCCTGCCGCCCCGAAATCCACCAAAATATACTGCCCACTCTGCGACGCGACATATGAGGTCGAGCGTGTTTCTTGCACCCACGACGAGTGCAAAGGCAACGTCATCGATCCAACAGAGGGCCGCTGTTTGACTTGCTCCGAATGGGTTGCAGACGCCTGAGCGGCCTCATTTTATGGGGGAAGCCCCGATAGATGTGCACGGCTGCTTCCGACCCGTTCTCGTCGGTCGGCCTGCTATAGGTCAGGGTTGCCCTATGACCGCATTCGAGCAGAAACCGTGAACTTCACTCCCACCATCGACCGACCGAACCCGCTGCAAAGCAATCTCTCTGCGGCGCGGCAGCCGACGCCGTTCCTGCCCCAGCTGCGGCCGAGCGGAAGTCTGCTTCCGAACAGTGGCATACGTCCCGCACAATTGACTAACTGCGGTCACTTTAGTTGAAGAACTGGATTTGAATTCGCACTACACGATGATCTTAAGACCACTGCAAAGGCCGGGAGACCGCGTCTATGTGCAACGCTTGCCGCCAGACATTGGGGCAGCGCAGATGGTCAGTGTGGAACTGGGCGGCGTTACCAAGCACCTGATGAATGTTGAGGGTCTGAGCCTCCGGAAACCAAAATCCCATCGAAAGGGCGGCACTCTCGCTTCACGTTGCTTGAGATGGAATTTCCTCAGCGGGTGATCGCAAGGGAGTTGCAAGTAAACCTCACTACCTCAGAGGCAGTCGTGATCGGTAGGGTCTACTCCCCGCTGATTCACAGCGACGAGATCTTGACCCCGCGCAAATCAACTCTCATCACCTACCATCAACGGGAGGGTGGCAAGAGAAAAACTGCACGCGTATTACTCCGTCGCTGGGCACCCTTTCATCAATATCGATCGCGTGC
Organism: Pseudomonadota bacterium; assembly: GCA_040386635.1. Classification (GTDB taxonomy): domain Bacteria; phylum Pseudomonadota; class Gammaproteobacteria; order Burkholderiales; family Burkholderiaceae_C; genus Ramlibacter. The sequence continues at coordinate 69,446 of JAZKFD010000086.1, forward strand.
TTGAGTTTTACGATTGCATTTTCTGCATCGACACAAACACCGCTACTGACCGCCGCGGGCAAAGAATATCTGTCACGACGGCAATTTGGGGGAAAGCCAAGAGCCTTGGCGGCGCAACTATCCATATGCAGGCGGACATGAGGCTTCAGGTCGTCGACAAAGACCCTGCACCAGGCAACGCAGAGCTCCATGGCATAGCAAAGGTCTTTTCGCACTTGAACCACAATGCCCCCCAGTTTTTGGAGGGCCGGATTGCCATCATCACTGATACCAAGTACGACCGTATCAAAGGATGGAACCAAAGAACCGAGACGCTCTACAACGACCACAATCTCCCCGAGGACGTCGACATTTTCTTTGCGACTTCTGATTCGGGAAGCGACGAGTTTTTGGCTAACAGAATGATGCGCGCATGTGATACGTTGAGCGCCCAAAAGTTACGCGAACAGATTAGCTAAGTGAGAGCGCGCGATTTCAACGATGCATTCGCACGCGCGCCCTCCACCCTATGCGTGAACGACTGCTTTGGGTCGCATGTGACCGAGTGAATCATGGGTGTCGTGCTGGCGCCAGCTTTGGCCCTGGCCGGACACGCGAAAACTAACTAACCGAATCAACCAAGCACTGAGAGTACCTTCGATTCTGAGGAGGCCATCCCGCTTTGAAGTCCTTGTGACCGCGGACCAAATGTTCACGGACGATGTCAGCAGCTTTCTCCAGTCTGCTCAAATCGATTGATGGCTTGATGCTCGTCTCCATCGCGCTCTTCATAGCAGCCAGTGGGTATGCGGTGCCCAGTCTTTCAAGTTCTGCGTGCGTATACACGCTCATGTGCACGCTGCGAGCTTGCCCGGGTGTGATCATGTTCGTGCGGACAGCATGATCCTGAGCCTCATGCCCCGCAATTTGCATCGCCGTAGCAAGAGGCACACCGGCATCCTGCATTGCGGAAATTCCTGTATGCCTAAAGCTGTGAAAGACCAGCAATGGGTCGCTGATCCCGATGCTGTCCAAGTATTCCCCAAACCTTCGCGATGCATTTTTCGAAGGATCGTGTTGGGCAGTAACTCCTTGTCGATTGCGGTGCGGAAACAGGTACTCGGCGCCAAGCGCTTTGACGTGCTCCACGTACCGCAAAAATCCAATTTGAATGAGGTTGTTCGTGATGGGCAGACGTCTAACCGAGTTTCGGTTCTTTGCATCGTCGGGCGTGATGTCGATGTACCAGATGCCATCGGGCAACTGTCCAATGTCGCAGACCTTTGAATTCACCACGTCACCCAGCCGAACAAACAGGTGGAGTGCAAGGAGCGGCGTCCAGAAATAGTCTGGATCTCTCGTGGCCACAAGGTAGGTCTTCGGCTCAAAGATCGTTGTGATGTGCGCGTCTGTGAATGGCAAATAGTGAACGTCCGCTGAAGTCACCTGACTCCTCCACGCCTGTCCGGCTTCGGCGAGGTCTTCGGAAATGGTGTGAGCCGTTGATTTCTCGGTGTTGCGGAGGTAGTCAAAGAGATGGCCGATGTCGCTCAATTTCTTGAGCAACGTTGCGGGTGCCGCAGTGGCCTGGACGTCGGAAGATCTCTTGCTTGGCCGGACTGCGTGTTGATGCAGAAAGTCCTTGACGTGCGAGGCTGTGATTTCGTGGACCCACGGGTCCGGCCCCAACTCCGGATGCGCGGAATGCAAGAAATCGTTCAGTAGCGAGTAAAGCCGCTTTTTGTCACGATGGGTTCGACGTGACTGAGTCTTGAGCGTTTGGGAGTAGTAGCTGCCGTACTTGATCAGCGCGGCGTACAACCGCAAGGGCTGGGGCGGAAGTGACGCGCTCACCGGGATGCTGGAATGTCCCGCGTACTGTGGCGCCGGTGCGCCTGGTCGCCAGTCATGAAACTGGAGCATCGCAAGCGCTGAATCAGCGTCGGCAACCGCCGCCGGGATGAACTTCAGAAGAAAATCTTCCACCGCCTTGGTGCGACCGGCCTTGCCGGTGAGCTCCAGGACACCGTTGAGGCCCGATGCCAAGGCACGCGCAAGTAGTACGTTTTTTGTGCCCAGTGACCTGCGCATCTCCCTGCGGGAGACGAGCACGTTTTCTCGGGTCGCGTCTTGCTGATTGATGGGTACGATGATCCGGACGAAGAAGACGCCGGTGCTTTTTTGGTATAGCCGCGCGGGCCGAGTGGATGCCAAGTGGACCCCCTAAGTGGATCCCCCGGAAAGACAAAACCCCTGCTACGTCAATGACTTAGCAGGGGTCTGGGTGTTGGTGGCGCTTCACGGATTCGAACCGCGGACCTGTGGATTATGATTCCATCGCTCTAACCGACTGAGCTAAAGCGCCGAGCCGCAGATTATAGCCAATGCAAACGTCCGCCGCGCGCAGTGCGAACGCCGGGTGGGTCACCGGATGCGGTTGGCTGGGTCAGCCGCTCACTGATGCCTGAATTGCGCCTTGCGCTTGTTCACGAAAGCATCCATGCCTTCCTTCTGATCCGTGGTTGCAAAAAGTGCATGGAAGATGCGGCGCTCGAACATCACGCCATCGGACAAGCCTGATTCGAAAGACCGGTTGATGGATTCCTTGGCGGCCATCACCGCGATCTGCGAATAGTCGCAAATCATCAGCGCGGCGCCCAGGGTTTCTTCCATCAGCTTGTCCAGGGGGACGACCCGGCTGACGAGCCCACTGCGCTCGGCTTCATCGGCGTTCATCATGCGACCCGTGAGCGCCAGGTCCATCGCCTTGGCCTTGCCGACAGCGCGCGGCAGGCGCTGCGTTCCCCCCGCACCGGGGATGATGCCGAGCTTGATTTCAGGCTGGCCGAAGCGGGCGTTGTCTGCGGCGATGATGAAGTCGCACATCATCGCCAGCTCGCAGCCTCCGCCCAGCGCAAAGCCGCTGACGGCTGCGATCACGGGCTTGCGGATCGAACGGATCGTCTCCCAGTTGCGCGTGATGTAGTCGCCCTTGTAGACATCGGCGAAGGTGTAGGTGGCCATCGCGCCGATGTCGGCGCCGGCGGCAAAAGCTTTCTCGCTGCCCGTCACGATCATGCAGCCGATATTTTCGTCAGCGTCGAAGGCCTTCAGCGCCGCGCCGAGCTCGTCCATCAGCTGGTTGCTCAATGCGTTCATCTGCTTGGGGCGGTTCAGCGTCACGATGCCTACCTTGCCCGCCTCGGTGCGCACTTCGATCGTTTCATATGTCATGGCTTGCCTCCTCGGATTGGATCGCACGACTATATCGCCAGTGAAAACGTTAACCGACCGAGCGGTCGGCTCGATGTTAGAGTGCCTTTTCAGAAAGACCCAGGAAGCTCCAGGAGACCCGCATGTCCGAATCGTCCGTGCTTTTTTCAACGCGTGGCGCTGTCGCGCTGATCACGCTGAATCGCCCCCAGGCCCTCAACAGTTTCACCCGGCAGATGCATCTTGAGCTGTGGGCGGCGTTCGAAAAGATTGAAGCCGATGAGTCCATCCGGGCCCTGGTGATCACCGGCGCCGGGCGGGGCTTTTGCGCCGGCGCCGACCTTGCCGAGTTTGATTTTGCGGACGGCCCCGATCTGGTCGAGCGTGCGAACCCCGGACCGGTCATCGACCAGGCGTTCAATCCGACGGTGCGAAAGTTGCAGGCTCTGCGTGTGCCCACGATTGCCGCCGTCAACGGGGTAGCGGCCGGGGCGGGCGCTTCGCTGGCAATGACATGCGATCTCGCAGTCGCCGCGTCGAATGCGTCCTTCATCCAGGCCTTTAGCAAGATTGGCCTCATTCCCGACGCGGGCGGCAGCTGGTTTCTGATCAAGAAGCTCGGCCTTGCGCGCGCGATGGGCGCTGCGATGCTCGGCGACAAGCTCAGTGCCAAAGACGCAAAAGAGTGGGGAATGATCTGGGACGTCGCGCCCGAGGGCGAGGATTGCGTCGAGGTGGCGATAAAGATCGCGCAGCGGCTTGCAGCGTTGCCAACGAAAGCGCTGGTTGCGACCCGTCAGCTGCTTCGCGCCGCTGCAAGCAACGACCTGGACCGGCAACTCGATCTGGAGCGCGACACGCAATCGGCGCTGGGCCGCACCCACGATTACATCGAGGGCGTCACGGCCTTCCTGCAAAAGCGCCCTGCGCAGTTCAGGGGCAATTGATGAGCCCGGAAGCACTTGCCGCCCAAGTCGGCGAATCGATGTTTGCGTCCGACCGCGCGAGCCGCGAATTCATGCAGATGGAGCTGGTGAGCTGCGAGCCGGGCCGCGCCGTGATGCGCATGACGGTGCGCGAGTGCATGCTCAACGGTCATCTGATCTGCCACGGCGGCCTCATCTTCACACTGGCCGACTCGACCTTCGCATTCGCCTGCAACAGCCGCAACCAGGTGACGGTGGCCGCCGGTTGCAGCATTGAATTCCTCAAGGCGGGCAAGCTCGGCGACGTGCTGACGTGTGAAGGCGTGGAGCAGCTGCTACAGGGGCGCCACGGCATCTACGACATGAAGGTGACCAACCAGCGCGGTGAGGTTGTCGCGATGTTCCGCGGCAAGAGCGCGGCGATCACCGGGCAGGTGATTCCCGGGCCTGGTCAGGCGGTTGAAGTAGCCAGCGCAATTGCAAAACCATGAACCCGTTCGCACTTGAACCCATCGAGAAGGCTTCCATCGACGAGCTGCGCAGCCTGCAACTCAAGCGTTTGCACGCCACGCTCGCCCATGCATATGCGAACTCGCCCGTCTACCGCGCGAAGTTCGACGCGGCCGGCGTGCACCCGGCTGATTGCAGCTCTCTGGCCGACCTCGCGAAGTTCCCGTTCACCACCAAGGCCGATCTGCGCGGCGCCTATCCCTTTGGCATGTTCGCCGTGCCGCGCGAACAATGCGCGCGCATCCATGCATCGAGCGGCACCACTGGCAAGCCCACGGTCGTCGGCTACACACAGCGCGACATCGAGACGTGGGCGCACGTCATGGCGCGCAGCATCCGCGCCTCGGGTGCGATGCCTGGCGACATGGTGCATGTGAGCTACGGGTATGGGCTTTTCACCGGGGGCCTGGGCGCGCACTATGGCGCAGAAAAGCTCGGTCTGACGGTTGTTCCGTTCGGTGGCGGTCAGACCGAGCGGCAGGTGCAATTGATCCACGACTTCCGCCCCGACATCATCATGGTGACGCCCAGCTACATGCTGGCCATCGCCGATGAATTCGAGCGGCAGGGGCTGGACCCCTACAAGTCGAGCCTGCGACTGGGCATCTTCGGCGCAGAGCCGTGGACCAATGACATGCGCACCAATATCGAGGAGCGCATGGGCATCGACGCGGTGGACATCTACGGGCTGTCCGAAGTGATGGGGCCGGGCGTGGCCAATGAATGTGTCGAGACCAAGGACGGCCCGACGATCTGGGAAGACCATTTTTATCCGGAGATCATCGACCCGGAAACCGGCGAACTGATGCCCGACGGTGAACTCGGTGAGCTGGTCTTCACGAGCCTCACCAAGGAAGCGCTTCCCATCATTCGTTATCGCACGCGCGATCTCACCCGGCTGTTGCCCGGCACTGCGCGCACCATGCGGCGCATGGAAAAGATCACTGGCCGCAGCGACGACATGATGATCGTGCGCGGCGTGAATGTGTTTCCCACGCAGATCGAAGAGCTGATCCTCAAGTGTGCCGAGCTCGCGCCGCACTACCAGTGCATCCTCACGCGCGAAGGGCCCCTGGATTCATTGACGGTTGCGGTGGAGACGCGGCAGGAGTTGTCGCACGAATCATCCGAGGCTCGGGCTGCGGCGCAGAAACTCGCGCACGAAATCAAGATGTATATCGGCACCAGCGCCGTGATCGAACTGCGGCCCACGGGTGGTGTCGAACGGAGCCTGGGCAAGGCCAGGCGGGTGGTCGATCAGCGCAAGCTGTAAGTCGCCGGGTTTACTTACCGCTGCTCGACTTGCTCCACGAACAGATCGACGAAATTCTCGTCTCCCTGATTCACGCGAATTCTCACCGGAAGAAACCTGAGGCTCGGTGCGAACCAGATTTCCGGCGTGATATTGCCGCGCGGGTTCGCAATCGGCCGGGGCTTCAGGCGCCAGGTCTCCAGGCGTCCGACCTTGGTGTCCAGGAACTCCGGGCCACTGATGTCATAGGTCCAAAGGTCCACAGCACCGGGCCGCGCGAGATAGATGCTGATTTGTCCCGAAGCCTTGAGCGCGACCTGCCCAGTCGCGAACCGGTGACTCAACTCGATGAACTGGCTTGCCGTGTCCTGCACGTTGGCCGGCCGGGGAACGCTTCGTCCATCGTTGAGGATCACTGCCGATTCACCGAGTCGCACCGTGCGCCTGCGGTTGGTCTGCACTTCTTCGTACACCCGCGGTGACAGTCCTTCGGCAAGAACTTCGCCCTGGCTGGTCATCTCCCAGCCCGGCAACAGGTTGGGATCGATGGCCACACGAACCTGGTAGAGGGTGCCCTCGCGCTGCCACTGAACCTGGGCACTGCCATGGAGTGGCCCCCGGAAGACGCCGCTCAGTTCGTAGGTCAGGCGCGTGTCCGCAGGCCAGTCATTCAGGTACGCAGGCGCCGCGGTCGCATCGACGCCAAACACGGGCGGTATGGAGCTGGCCTGCGTCTGCGCGGCCTCGGGGGTGACGACGGCTTCCTGGGGCGACGGAGTGATCTCCGGCGCAGAGGCGACCGGTTCCTGGGGCGAGGCGACGGGTTCAGGCACGGGTTCGGGGGTTGCCACCGCGACTTCCGGCTCCGACGCGGCTGCCATCGGTGCCGCGGCTTTGGGCAAGCTGGTGATCGAAGGCTTGCGGGGGGCGACTTTAGGCGCCGGCGCGGGTGCAGCTTTTGCCACGACAGCCGGTGGCGCTTCGGGTGTGATCACGCGCGTGAACATCGGCGTTGTCATCGAGCGCAGGTCGGAAACGTCGGTGATGGTGTGCCACATGAGCTCCAGCACCAGCACATGCACGAGCGCAACCGCCAATGCCAGCGCCAGCAGTGGCGCGCTCCTGCCCCACGGCGCGCGCGCCCGGCGCCCGGTCTTCAGGTCTGCGGCGCCAGCCATGGCTGGACCAGCGCGGCATCGCGCACGACAAGACGCCAGGTAATAGAAGCGGCCGGCAGGTTCAGCTCCAGCCGCATGAGCCGGCGGTCACGGGCAACGAGCACCTGCATCTTCCTGTGATGACCCGCGTAAAGCAGCAGGTCGTCGAGCTTGCCCATCCGCCACGCATTGCCGCCCACTTCGACACCGATCCATTCGTCGCCCGCTGCGATTCCGGCCTGCTCGGCAGCGCCACCCCGCAGTACCGTCTTGACCTGTATGCCGGAGGTTTCTGTCACGCGTATTCCCAGACGTTGCTGCAGCTGCGAAGGATCCTGCACGACGCTGATGCCAAAGGGCTTGAGCAACTCTTCGAGCGGCAGCTCCCGGGTGCCGTGAACCCAGGCCGCCATCTCCCGGCTGAAAGCACGACCCGCGAGTTCCTTCAGGACCGCAGCGAAATCCGCTTCCGACATCGGGCCGGCCTTGCAGCGCTGCCAGAGCGCACGCATCACGTCATCGAGTGTCGTGCGGCCCTCCGATCGCAGTGTGAGATCGAAGCACAGGGCAACCAGCGCGCCCTTGGTGTAGTAGCTCACCGTGGCATTGGGCGTGTTCTCGTCCTGGCGGTAGTACTTCACCCACGCATCGAAGCTGGCTTGCGCCACGGCCTGCACTTCGCGGCCAGGGCTCTGCATGACCTGGTTGATCGTCTTGTTGAGCAGCTTGAAATACACCGTGTCGTCGATGAGGCCGGCGCGGCGCAGCAACAGGTCGTCGTAGTAGCTGGTGAAGCCTTCGAAGAACCAGAGCAGTTGCGTGTAGTTCTCGCGCGAATAGTCGTAGTGCGTGAACTCCGCCGGCCGCAGGTGCTTGACGTTCCAGGTGTGGAAGTACTCGTGACTGACCAGGCCCAGCAGCGTGACATAGCCGTCGCTCTTGCGCGATTCGCCCACGCGCGGAAGATCGCGGCGCGAAGCGATCAGGGCCGTCGAATTGCGATGTTCCAGACCGCCGTACGCGTCATCCACGCAATTGAGCATGAAGAGGTAGCTCTTGTGAGGCGGCCGTTTGCCTGTACGGAGCGCGTTGCCTTTTGACGGGTGCCAGAAGCGGATTTCGGCTTCGCAGATCTTCTGAACGTCCTGCGCCAGGCGCGCACCGTCAAACGACTCGGCAGCCCCGGCAACGACGATGCGGTGCGGCACACCGCCCGCCTTGAAGTCCGCGCTCCAGAACGCGCCCATCTCGACCGGGCAATCCACCAGTTCGTCGTAATCCGCCGCAACATAGGTTCCGAAGCCGCGCTTGCCCACCTTGTGCGCGGGCAGGCCCGTGGCCGCTTCCCAGTGAGGCTTGTCGGCGACGGGCATCAGCTCGATCGAGTGCGGGGAGGTTTCCTGCCCATGCACCTTCAGGCAAAGGCTGGTGCCGTTGAAAAACCCGCGGTTCGCATCGAGCCAGGCGCTGCGAACCGAGTTGTCGAATGCGTACACCTCGTAGGTCAGCACGAGTGCGCTGCTCGGCACGCATTCGACTTGCCATGTCGCCTTGTCGAGCTGCTGCACGTTCACGGCCTTGCCGGCCTGGCGGGCGGCCAGGCGTTGCAGGTTCTTGACGAACTCGCGCAGGAGATAGCTCCCCGGAATCCATGCGGGCAATGACAGCGTCTGCTGCGCGGCCGGCTGTTCGACGGTGAGGGTCACGCGCCACAGATGGGCGTTGAGGTCGGCAGCCTCGACCTGGTAGTGAACGCCGGCGGTTCGCGCGGGCAGGTTCACTTCGCCTCGGCCAGCAGCTTTTCCAGGTCGGGCGCCGTAATGGCGCCGGGAACTCGCGTGCCGTTTGCCAGGATCAATGTGGGCGTGCCGGAAATCTTGTATTTCTTGCCAAACTCGACGTTGCGTGTCACTGCGGCGCTGTCGCAGTTTGATCGAGGCGCGGGCTTGTCGCGCACCATCCAGTCAAGCCAGGCGGCGCTCTTGTCGGCGGCGCACCAGATATTGCGCGACTTGTCGATCGAATCCGGGCCGAGAATCGGGTAGAGGAACAGGTACACCGTGACGTTGTCCACCTTGAGCAGGTCGCGCTCGAACCGCTTGCAGTAGCCGCAGTTGGGGTCCTCGAACACGGCTACCTTGCGCTTGCCGTTGCCGCGCACCATTGTGAAAGCGTCTTTCAGGGGCAGCTGGGCGAAGTCGATGGCGAGCAGCTTTTCCTGGCGCGCCTCGGTCAGGTTTTTCTGGCCCTTGGTGTCGATCAGCATGCCGTGGATGAGGTAGTTGCCCTCGGCATCGCTGTAGAAGAGGTCGGAGCCGACCCGAACCTCGAAGAGGCCCGGCATGGGCGATTTGGTGACTTCATCGATCTTGCCCAGCCGGGGCAGCCGGTCCTGCAGCGTCTTGCGAATCTGGGCTTCATCGGCCTGCGCGCCTGCGGTGGATAACAGGCCTACCGCCAGCAGCAGCGAGGCCACCCCATACTTGATCAGGTTCATCGAAATTCCAGTCACGCTATCGGTTCACTTCCAAAATCTTCTACAGACGCCCCATGGCTTGGCGTGCGACCCAGTCCTTGATCGGTCCGCTGCGGTTGAAGGCCGTCATCCCCCAGTTGCGCAAACTCGCCCAGGGCTCTGACTGTTGGGCAAACAATTGCTGCAGGCCATCGGTAGCCGCACCCATCGCCATCACATCGGCCTTGCGCGACCGCTCGTAACGCCGCAGCAGCGCGGGGTCACCCACGCCGCGCCAGTATTCGCGCTCATGCACGGCCTGCGCCAGCTCACGCGCATCGGCCAGCCCCAGGTTCAGTCCTTGTCCGGCGAGCGGATGCACGGTATGCGCGGCGTCACCCGCCAGCACCCAGCCCGGCCCGCACCAGCGGTCTGCTGTCGCCAGCTGCAGCGGCCAGGCGGCTCGCTCGCTGGCCAGCGTCAGCTTGCCCAGTTCATGGTGGCTGGCGGCTTGCAGTTGCGCCTCGAATGCGGGTGCGTCCAGTGCGAGCAAAGATGAGGACCTGCCGTCATGGACAGACCAGACAACCGCCACCGAGTTCCCTCCCATCGGCAGGAAAGCCAGGATTTCGCCATCGTCGAACCACTGCCGGGCAAGCGACAGATGGGGCTTTTCGCAGCTCAGGCGGGCGGCGATGGCGCGTTGAGGGTAAGGCGTGATGGCGTACTGCACCCCGTATTCGGCGCGCGTCGTGCTGGCCCGGCCTTCGCAAACGACCGTAAGCGTCGCGGGCTGCGGGGCATCCAGCCAATTGACGAGCGGCTGGAACTTCAGGGCCTGCGCCAGGCGGTCCTGCAGGGCCGGCACATCGACAATCCAGGCCAGCGCCGATGCCTGAGTAGCCCGCGAATCGAACTGCACCTGACCGCCCTCGTCGCCGTGCACGCGCATCCCGGTAACCGGCGTGGCGTGTTGCAGGTCGGGCCAGGCGCGAAGCTGCTCGAGCAGATCCTTGGAAGCCGCGTTGAGCGCGAAGGCGCGCACGTCGCTGTTTGCGCCGGACGCCGCAATTGAGTCAGTCGGGGAAGCTGGGGGCGTGTCGCGCACGAGCCCTACCCGTAGTCGCTCGCGCGCGAGCAGCAGGGCGAGGGTCCGGCCGACTACGCCGGCGCCGCGGATACAGACATCGAGGGCCATGGCGGGATTGTAGGAGGCGGGCACAATCGCGGCTCTGAACAGCCCGAAGTCCCCAGTCCCCGAATTTCCATGACCACCGACACGCCCGACGTCACCACGCGCATTGCCCGGATCTTTATCTACCCCGTCAAGTCCTGCGCCGGGGTCGAACTGACAGAAACCGTCCTGACCGAAACCGGCCTCGACCTGGACCGGGCCTGGATGGTCGTCGATGAGCATGGCGAGTTCATGAGCCAGCGCGAGTTGCCCCGCATGGCGCTGGTCAAGGTCCAGCTCAAGCACAGCGAAGTCGTGTTGCGCGCGCCGGGCATGCTGGCGCTTCATTTGTCCATCGAGGCCGTTGAGGAGCCGACCCGTGTGCGTCTTTGGGGCGATGAGCTCAGGGCCTACGACATGGGCAGTACGGCGGCCCAGTGGTTCACGGATTTCCTGGGGCAAAAGCTGCGCCTGGTGCGGTTCGACCCTGACGAGCGGCGCGCTTCCAACCGGCGATGGACCGGCGACGTTGAGGCGCTCAATCAATTCAGCGATGGCTATCCGATCCTGGTCGTCAGCGAAGGGTCCCTGGCCGAACTCAACCGGCGGCTCGATGCAGCCGGCAAGGGCGCCGTCGGAATGGAGCGGTTCCGCCCGAACATTGTGCTCGCGGGGCTGGAACCCCATGACGAGGACCGGCTGGACGTGATGACGATCGGCGAAGACGGTGCCGTGCAGCTCCGGGGCGTCAAGCCCTGCCCGCGATGCCCGATTCCTGACGTAGACCCGGCCACCGGCGAGGTTGCGCCCTATGTGTCGGATACCTTGCAGGCCTATCGCAGCAATCCGGTTGTCGATGGGGCGGTCTCGTTCGGGATGAACATGGTGACCGTGAAGGGCTTCGATGCGGTGCTGCGTGTCGGCCAGCCGGTCACCGCCGCCTGGCGATTCGACTGAAAGCGCATGGCATACACTTTCCCCCTCGTTTTGCTGGAATATTCATGAGTTTGAAGTGCGGGATTGTCGGATTGCCCAACGTGGGCAAGTCCACCTTGTTCAATGCCTTGACGAAGGCGGGTATCGCTGCGGAAAACTATCCCTTCTGCACCATCGAGCCCAATGTCGGCGTCGTCGAAGTGCCCGACCCGCGCCTTGCGCAACTCGCCGCCATCGTCGAGCCCGAGCGGACGGTGCCGGCCATCGTCGAATTCGTCGATATTGCAGGCCTCGTGGCCGGTGCCAGCAAGGGCGAAGGCCTGGGCAACCAGTTCCTGGCGCACATCCGCGAGACGGACGCCATCGTGAATGTGGTGCGTTGTTTCGACGATGCCAATGTCATCCATGTCAACAACAAGATCGACCCAATTGCCGATATCGAGGTCATCCAGACCGAGTTGTGCCTGGCCGACCTGGGCACCGTGGACAAGACACTGCACCGAGCCGCCAAGAACGCGCGATCGGGCAATGACAAGGAAGCCGAAAAGCTCGCGAAGCTCCTGCCGCGCGTGCAGGCGGGCCTGAACGAGGCGGTGCCGGTTCGCGCGATGAAGTTCACTGATGACGAAATGGCGCTGCTCAAGCCGCTTTGCCTCATCACAGCCAAGCCGGCGATGTTCGTTGGCAACGTGGACGAAACCGGCTTTGAGAACAACGCCCATCTGGACCAGCTTCGCGCCTATGCGCAAAAGCAGAACGCGCCGGTCGTGGCCATCTGCGCCAAGATGGAAGCCGAGATGGCCGACATGAGCGATGAAGACAAGCAGATGTTCCTGGCCGAGATCGGGCAGGACGAACCGGGCCTCAACCGCCTGATTCGCTCCGCGTTCAAGCTGCTCGGCCTGCAGACCTACTTCACGGCAGGTGTGAAGGAAGTGCGTGCCTGGACCATTCATGTCGGCGACACCGCGCCGCAGGCAGCCGGGGTGATTCACACCGATTTCGAGCGCGGCTTCATTCGCGCGCAGACCATTGCATTCGACGACTTCGTCGCGCTCAAGGGCGAGCAGGGCGCCAAGGATGCGGGCAAGATGCGCAGCGAAGGCAAGGAGTACGTCGTCAAGGATGGCGATGTGCTGAATTTCCTGTTCAACGTCTGAGCCGAAAACCAGGTGGCACGATTGCAGTGAAGGCGATTTCCAGATACTTCCTGCTGATTGGCGCAGTCGCCTCCCAGATGCATTTCGGCCCTGCATTCGCGCAGCCGGCCGAGCCCGTCTATACCCGCGCCGTCGTCCGTTCGGTCCTGGTCGAGGATGGCGGCAAGCGTCACTACATCCGCCTGAAGCTGGTGCCCAACGGCAAGCTGCCTTTCTCGACCATCACCTTTCGCGTCGCCGATCCCCGGCTAATCGCGGGTCTCAAGGACGGAGCGAGCGTGCAGTTCAGGGCAGAGCGCCTGGACGGTGAGAACACGGTTACGGCCATACGCGCTGCGGCGCCATGTCAGCGCTTCGAGCCTTGCCAGTAGCGCGCGCCTGAGGTTGGGGTGTCCGGCAGCTAGCCGACCCGGCCGCTGCGAATCTCGCTGGCCCGATCTCTCACAGCCTGCTTGTCGGCGTCAGTGATTCGAGCCAGGTTCTTCACCTGCAACGCCATCCGGGGGTTCGCCGCGAGCACAGGTTCATGGCGCATCAGGAAATCCCAGTACAGCGTGGTGAACGGGCAGGCGAGTTCGCCGGTCTTCAGCGCGGGGTCGTAGCGGCAGCCCTTGCAGTGCGGGCTCATGCGCTGGATGTATTTGCCCGTCGCCACGTAGGGCTTGCTTCCCATCAGGCCCCCATCGGCGTACTGGCTCATCCCAAGGGTGTTGGGCAACTCGACCCACTCGACCGCATCGACATACACCGCCAGGTACCACTCGTGCACCTGGCGGGGCTCCACGCCCAGCATCAATGCGTAGAGGCCCGTCACCATCAGGCGCTGGATGTGATTCGCGTAGCCATGGGTCAATGTCTGCGCGAGGGTGTCACGCAGGCAGGCGAAGTCTGTCTCGCCGGTCCAGTACCACTCGGGCAGGGCATGATGGGCGTCAAGCGTGTTGCGCTGCGCGTAGCCCGGCATCTGCGTCCAGTAGATACCCCGCACGTATTCGCGCCAGCCCAGGATCTGCCGGATGAATCCTTCCACGCTTGCCAATGGCGCGCGCCCTTCGCGCCAGGCGAGCTCGGCGGATGCCACCACCTCGCGCGGATTGAGCAGCTTCAGGTTGAGCGCCGCGGATAGGTGCGAGTGATAGAGCCAGGGATCGCCCGGCCACATGGCGTCCTGGTAGCGGCCGAAAAGCGGCAACCGGTGCGCGATGAACGATTCAAGAGATTCGAGCGCCTGCCCGCGTGTGACGGGCCAGCCGAAGCTGTCCAGCCGACCGGAATGATCCGCGAATCGCGTATTCACAAGCGCCATCACTTCGCGGGTGATGGCGTCGGGCTCGAACCAGGCGCGCGCTGGCACGAAGCCTGGACCGTCCGCGCCGAAGGCTTCGCGGTTGTCGCTGTCGAAATTCCATTGACCGCCCGCGGGTTGGGCGATGGCGCCACCGCCCTCCATCAGGATGCCGTGGCGCTTGCGCTGCTCACGGTAGAAGTATTCCATTCGCAGCGACTTGCGGCCTTTGGCATGGGCTGCGAACTCACGCACGGTGACGAAGAAGTGGCGGTCTTCGCGAATCTCGAGCGGCAGGCGGGCTTGCGCTGCAACCCCCTTGATGGCTTGCAGCACGCGCCAGTCGCCGGGCGCGGTCATGACCAGTTGCGCGGGCTGGAGTCGCGCGATGTCGGCCTTCAGTTGCGCCCCGAGATCGCCCTCGTTGCCCTTGGCATCGAGCCGCATGTAGTGCAATGGCCGGCCCGCTTCACGCAGTTCGACGGCGAAGTGCCGCATCGCAGAAACGAACAGGGCCGAACGCTGCTTGCCGGACCAGACGTGGGTGGACTCCTGCGCCACTTCGGCCATCCAGACCGCATCCTGTGCAGGGTCGAAGCCATCGAAGGCGGCCGCTTCCGCGTCCAGCTGGTCGCCCAGCACGAGGACCAGCGAACGCAGGGCGTTCCGAGGCTTTGCGTTCGGCATCACCTCATATTACGTGCCACCGCTCGCACTGGATTCACCGCTTCTTTTTCAAGACCCGGTCCCGCGCGAGTTCTTCCAGGAAGGTCGGGGAATCTCCAGCGCCTTGCGCAAACTTCAGCGCTGCGTCGGGCCAGGCTTCGGTGGTTTCGCAAACCGCCATGACCTCCTTGAGCGGCGTGTTGGGGGTATTGGGGGTATTTCGCGGCGAGCTTGCGGCGCAATGTTTCATCGACGTTGATCCAGGGAAGTTGAAGGAAGGTTCTCTTCCTGCATATCCCCCGTATCGCGCGGTCGTTTAGCGCAGGCTCTGTTATCCCGACGCCGCGGGCCAGATGTACAGCAGCGCCGTGGTCATGGTCACGTAGCGCAAGAACTTACCGATCATCATGTAAAACGCGCAGGGCCAAAACGGCAGCTTCAGCCAGCCGGCCACCGCGCAAAGCGGGTCGCCCACCAGCGGCAGCCAGGCGAGCAGGCAGGCCTTTGGCCCGAGCCGCTCCAGCCAGTCGAGCGCCTTGGTGTGGTGCTTCGAGTGGCGATACTTGTCGACGACCTCATGTGCGCCGTAACCCAGCCACCAGTCCACCATGCCGCCAAGCGTGTTGCCGGCCGTTGCCACGAAGATCGCGCTCCAGAACATGTCGGGGTTGAGCCGCAGCAGCCCGTAAAGCACGGGCTCGGAGCCCACGGGCAGGAGCGTGGCCGAAACGAATGCGGCGACGAAAAGCGTGCTGAGCCCGAATCGGGGAAGCGCCAGGAGCGCGAGGATAGGGCCGAGCCAGTCTTGCATGCGCCGATCAGTTTACAGAGGTAGCAAGCCCATGTGTGTAGGTGCATGTGCCCAGTTGGCCCTGCGCGCCGCAGCGGCGTCCGCCTGCGATCATTTCAGCCGCTGAAATGGGCGAGGCATACAATCGTGCCTCATTTTTCAGCACCCCCAGACTCCCTTTCCCATGAACATCGGCCCCTACACCCTTGCGAACAATGTGTTCGCAGCGCCGATGGCGGGCGTGACGGACCGGCCGTTTCGCCAGCTGTGCCGCGCGCTGGGGGCGGGCTACGCGGTCAGCGAGATGGTCACTTCCAGGCGCGATCTCTGGAATTCCCTCAAGACTTCGCGCCGGGCCAACCACGACGGCGAGCCGGGTCCCATCGCCGTGCAGATCGCCGGCACCGAAGCCGACATGATGGCCGAGGCCGCCGTCTACAACATCGAGCGGGGTGCGCAGATCATCGACATCAACATGGGATGCCCCGCCAAGAAGGTGTGTACCAAGTGGGCGGGGTCGGCCCTGATGCAGGATGAGCCGCTGGCCGTCGAAATTGCGCGTGCGGTCGTGGATGCCTGCGCTGCGCATGGCGTTCCCGTCACGCTCAAGATGCGCACGGGCTGGTCGCAAGCCAACCGGAACGCGGTCAGGCTGGCCCGTGCTTTCGAAGATGTCGGCATCCAGATGCTCACGGTGCATGGCCGCACCCGCGAGCAGGGCTACCGGGGACACGCCGAGTACGACACCATCGCCGCCGTGAAGGCCGCGGTGCGCATTCCGGTCGTGGCAAACGGCGACATCACCACCCCGGAGAAGGCTCGCGATGTGCTGGCCCGTACAGGCGCCGATGCGATCATGATCGGACGTGCCGCGCAGGGGCGTCCCTGGATCTTCCGGGAGGTGGCGCACTTTCTCGAAACAGGAGTGCACCTGGCACCGCCGCTGGTGGCCGAGGTGCGCAGGCTTCTCATCGAACACCTCCAGGATCACTATGTCCTGTACGGTGAGTTCACGGGGGTGCGCAGTGCGCGCAAGCACATCGCCTGGTACGTGAAGGGCCTGCCGGGCGCGACGCAATTCCGAACGCGCATGAACCTGATCGAGGACTGCGCCGAACAGCTGCGGGCCACAGGAGACTATTTCGATGCGCTCGGAGCGGGCGATGACCGTATGCCCTGCGCATCGATGGCTGGCTCTGACGACGAACAACAAGAGACGTGCAACTCGCATGAGCAAGAAACATATTGAAGAGTGCGTTCGCGCCAGCCTCGAAAGCTAT
>JAZKFD010000087.1:0-3057 GCA_040386635.1 Pseudomonadota bacterium
CGCCAGCGCGACCAGGCAATGAAACCACAGGTCGGCCATCTCGCTCACCACCTTGCCGCGGTCTGCGCCATGATCCGCATCCTTGGCGGCCATGACCAGTTCAGTCGCCTCTTCGCCGATCTTTTTCAGAAAAGCATCAGGCCCCTTGTCCAGAAGCCGCGCCACGTAGCTCGCCTGCGGATCGCCGCCATTGGCCTTCTTGCGGCTCTCGACGATAGCTGCCAGCCGGGCCAGAACATCGCCTGCGTTGGATTGCGGGGTCATTGCGTCGCTCTTCATTTGTAGATGGTCGATGGATCTTTCAAGACCGGCTCCGCCGATTCCCACTTCCCATCACGGTAAAGCTGGAAAAAACAGCTGTGCCGTCCGGTGTGACAGGCAATCGACGGATCGTGCCCGTGCTGCGTTACCTTGAGCAGCACGACGTCGTTGTCGCAGTCGAGCCGCATTTCGTGCACGGCCTGCACATGCCCCGACTCTTCGCCCTTGAACCACAATTTCGCGCGCGAGCGGCTGTAATAAACAGCGCGGCCCGTCTGTGCCGTCTGCGCCAGCGCCTCGCGATCCATCCACGCGAACATGAGCACATCGCCGCTGGAAGCTTCCTGCGCGATGACGGGGACGAGCCCATGCGTGTCCCACCTGACCTGATCCAACCAATCCATGGCGGTATTGTGACGCGCTAGAGCCGCACCGGGATTCCGCGCTCGGCCATTCGCGCCTTGGCCTGGCCAACCGTGAATTCGCCGTAATGGAAGATGCTGGCGGCCAGCACGGCATCGGCGCCGCCGATCTGGATGCCATCGGCCAGGTCGTCGAGCGTGCCCACGCCCCCGGAAGCAATGACCGGCACGGAAACCGCATCACTGACCGCACGAGTCAATTCGAGATCGAATCCGGATTTGGTTCCGTCCCGGTCCATGCTGGTGAGCAGGATTTCGCCGGCGCCGCGCCTGGCCATCTCGGTGGCCCAGGCAACTGCGTCCAGGCCGGTGTTCTTGCGGCCTCCGTGGCTGTAAACGTCCCAGCCGCCGCCGGCCCTGCGCTTGGCGTCGATAGCCACCACGATGCACTGCGCGCCGTACTTGTCCGAGGCAGCATTGATGACATCCGGGTCGGCGATGGCCGCCGAGTTGAAAGAAGTCTTGTCCGCGCCGGCGTTAAGAAGGCGGCGGACATCCTCGACTGTCCGCACGCCGCCGCCGACGGTCAGCGGGATGAATACCTGCGATGCCACTGCTTCGATGATGTGCAGGATGAGGTCCCGGTTGTCACTGGTGGCCGTGATGTCCAGGAAGGTGAGTTCGTCTGCGCCCTGCTCGTTGTACCGGGCAGCGATTTCAACCGGGTCACCAGCATCGCGCAGTTCGACGAAGTTGACGCCCTTGACGACGCGCCCGCCTGTGACGTCCAGGCAGGGAATGATTCGTTTGGCGAGCAAGCTAGCTTTCGCTCTGGCCGAGTTCGTCGGCCCTGGCTTGCGCCGCCACGAAATCCAGGTCGCCCGAATACACGGCGCGGCCGCAGATGACACCTTCGATGCCCTCGCCTTCCACCGCGCAGAGGTTTTCGATATCGGACATGCTGCCCAGGCCCCCGGAGGCAATGACGGGGATCGTGAGCGCCTGAGCCAGCTTGACGGTCGCTTCGATGTTGATGCCGGTCAGCATGCCGTCGCGGCCGATGTCGGTGTAGATGATCGACTCGACGCCCCAGTCTTCGAACTTGCGCGCCAGATCGACGACTTCATGCCCTGTGAGCTTGCTCCAGCCGTCGGTGGCAACCTTGCCGTCCTTCGCATCGAGCCCCACGATGATGTGCCCGCCGAAAGCGCTGCACGCGTCCTTGAGAAAGCCTGGGTTCTTCACGGCGGCAGTGCCGATAATGACGTAGCGCAGGCCGCCATCGATATAGCGCTCGATGGTGTCCAGGTCGCGGATGCCGCCGCCCAGTTGCACCGGGATATCGTCTCCGACCGCCTTGAGGATGGTGCGGACGGCCGTGAAATTCTGCGGCTTCCCTGCGAACGCGCCATTGAGATCCACCAGGTGCAGGCGCCGGGCGCCGCGTTCCAGCCAGGTGCGCGCCATGGCGGCAGGGTCTTCACTGAAGGTGGTTGCCTGCTCCATGTCGCCCTGTTTGAGGCGCACGCAGTGGCCGTCCTTGATGTCGATCGCGGGAATTAAAAGCATGGTCAGGTGCGAACAGCGCCGGGCAGTGGCCGGATGGGTGCCGGCGGAACGGTGGGTTTCAGGGAGTCCAGTGCAGGAAATTGCGATAAAGGGTCAGGCCCTGGGCGGAACTTTTCTCGGGATGGAACTGGGTTGCAAAAATATTATCGCGTGCAATCGCAGCCGTAAAGCGACCGCCGTAATCGGCCTGCCCTACGCTGTGGCGCGCATCCGACGGCCGGGCATAGAAACTATGAACGAAATAAAAATAACTCGCATCCGGCACGCCCGCCCAGATCGGGTGCGGCAGCGCCTGGTAAACCTGGTTCCAACCCATCTGGGGAACCTTGAACCGGCTCCCATCGGCCTGCAGACGGCCCTGCAATTCAAATTTCAGTACTTCGCCATGGATCAGGCCCAGGCCATCGGTGGGACCTTCGTGGCTGCGGTCCAGCATCATCTGCATGCCGACGCACACGCCCATCAGCGGCTTGTTCGCAGCCGCTTCCAGTACGGATTCCTTCAGGCCCGAGTCGTGCAGCTCCCGCATGCAGTCGGGCATCGCGCCCTGGCCGGGCAGCACGACCCGCTCGGCAGCGCGCACCTCTTCGGGGCGTGACGTGACCAGGACCTGGTAACCCGAATCCTGCGCGACATGCATCACCGCCTGCGCCACCGAGCGCAGGTTGCCCATGCCGTAGTCAACAACGGCGACAGTTTTCAGAGCGATCCCTTGGTCGATGGAATGGTGCCTGCCATTCGCGGATCGAGCTCCATCGCAAAGCGAAGCGCGCGGGCGAACGCCTTGAACACGGTTTCGCACTGGTGGTGTGCGTTCTCGCCGCGCAGGTTGTCGATGTGCAGCGTGACGAAGGCGTGATTGACG
>JAZKFD010000088.1:0-50039 GCA_040386635.1 Pseudomonadota bacterium
GCGGCGGACCGGCAAAGCCGGATCCACGCATTCACCGAAAGAGCCACTTCAAGGAACCATGACTCAATCTATCGACGAAATGCCCCCCGTGATGGGGGCGGACGGGGAGTTCCATGCGCAGGATGAAGCGGTGGATCTCTCCGGCACACCCCTGGAGGCCTGGGTCGCCCTGGGCTTTTTCTGGCTCCTGGGCGGAACCGTTTTCTACCAGTTCTTCACGCGCTATGTGATGAACGATTCCGCGGCGTGGACCGAAGAAATCGCGCGTTACCTGCTGATCGCCGTGGTGTTTACCGGCGCGACCATGGGCGTGATCAAGAACAACCACATCCAGGTGGACTTCTTCTATCGCTTCATGCCCAGGCCGATGTCGCGCGCGATGTCCCTGCTGGTTGACGTGATCCGCATTGCGTTCTTCGCGGCAGCCGCCGTGCTCACCGTGATGATGATGCTCAAGCTGGGCAGCAACTCACGCATGACGATGGTCGATCTGCCGATGAACTGGGTCTATGGCATCTGCCTGCTCGGTTTTGCCGCGATGGCTTTCAGGTCCGTGCAAGTGGCCATCACCCATTACCGGCGCGGCTACAGCGTGCTGGAACGTCCCGAAACAACGATGGAAGACCGCTAGGTCCCGTCACCCAACTCCATACGCATGCTCAAGATTATTTTCCTGCTGCTGATGAGCGGCGGCATCCCCGTGGCCATCGCGATGGCCGGGTCGTCGCTGCTCTACATCCTGTTCACCGGTAACCTGCCGCCCTTCGTGGTCATCCATCGCATGGTGAGCGGCATCGACAGCTTTCCCTTGCTGGCGGTCCCCTTCTTCATCCTGGCCGGCAACCTGATGAACAACGCCGGCATCACCAACCGGATCTACAACTACGCGCTCGCACTGGTGGGCTGGATGAAAGGCGGCCTGGGACACGTCAACGTGGTCGGCTCGGTGGTGTTCGCCGGCATGAGCGGCACCGCGATCGCCGATGCCGCCGGCCTGGGCACCATCGAAATCAAGGCCATGACGGACCACGGCTACGACAAGGAATTTGCAGTCGGCGTGACCGCCGCGTCCGCGACGCTCGGACCGATCATCCCGCCTAGCCTTCCCTTCGTCATCTACGGAATGATGGCCAACGTGAGCGTGGGCGCCCTGTTCCTTGCGGGCATTCTGCCGGGCGTACTGATGGCGCTTCTCATGATGCTCACAGTTGCCTATTTCGCGCACAAGAACGGCTGGGGCGGTGACGTGAAGTTCGAGTGGCCGCGCGTGATCAAGGCGATTTTCGAGACCGCAGTCGTCATCGGATGGCCAGTGGTGTTGTGGCTGCTGATTACCAAACTGCAGTTTCCGCCGCGCACCACGGTGCTGGCTGGCATCGCAGCGCTGTTCGTCGCCGACCGGGTTTTTAAATTCCAGGCGGTGCTGCCCATCATGACGCCGGTCCTGCTGATCGGCGGCATGACCACCGGCATCTTCACGCCCACCGAAGGCGCGATCGCCGCATGCCTCTGGGCGCTCATTCTCGGCTTCGTCTGGTACAAGACCCTGAACTGGAAGATGTTCGTGAAGGTCTGCCTCGACACGGTGGAGACCACGGCCACGGTGCTGTTCATCGTGGCTGCTGCCAGCATCTTCGGCTGGATGCTGACGGCCACCGGCGTCACCGCGGCCATCTCTTCGTGGGTGCTGGGCTTCACGTCAGAGGCGTGGGTGTTCCTGATCCTGGCCAACCTGCTGATGCTGTTTGTCGGCTGCTTCCTGGAGCCGACTGCGGCCATCACGATCCTCGTGCCCATCCTCGTGCCGATCTGCCAGCAGCTGGGCATCGACCTGGTCCACTTCGGGCTGGTGATGGTGCTCAACCTGATGATCGGCCTGCTGCATCCGCCGATGGGTCTGGTGCTGTTCGTGCTCGCGCGCGTGGCAAAACTTTCCGTCGAGCGAACGACGATGGCCATCCTGCCCTGGCTGGTGCCCCTCATCGGATCGCTCATCATCATCACTTACTTTCCGCGGCTGGTCCTGTGGCTGCCCCGGACGCTCATGACATGACACCCTTCATCCGACTCCATCCTGCCGACGACGTCCTGATCGCGCGCTCCCAACTCGTGGGCGGCGCGACCGCAGAAGGCGTCATCGTCAAGGGCCTGATTCCGCCCGGCCATAAAGTGGCGACGCGTGCGATCGCCGCTGGTGAGCCGGTGCGCCGCTACAACCAGATCATCGGATTTGCGAGCAAGCCCATCGCCGCCGGCGAGCATGTGCACACGCATAACCTCGAGATGGGCAACTTCGAGCGCGACTACGCATTCGGCGCAGACGTCAAGCCCGATGCGCCCCGGCGCGAAGCGAGCTTCATGGGCATCCGGCGCGCCGACGGCCGTGTCGCCACGCGCAACTACATCGGCATTTTGTCGAGCGTGAATTGCTCGGCGACTGCGGCGCGCGCGATTGCCGACCATTTCTCGCGGCAGAACCATCCAGGGGCGCTTGCGGCGTTTCCGAACATCGATGGCGTCGTCGCGCTCACGCATGGCACCGGCTGCGGCATGGACACCGTGGGAATGGGCATGCAGATCCTGGAGCGCACGCTCGCCGGCTATGCGACGCACGCGAACTTCTGGGGTGTCGTGGTCGTCGGCCTGGGATGCGAATCGAACCAGATCAATGCGTGGCTCGCGCACTCGAGCCTGCGCGAAGGCGAGACGCTCAAGGTGTTCAATATCCAGGACACAGGCGGGACGCGAAAAACGGTGGAGCGCGGCATTGCGCTGGTCAATGAGATGCTGCCCAAGGCCAACGACGTGAAGCGCGAGCCCTGCAGCGCCTCGCACATCACCATCGGCCTGCAATGCGGCGGCTCGGATGGCTACTCGGGCATCAGCGCCAACCCGGCGCTGGGTGCCGCTGTCGATCTGCTGGTGGCACACGGCGGCACGGCCATCCTGTCGGAAACGCCCGAAATCTATGGCGCAGAGCACTTGCTCACGCGCCGGGCCGTCAGGCGTGAAGTCGGCGAAAAGCTGGTCAGCCGCGTGAAGTGGTGGGAGCACTACACCGAAATCAACGAAGGCGAGATGAACAACAACCCGTCGCCCGGCAACAAGGCAGGCGGCCTGACGACCATCCTGGAAAAGTCGCTCGGCGCGGTCGCCAAGGGTGGCACGACCAACCTGCAGGCGGTCTACGAATACGCCGAGCCCGTCACCGAGCACGGCTTCGTCTACATGGACACGCCGGGCTATGACCCAGTGAGCGCAACCGGCCAGGTCGCCGGCGGCGCGAACGTGATCTGCTTTACGACCGGTCGTGGCTCGGCCTACGGCTGCGCGCCGACGCCATCCCTCAAGCTCGCGACCAATTCCGCCCTCTGGCAGCGGCAGGAAGAGGACATGGACATCAACTGCGGCGAGGTGATCGACGGCAAGATGTCGGTGCAGGAAATGGGGCAGCGCATCTTTGAGCTGGTACTGGCAACAGCCTCGGGGGACGCCACCAAGAGCGAAACGCATGGCTATGGACAGAATGAATTCGTGCCATGGCAAGTCGGCGCAACGATGTGAACGGGCCACCCATGACGCAACCCTCCAGAACCCTGCAGGCTGCTGACCTGCGCGCCAAAGTCGCCGCCATTCTCACGGCTGCAGGCAGCACATCGACCGAGGCCATCCGCGTGGCCGACAACCTGGTGTACGCCAACCTGAGCGGTCACGATTCACATGGCGTGGGAATGGTCCCACGCTACGTTGAGGCCGTGCTGGAAGGCGGACTCAATCCCAACGCCAGTGCCAAGGTGCTGCTGGACGCGGCAAGCATGATTTCGGTGGACGGACAACGTGGTTACGGCCAGATCGTGGGCGAAGAGGCCATGCTGCTGGGCATGGACCGCGCAAAGGACACGGGCAGTTGCATCCTCGCGCTGGCCAATGCGCACCATCTGGGGCGCATCGGTCACTTCGCCGAAATGGCCGTGGCGCGCGGGCTGGTTTCGATCCACTTCGTCAACGTGCAGTCACGCCCGGTGGTCGCGCCCTTTGCCGGCGGCGATGGACGCTACGGCACCAATCCCTGCTGCATCGGTGTTCCGCTCGCAGGACGAGATCCCTTCGTGCTGGACTTCGCCACCAGCCGCGTCGCGCAGGGCAAGATGCGCGTTGCGCACAACGAAGGCCGGCAGGTCGATCCCGGCTATCTCATCGACGAACAGGGCCGGCCGACAACGGACCCGGGCGTCGTGGTTGTTCCCCAGGCCAATGGCCTGTTCGGCGCGCTCATGGCCTTTGGCGAGCACAAGGGCTACGGCATGGCGGTCGCGTGCGAATTGCTGGGGGGCGCACTCACCGGCAGCGGCACCTGGCACCGGACGCCCGACGCCGCCCGCGCGGTCATCAACGGGATGCTGACGATCCTGATTGATCCGTCGAAGCTGGGAACGCGTGCGTCGTTCGAATCCGAAGCGCTGGCGTTCGTGGACTGGCTACGGCAGAGTCCACCCGCGCCCGGGGCCGACAAGGTGCGAATCGCCGGTGAGCCCGAGCGTGAGGCGCGGGCCCGCCGCGAAGCAAATGGGATCGAAGTTGATGCCACGACCTGGAGCGAGATCGTCGAGGCGGGGCGCAAGGTGGGGCATCTGGTGCCGACTGAGCCTGCGTCGTAGATTCAAACCAGCGGCAAGGCCGGAATCGCCCGCACCACATCCCCCGCCACCGGAAAAATCCGGTCGCCTGCCCGGGGCTCGATCCGGTGCATGCCGGTGAAACTGCCGAAAGCAGGCAGCACCCCGACCGCGTTCTGCTCCAGCGCCCCGGAGTCGTCACCGAACCAGAAGCACGGCAGTCGCAGCCGCTCGAACGCGCGTCCGCTGACGCTGATGCACGGGTGCCAGTGGCCGCACAGCACGTAGGTGCCTTCCACCGGCCGGGGGTGGTGACACAAGGCGTACGGCCCCAGCCGCAAAGGCTCATCGACCACTCGGATTGAAAGCGATTTGGGCGGATCGCCCGCCCGGTCGTCGTGATTGCCACGCACCAGCGTCAGGTCCAGGCCCGCGTTGGCTGCCCGCCAGTCAGAAAGCACAGCCATCGTCCCCCGGGCATGCGATCTGACCGAATGCAGGAAGTCGCCCAGGAACACCACGCGCGTGGCCTTCGTATCCGCAATCGCACGTGAAAGAACATCCAGGTTCCCCGCGGTTGTTCCGCTGGGCACGGGGACTCCCAGTTTGCGAAAGCTCACTGCCTTGCCGAAATGGGCGTCGGCAACCAGCAGCGTGTGTTCAGAAGGGATGCATGCGGCGCCGCTGGGATGAAGGATCAGGTCGGTGCCGGCGACATTGACGCGTAACAAGAACAGGCCCTACAGCATGCGGGCAAGGCTGGCTTCCAGATGCTCCGATGGGGCGCGGCGAAACCCCGAACGCGAGAATCGCTGGAGCCGGCCCACGACGAAGGCAGTGAGCATCGACGCGCGAACCTGCGCATCCAGGCTGGGCGTGGCAGAGCCGTCGCCATCGGCAGCCGTGCGAAGGCTCTGCTTGAGCGACGATTCGATCTTGTCGAAGAACTGGTTCATGCGTTGCTGCAGGCGGTCGTTCTCGAATACCAGCGCGTCACCGACCATCACGCGCGTCATGCCGGGATTTTTTTCCGCGAACTGCAGCAGCATACCCACGGTTCTGGCGGCCTGGGCGCTGCCGGCCGGCTCGCGCTCGGAAATCTGGTTGATCAGGGTGAACACCGTCTGCTCGATGAATTCGATCAGACCCTCGAACATCTGCGCCTTGCTGGCGAAATGGCGGTAGAGCGCGGCTTCGCTGACCTCGAGCTTGGCGGCCAGAGCTGCGGTCGTGACGCGCTCTGCGCCCGGTTGCTCCAGCATGGCCGCCAGCGTCTGCAGGATCTGCACGCGGCGCTCACCGGGTTTCGGGCGCTTGCGCGCGGCCGCCTGCGGTGAGTCGGCGGCGGCGCCGGCTTCAGGACTTTCCGGAGGAATACTGTATTGCGCGTCGGCCATGGGTATTCAATTGTGTGTGTCGACAAATTCTCGCATAGCTCATCCTAGGGTATTCGCCACTGGCGTTCCAGTTTTCGCGGTACAGAACCCAAGTGCGCACTTACCCCGCAAATATCATTGTTACCTTGAGTCCCTGATTTCCTGCGCCGGGTGCGAGTTCAAGCTGGCTGTCGTGCACCCGCGCGATTTCTTCCGCGATGGCCAGTCCGAGTCCGTTGCCCTCGCCCTGGGTGCCGCGCACCCTGTAGAAGCGCTCGATGACGCGGTGCCGCTCGGCAGGCGCGATTCCAGGGCCGTCGTCTTCAACCTCCAGAAACGCGTCGCCCTGAAGGTAGCCGCAGCGAATGGTCACGGTGCCGCCGTCATGGCTGTACTTCACCGCGTTGTCCACCAGGTTGCCCAGCAACTCGCGCAGCAGCCATTCGTGCGCCAGCACCGCAACCGGCTGGGCGTCCAGCCCCAGATCGATCTGCCTGGCGGTGGCTGCGTCCAGGTGCGATTCGAGCATGGCTTCGCACAGTGCCTTCAGCTCCACCTGCTCCATGGGCTGCGACTGGAGCGTGTGCACGTCGGCCCGGGACAGAGCCAGCAGCTGGTTGGCCAGTTGCGTGGTCCGCCGCGTGGCGCCCTGCAGCTTGATGATCTGGTCCGTGCGAAGCAGCACGGTCTGGGGGGACTCGCCCGCCTGTGCAGTGTTCGCCGCCTGGGCCCAGGCCTCGACCTGGGCCTGCAAGCCGGCGAGCGGCGTGCGAAGCTGGTGAGCCGCATCGGCGATGAACCGGCGCTGGCTTTCGGCCTGCGCATTGACCAGGCCAAACAGGCGATTGAGCGAATTGACCAGCGGGCGCACTTCTTCTGGCGAGGCCGCCTCGTCGATGGCCGTGAGGTCCGTGGGCGATCGCTTTTCAACCGCGTCGCGCAACTCGGTCAGGGGCCTGAGCGCACGCTCGACGGCCCAGCCCACCGCAAACGCGGCCAATGCCACCAGCAGCAGGTTGGGCAGCAGGACCTTGAACAAGATCGAGCGCGCCCACTGCTGGCGCGGATCGGAGCCGTCGGCCAGGGTGACGATCACCTCGCCCAGCACCGACTGCTGGCGCTGGCGGACGATGCGCCAGGTGACGCCCGCGTTCTCCTCGCTGTGGATTTCGGGCTCTGCGGTGGTCGGGGCCAGTCCGGCGAGCCACTTTTCTCCTGCCAGCACATTGCCGTCGGGATCGACGATGGCGTACGCCGCCGCCTGCGGGCTCTCCAGGAATTCCTGCACGGCAGGCGCCAGAAGCAAAACAGGTTTGTCGGTCTGGCCGTCGCCGCGCGTGATGATCGAATCGGCCAGCAAGGGCACCAGCCTGAGCAGCCGCTGGTCCTGCTGGAGGGCGACGTTATCGGCTGACCGGTAATCCAGCCACGAGTTGAGCAGCGCCAGCAGGACCAGCGGCGCGATCAGCATCACGAGCAGGCGCCTGCGCAGGCCCGACGCCATGCCCAGCACCCCATCGCCCGAGCCGAAAGCGCGTTGCCATGCGCGTCCGAATCCCGATTGCGCGGGTTTCACGGCGAATCCGGTGTCGCCATTTCAAGCCGGTAGCCGAAGCCGCGGATCGATCGCAGCGCCACACCGTACGGCTCCAGTTTGCCCCTCAACCTGGAGATGTAAACCTCGACGGCATTGGGCGTGATTTCCTTGTCCCAGCCGGTGAGGGCCTGCAGCAGTTTTTCCTTGCTGGCGGGCTTGGGCGCGTGGATCAGCAGGTACTCGAGCACCGTCCACTCACGCGGGCCGAGTTCGATCGGCGAGGGGATGCCCAGCGCCGGCCGTGCGATGGCCCGCCGATTGGCCGTATCGAGCTCGATCGGACCGAAGCTCAGGACGGCAGAAGTTGCCGCCTGCGACCGGCGCAGCAGCGCGCGCAGTCGCGCCAGCAACTCGGGCAATTCGTACGGCTTGATCATGTAGTCATCGGCCCCCAGATCCAGGCCCTGCACGCGATCATGCAGCGCGTCACGCGCCGTGAGTATGAGCACCGGCATGGACGGATTGGCCATCTCGGGCCGGCGCAGCCGCCGTGTGAGTTCGAGGCCGTCCATCTGGGGCAGGCCGATGTCGATGATGGCCGCGTCGAACACCTCGGTGCGAAGCACATCCTCGGCGCGCTCACCGTTGCCAACCCAGTCAACGGCGTACCCCGCATCCGTCAGGCCCAGCTTGATGCCGCTGGCGACCATCACGTCGTCTTCCACCAATAGCAGCCGCATGGCCTTGTCTCCCGTTTCAGCGCGTATTTTGCTTGAGGGCGCGCCAGGTGCCTGTGGCTCATGCATGGCCCACCTACAATTCGCGCTCCATGTCATCGAGCTTTCCACTCACTGACCGGCCCATTGCCGTCGTCATCCCCTGCTACAAGGTCAAGCGCCACATTCTCGGCGTGATAGAACTCATCCCGCCCACCGTGGAGCAGATCTGGGTGGTCGATGATGCGTGCCCCGAAGGCTCGGGTGACCACGTCGAGGCTAATTGCCGCGATCCGCGCGTGAAGATCGTCCGGCAGGCGCAAAACGGCGGCGTCGGCGCTGCGGTAATGGCTGGCTACCGGGCTGCGCTCGAAGCAGGTGCGGGCATCATGGTCAAGATCGACGGCGACGGACAGATGCCGCCCTCCCGGATCGTCCAGTTCGTCACGCCCATCCAGCAGGGCCTGGCCGACTACACCAAGGGCAACCGGTTCTTCGATCCGGAGAGCCTGGCGGAGATGCCCGGTGTCCGCCTGTTCGGCAACCTGATGCTGTCCTTTTTGACCAAGCTTTCCAGCGGCTACTGGCATGTGGTCGATCCAACCAATGGCTACACCGCGATCGACGCGCGACTGGTTGCGCGGCTTCGCATGGACAAGATCGCCAACCGTTATTTCTTCGAATCCGACCTGCTGTTCCGCCTGGGAACCCTGCGCGCCGTGGTGCTGGACGTGCCGATGCGGGCCGAATATCCGCACGAAGAGTCTTCGCTGTCGATCAGGCGCGTGATCGGGCCGTTCCTGGCGGGCAACATCCGCAACTTTTTCAAGCGCATTGTCTACATGTATTACCTGCGCGATTTTTCGCTGGGTTCGGTCCTGTTGCCACTGGGCATGGGCCTGACCGGCTTCGGCCTCGTGTTCGGGGGCCTCACGTGGGCGCACCTGAATGCCGTTGGCAGCGTCGCTTCGGCCGGCACCGTGATGCTTGCAGCGCTGCCTCTGATCCTGGGCATCCAGATGCTGCTGACATTCGTGCAGTTCGATGTGTCCAACGTGCCCCGCGTGCCGGTCGGGCCGCTCCTGGGTGCGATCGATGATGCGCAGTGGCGCTCGCAGCGGGACGCCGACGCCAATGCCGGCGCAGACACGGGCGGTTAGCGATCCGGGTGCGTGAACCGCGTCATCAGTGCGACCGGATCATGGTGCCGTAGGCCTGATCGGTCAGGATTTCCAGCAGCATGGCGTGCGGAACACGCCCGTCGATGATGTGCACCGAGTTAACGCCGCTCTTGGCCGCGTCGAGCGCCCCGGCGATCTTGGGCAGCATGCCGCCAGAGATCGTGCCGTCTGCGAACAGCTCGTCGATTTCGCGGGCCGACAGGTTGGTGAGCAGCTTGCCCGATTTGTCCAGCACGCCGGAGGTGTTGGTCAGCAGCATCAGCTTTTCGGCCTTGAGCACCATGGCCAGTTTGCTGGCCACCACGTCGGCATTGATGTTGTAGCTCTCGTTGTTGGCGCCGAACCCGATGGGCGAAATGACGGGAATGAACTGGTCGTCCTGGAGCGCCTTCACCACGCTGGGGTCGATGGACACGATGTCACCGACCTGGCCAACGTCGTGCTCCTTCGAGGGATCGGCGTTGTCCAGCATCTTGAGTTTCTGCGCGCGGATCAGGCCGCCATCGCGCCCGGTCAGGCCCACCGCCTTGCCGCCGGCCTGGTTGATGAGGCCGACGATGTCTTGTTGCACCTGACCTGCCAGCACCCATTCGACGACTTCCATCGTCTCTTCGTCGGTCACGCGCATGCCCTGGATGAACTCGCCCTTCTTGCCCAGCCGGCTGAGCGCCGATTCGATCTGGGGGCCGCCGCCGTGAACCACCACCGGGTTCATGCCGACCAGCTTGAGCAGCACCACGTCTTCGGCAAAGTCGGCCTGCAGATCAGGATCGGTCATTGCATTGCCGCCGTACTTGATCACGAGGGTCTTGCCATGGAATCGCCGGATGTAGGGCAGTGCCTGCGCCAGGATCTCGGCCTTGTCACGGGGAGCGATGTTGAGGAGGTCGGTCATTGCGCAAATTGTGCCATCGCGCAGGCACCCGGGGCAGGCTTCACCTGCGAATCCACCGCGGAACCTTGAACCGGATGATCGACGTGTAGGCCCATATATAAGAGACGGCGAACAAAAGGGAAAAGAGGATCAGCACCGGCGTGTTGTGCCAGAACAGCACTGCGGGCAGCACCGTGAGCGTGGTGAAACCCCAGAGATACGGCGAGGTGCGGTTGTTGCGCATCAGCATGCGGCGCGCTTCGTCGTCATCGAACACCCGCCGCACGATGCGCCGGTAGATGAGCTGGTGAAAGTGCAAGGCGTCGGCCACCCCGGGGGACTGTCCGCGCACGGCCTTGCGCCAGATCGAGAACATGGTCTCCCATACGGGGTAGATCAGCAGCAGCATCGGAAACCAGGGTGAGACGTCCGGGTGTCGCTGGACGAGCAGTACACAGCCGATGGCAATGACGATGCCCCAGAGGTAGGCACCACAATCGCCTGCAAAGATCAGGCCACGGGGGTAATTCCAGACCAGAAAGCCCGCGGTGCCGCCTGCGAGCGCCAGCACAATGGCCGCCAGCTGGCGGTCGCCGACCTGGAGCGCGACATAGGCGAGCGCGCAGCAGACCACCAGGGCGACGGTGCCTGCCAGCCCGTTATAGCCATCGATCAGGTTGAAGGCATGGGGCAGGCCGCTGATCGCGAAGACTGCCAGGCCGACGCCCAGCCAGGGATAGTGAAGCATGAGCGTGTCAATGCCGGGCAGGTCCATGCGAGGCACCGACAGGTCGAGCAAGCCGACAGCGAGCATCGCGGCGGCGCTCGTGAGCAGGAGGCGATAAATCGCCGACAAACGCTGGGTGAGGTCTTCCACTGCGCCGGCCGCAACCGTCAGCACCGCAACGAGCCAGAGGTAAACAGCCGTCAGCGCGTCGATTCGTATGGCGTTGGGAATGTTGAGCTTGCCGGCCAGGACCATCCAGCCCCAACCCAGGGTGCAGGCGACCAGCATCGCGAGTCCGCCGACGCGCGGGACATGACCCGCGTGAAATCGCTGCACCATCTCGGCGCCGTACGTCTGTGGATGCCCCTTTGCGAAGCGCAAAAGGACGGCAGTGGTCAGGAACGCGGCAGCGCCGCAAAGAATCAGCAAAAAAAGCATGCCGCGCTATTGTCGCGTTTAGTTACGCGTGCAGCGCAAGATGAAAGGCTGACTGCCGGCGCCGGTGTACTAAGTCGCAACGGCGGCGAGGTAGCGGCGCAACACCGGTCCCGTCCAGAGACGCCACAGACTCTGCAGATGCCAGGCCAGGTGCCTGATTTCGCGGCCGCTTCCCCGCATGGCCTGGTGCACCACGGGAACGTCCACGCGTCGCAGGGAAAGGCCTGCCAGCCGCAGACGCAGGCAGAAATCGGTGTCTTCGCAATACATGAAGAATCGCTCGTCAAAGCCATTCAATCGCCGGTAGACCTGCGCGGGCACCAGCCAGAATGCGGCGCTGACCCAATCCACGTCGCGCTGCGGCTGCTTGAGCAGATGCCTGCGCAGCAGGGCCGTGGGCGTGACAGC
This sequence comes from Pseudomonadota bacterium, assembly GCA_040386635.1. GTDB lineage: Bacteria > Pseudomonadota > Gammaproteobacteria > Burkholderiales > Burkholderiaceae_C > Ramlibacter. Next base: position 11,874 of record JAZKFD010000088.1, read on the forward strand.
CTCGCGCTCGTTGTCCTGGCGGCTTCCGTCGGGGTTGAGCAGCACCGGGTAGGCCAGGCCCGCACCCGCTTCGCAGGCCTGCACCACCAGCGAGCGCCACAGCTCCGGGCCGGCCAGTTCCACGTCCGGGTTCAGGACGCAGAAGAATTCCGAATAGCAGTGGGCGAACGCCCGGTTGTGGTTGGCACCAAAGCCCGCGGGGCGATCGTTGTAGAGCTCGGTAAAGCGAAAAGGCCAGCCGCCGGGCGGCGCCTGCAGCGGCGGCTCCTCGACGTTATGCGTGACGATGACATGCTCGATCCATCCGCCGTGCCCGTCACACAACCTGGCAAGCAGCCCCTGCACCATGTCGGTGTGCCGATGGCTCACGATCGACACGGCAACACGGCCACCGGGGGCAGCGTGCGCAGAATTGGGGGCACTTACAATCGGAGGGGTCAATTCAAGGCTTCGGCAAATTTCGGGACAAACCATGATTCTAGTGACTGGCGGCTGCGGCTTCATCGGTTCCGCTTTTTTGCTGAGTTGGTTTCGCAACACGGATGAGCCGGTTGTGAACCTCGACCTCCTCACCTATGCAGGTCATCCGGGCAATCTCCAGGCCCTTTCCGGGGATCCGCGACACATCTTTGTCAAGGGCGATATCGGAGATTGCGCGCTGGTGGCCAGGCTGCTGGCCGAGCACCAACCCCGGGCGATCATCAACTTCGCCGCCGAGAGCCATGTTGACCGATCGATCGAGAAACCCCTGGCCTTTGCGCAGACCAACGTCATAGGTACGCTGCAGCTGCTCGATACGACACATGCCTGGTGGCGGACCCTTGCGCCAGGTGTGGCCGCTGAGTTCCGGTTCCTGCATGTATCGACTGACGAAGTATTCGGCTCGCTCGACGCCAATGCAGCGGCTTTTACGGAAACCCACCGTTACGAACCCAACAGCCCCTACTCGGCCTCCAAGGCCGCCTCCGATCACTTCGTGAGGGCGTGGCACCACACGTTCGGGCTCCCCACGCTCACCACCAACTGCTCGAACAACTATGGCCCGCGCCAGTTCCCGGAAAAACTCATCCCGCTGATGATCCTCAATGCGCTGGGCGGCAAACCCTTGCCGGTGTACGGCGACGGCCGGCAGGTGCGCGACTGGCTGCATGTGGACGATCATTGCGCTGCATTGCGCGCCGTCCTGGCCAAAGGCAAGCCAGGGGAGTGCTACAACATTGGCGGAAGGTCCGAGCGGACCAACCTGGCCGTGGTCGATGCGATCTGCAAGGCGCTCGACACGCTTCGTCCCAGTGCGGACGGCTCCAAATACGCGCAACTGGTCACCCATGTCAGGGACAGGCCCGGCCACGACCGCCGCTACGCCATCGACGACACCAAGATCGCCCAGGCGCTGGGCTGGCAGCCCGAAGTGGAGTTCCAGCACGGTATCCGGTCCACCGTCGAGTGGTATCTGGCCAACCAGGCGTGGGTGCAGTCGGTGACCAGCGGGAGCTACCGGCAGTGGGTGGAGCGGCAATACGAGAGCCTGGCGCGCGCTGCATGAAGATCCTGCTGCTCGGCGCACAGGGCCAGGTGGGATGGCAGTTGCAGCGCAGTCTTTCGGTCGTGGGCGAAGTGATCGCGCTGCACCGGGGCAGTGCCGGCATGCCGATCGATCTGTTGCGGCCCCAGTCGCTGGTTGATGCCGTCCAGGCGGTGCGGCCCGATGTCATCGTGAATGCTGCGGCTTATACGGCCGTCGATCGCGCCGAAACCGAGCGCGACGCAGCCTTCGCCATCAATGCGCATGCCTGCGAGGTGCTGGCCAGCCAGGCTCGCATGAGCGGAGCCTGGCTGGTGCATTACTCGACCGACTATGTCTTTGACGGCAGCGGCACCCGGCCCTGGCGGGAAACGGACGCGACCGCGCCCATCAATACATACGGTGCGAGCAAGCTGGCCGGAGAACAGGCCGTGATGCAGGGCACCGGGCGGCACCTCATCCTGCGGTGCAGCTGGGTTTTCGACAGCTGGGGCCAGAACTTTCTCAAGTCCATCCTGCGGGCGGCGGCGCAAAGAGATACCCTCAACGTGGTGTGCGACCAGTTCGGCGCGCCCACTCGCGCCGCTTTGATTGCGGACGCCACCGCGCATATCATTGCCCAGCTCGCCAATTCAGATTCGGATGGAAAAGCCGGCCTGTATCACCTCGCGCCGACGGGCGAGACGAGCTGGCATGCGTACGCAAGCCTTGCCATTGCGCACGCCATCGGCTGCGGCATGGAACTGAAGGCAAGACCTGCGGCGGTGCTGCCGATTCCGGCGGCGCAGTATCCTGTCGCAGCAGCACGTCCGGCCAATTCACGCCTCGACACGTCCCGGCTTCGGGAAACGTTCGGGCTGACGCTTGCGCCCTGGCAGGACGGCGTGCGGCAAGTGGTAGCCGAGCTTGCGGCGGCAGGCGGCTGATGAACCGATCGACCCGAGACTGACTGAGAACCAACAGATGGCCGCAGCAAACCCCCAGCGCCGCAAAGGCATCATCCTCGCAGGCGGCGCCGGAACGCGCCTTCACCCGGCAACGCTTGCGATCTCCAAGCAACTGCTGCCGGTGTATGACAAGCCGATGATTTATTACCCGCTGGCCGCCCTGATGCTCGCCGGAATCCGCGAAGTGCTGGTCATCAGCACGCCGCAGGACACGCCCCGCTTCGAGCAATTGCTGGGCGACGGCAAGGCATGGGGGATGACATTCGAGTACGCGGTACAGCCCAGGCCCGAGGGCCTGGCCCAGGCATTCATCATCGGACGAGAATTTCTCGATGGTGCCCCGAGTGCGCTGGTGCTGGGGGACAACATCTTCTACGGGCACGACCTGGTGAAGCTCCTGCAGGAGGCCGATGCGCGGCAGACCGGCGCAACGGTCTTTGCCTATCACGTGAAAGACCCCGAGCGCTACGGCGTGGTGGCATTCGACGAGCAGGGCAAGGCAACCTCGATCGAGGAAAAGCCGACGGCGCCCCGCAGCCATTTCGCAGTTACCGGGCTTTACTTTTACGACGAGCAGGTGTGCGAAATTGCCGCTTCAGTGAAACCATCTGCACGGGGGGAACTTGAGATCACCACGGTGAACCAAGCCTACCTGGAGCGTGGCCAGCTCAGCGTCCAGACCATGGGCCGAGGGCTCGCCTGGCTGGACACCGGAACCCACGAAAGCATGCTGGAAGCCTCTCAATTCATTCACACGCTGGAAAGCAGGCAGGGCCTGAAAGTCGCTTGCCCGGAAGAAATCGCATGGCGCAACGGCTGGATCGACCGTGAACAGTTGCTCGCCCTGGCCCAACCGCTGGTCAAGAGCACCTACGGCGCGTACCTTCGTGACATCGCGCTGGGTACGCTCTGAATCCCACATGCTCAAGGCCACACCGACCGCACTGCCCGAAGTCATCGTTCTCGAACCCCGTGTTTTCGGGGACGACCGCGGCTTTTTCATGGAAAGCTGGAACGAGGACGCCTTTGCCCGGGCCACTGGAGCCACGGTGCGCTTCGTGCAGGACAACCACTCGCGCTCGGCACATGGCGTGCTGCGCGGCCTGCATTACCAGATCCGCAAACCGCAGGGCAAACTGGTGCGCGTCACCAGCGGACGCGTTTTCGACGTAGCGGTGGACATGCGCCGGAGCTCGCCGACGCTGGGCCGCTGGGCCGGGGTTGAACTGAGCGCAACGAACCACAAGCAGCTCTGGGTGCCAGCGGGTTTTGCACACGGATTCGTCGTGCTCTCGGACAGCGCCGATTTCCTTTACAAGACCACCGAGTACTACGCACCTGAACACGAGCGTGCGCTCGCCTGGAACGACCCCGAGCTTGCCATTGACTGGCCGCTGGCTGAACTCACCCGCGAGCCAATTCTCTCGGCCAAGGATGCCGCCGCGCCGCGGTGGGCTCACGCCGAATTCTTTGATTGAAACCTCATGCAGTACGACAGTTTCCAATCACTTGCCGATCAGGATGACGGCGACGCAGCCGGTCCTCTGGCGGCAGACAATCCCTGGAGCACCACGTCCCAAACCGTGGTGGCCTATCCCTATACGGGCAACTACCGCATCGATACCCTGCTCGACAGCTTTCCGCTGAACGACATGTCGGTGACCTCGCGGTGGAATTACATCCAGCCGCTGGGGACGCCCTGGACAGTCACTTACAGCTTCATGAGCATGGAGCCCGCCTACCCTGATGGATCAGGGTCGAACGCCGTCGAGGGTTCGTCCGGATTCACGCCATTTACGGGGGTGCAAAAGGCCGTCGCCCGCGAAATCTTCCAGCGTCTTGACGCCGAACTGGGAATCGCGCTGGTGGAAGTGAGTGACAGTGCCAGCAGCTACGGCCAGATCCGGCTGGGCAACAACAACCAGCCTTCGACGGCAGGTTATGCATGGCTGCCCAACACCGACGGCGAGCGTTCGGGCGATGTATGGCTGGACAGCAGTTTCGCGCCCTATCTCCAAAGCTTGCCGCCAGGCAGCCCCCAGTACGCGACCATGCTGCATGAAATCGGGCATGCGATGGGCCTGAAGCATCCCGGCAACTACAACGCGGGCGATCCGAGCAATCAGGAGCCCGGCAATTACCTCGGAGCCGCAGAGGACAACTACAACTTCACGGTGATGTCGTACGCGGACGTCCAGGCCCGGCAAGAGCGCGACTGGTACGGCATTCATGACTTGCTGGCGTTGAAGACCCTGTACGGACAGGGGTCCTGGAACGCGGGCAACACGCCGCACAAGTTCATCGATGCCGATGGCGACATCCTCAAGGTGATCAACGACACCTCGGGCAACGACACAATCGATCTCTCTGCCTTGACGGCCGGCGCTCGGCTGGACATGCGTCCGGGCACTTTCAGCTCGGTAGGCCTGGATTTCTGGGGCGTACCGGCGGTGGACAACCTGTCGATCGACTTCTACACGGTGATCGAGAATTTCATCGGAACCAACGAGGCCGATGTGTTCACCGTTGGCAACAACGCGGTCAGCGGCAATGGCCGGGGCGGCCTGGACACGGTGCTGTTCACCTCGACGCGTGCGTCCTACCAGGCCAGCGCAACGGGTGGCACCATTTCCGTCACCGGCAGCGGCACCAACGATACGTTCACCAATGTCGAGCGGCTGGAATTCACGGACCTCAACCTGGCGTTCGACTTCGCTGGAAACGCAGGCAAGGCTGCGCGCATCCTGGGCACCATCTTCGGACAGGGCGACAACCCGCATCCGGCCTATGCGAGCGTGCTGCTGTCATACCTGGACGGCTCGATGGGCTACGAGCAATTGATGGACGGCGCGATCGACTTCCACCTGGGCGCCAATCACACCGTATCCCAGCTGGTGACCACGATCTATACCAACCTCGCAGGCGTGGCACCTACGGCGCAGGATCTGGCTTATTACTCGGGATTCATCACGAGCGGCTATTACACCGAGGCCCAGTTCGCCATGGAGGCGGCCGCTACGGTCTATGCCGACTGGGCCATCGACATCGTGGGCCAGTCGGCAACGGGTCTGGCTTACAGCTGATTTGCGCTGACCCCTGATCGTCTGGTCAGGGCTTCAACCATCCGTTGGCCTGATCGATCGCCTGCTCGTCGGCGATGCCGGCGAGCGACTTGAGCCGGATGTGCGACAGCATGAAGATATAGCGGGCATTGGACAGGTCACGCAGCGACTGCACGCGTGATTCCTCGGCATTGAGAATGTCCACGAGCGTGCGCGAACCGCCCTCAAACGAGCGGCGGTTCGAGGTCACCATCACATCGGCCGAACGCACCGCCTGCTCCAGCGCACGGATGCTCAGAACGCCCTCGGTGATGCCGCGATATTCCTTTTCGACCCGAACCGCGAGGTCCCGGCGGGACGCTTCCAGCGCCTGCTCGGCCCGCTCGATTTCAGCCAGCGCCTGACGGCTCTGGGAATTGACCATGCCGCCCGCAAAAAGCGGCACGTTCAGCTGCAGGCCGATGGATTTGTTGTTGTACTTCGAGCTGATCCGCGTCGGGTTGTCGCTGTCGCTCACGCTCCACTGGGCAATCGCGTCCAGAGTTGGCAGGTGGCCCGACCGGGCCTTGTCGTATTCATGGCGCGCCGCATCGCGCTGCGCCTGCAGCGAACGCAGTTCGGGGCTCGTGAGCTCGGCCCGCTCAACCCATTCCTGCAACGTGCCGGGGTTCGGCGCCTCGCGCAGCCTGGCATCGTCAACCGGCGCGAGACTGGTGACGGGCGTGTTGATGATTACCTGCAACTGGCGCCGCGTGTACTGCACGTGCTGGCGCGCTTCCAGCTCCTTGGCCAGCGCCATGTCCAGCCGCGCCTGCGCCTCGTCGATATCGGTGCGAACACCTGCGCCACCGGCAAAACGCCTGCGCGCTGACTCCAGCTGCGTGGTGTAGGCCGCCTTCTGGGCAGCGACCAGACCGACCTGGTCCTGGGCGTACAGCGCCTCCAGGTACGCACTGGTGACGCGCACGGCCAGATTCATCGTCTCGCGATCCAGGATCGCATTGGCATCGGCAACCTGCGCCTGCGCCTGCCGGTAGTCCGCGATCTGGAACGGCCGGAAGATCCCCTGGCGCAGCACGAGCGAGCGGCTGCTGCTCGTGTAATCGATGTTGTTGGTGACAGCAGCACCTGTGATCCCAGGCTCGGTCCGGGTCAGGTCGTTGCTATTACGGGTGGCCTGGGCGGAGATGTTGGGCAAAAGCGCAGCCCGTGCCTGCGGAATCCGTTCGCGGCGGCCATCGGCGGCGGCGCGCGCGACACGGATCACCGCATCCTGTTCAAGCGCCAGGCGGTAGGCCTGCGACAGGGTCAGCGGGGCCAAGACGGGCTGCGTCGAGGCGCTCGCCGGCTGCGCGGATGCGGTAACGGGAGTTGAAGCCGACGACGCAGACGAAGGCGACGGCGAACCCGACGTTTGGGCCATTGCCAGCGATGCTGCCCACAACGGCGACGATGCGAGCAGGCACGCCGCTGCAGCTCGGGAATGTATTTTTTTCATCATTCTTCCTTCATGGAAGCTGCCAGGCGTTTGGTCAGCGGATGCAGCATGTACGCGAGCAAGGATCGCTCGCCCGTTTTGAGGATGACTTCCACCGGCATGCCGGGTTGCAGCTGGTGCTTGCCGAGCTTCTTGTAGCCTTCCGGTGTCACCGCAACGCGCGACAAATAGTACTGGGTACCGTTTTGCGGATCTGTAAGCAAGTCGCCCGAGATCGATACGACTTTTCCGTCCACCACCAGTGAAGGCGAGTTCGCAAACGAATTGAACCGGATATCGACGGGCAGTCCGGCGACTACCTTGTCGATGAGGTTCGGCGCAACGCGGGTCTCAATCAAGAGCGTCTCGTTCTCGGGGACGATGTCCATGATCTTCTGGCCTGCCTGCACTACGCCGCCCACGGTCTGCACTGCGAGGCCCACCACTTGCCCCGCTGCGGGCGCCTTGATCTCGACACGTGCCAATTCGTCGGTTAGCGCGCGCAACTTGGGCTCGTCCGACTGCACTTGCTGCGTCACATCGGTCAGCAGGGTTTCGACTTCTTTCCTGTACTCCTGTTGCCGCGCGATCATCTTCTGCCGCAGCTCCGAAATGGAACGCTGCGCGCGAGTGATGCTGCCCAGCAGTTCGGCAATCGCACCGCTAGATTCGGACACCATGCGTTCGAGCTCGAGCTGGCGGTTGCGCGGCGTGTAGCCTTCCTTTACGAGCTCGCGGGTCTGCGTGAGCTCTTCGTTGACCAGCTTGAGCGACTCACGGCGGCTTGCCAGGACGCCCTTGTAAGACGCGATCAGGGCTTCCTGTCCCTGAATGCTTTCCTGCATGCTTTGCAGTTCAGCCCTGAGCCCGGCCTTTCGCGATTCGAAGAGCTGCTGCTGCGTGACGATCTGAGACTGAATCAGCGGATCGGTGGAGGCCGCCTGCAGATCAGGATGAAACGTGATCTTCGGCGCACCCGACTGCTCGGCGATCAAACGGCCCTGCGAGGCGCGAAACGACAGGTAGTGCTGGCGCACGGCCTCGTAGTTAGCCCGGGTCGCCGCTTCGTCCAGCTTCATCAACAGCTGGCCCTCTTTCACCTGCGAGCCCTCGCCCACCAGCACCTGCGTGACGATGCCGCCTACCGGATGCTGCACGGCCTTTCGTTTGGTGTCGATGGCGATCAATCCCTGGCTGGGCACGCCCTGGTCAAGCGGCGCAAATGCGGCCCAGAGCAGGAACCCTCCGAGGCCCACACCAAGTGCCCACAGGCCCACGCGGGCGGCACGCATGGCATCGCCCGAAGGGGCAGCAGAGGGCGAAGCTTCTTTCTTGTCCTGCACCACCAACGCATCGGAATTGGGGTTCGGGGTGCTGAGGCGGTTCATCAAATCAGGTTTAGCCATATCGGAACTCTGGTGAAATTAGGGTTGGGGCGCGGCAGGTGCGATGGGCGCCATCAGGCTGGCAGCGGCGTGCCCAGGTCGGGCACAGGGGGCGGTTGTTTGGCCGCTGGCGCGCGCAGTGCAGTGAGCACCGACTCACGCGGTCCGTCTGCAACGATCCGGCCGTCCTTGAGCAGGATGACGCGATCGGCAACACCCACCGCGCCGGTGCGGTGCGTGATGAGGAACACGGTCTTGCCCTGCTCCTTGAGCTGCCTGAGTGTTCGCACGAGTGCGGCTTCTCCGGCGTCGTCGAGGTTGGCATTGGGCTCGTCGAGCACGATCAGCGCCGGATTGCCATAGACAGCGCGCGCCAGTCCGATCCGCTGGCGCTGTCCGCCCGAAAGCAGTCCGCCCGCCTCACCGATCGGTGTGTCGTAGCCCTTGGGAAAGCGCAGGATCATCTCGTGCAGGCCCGCACAGCGCGCCGCTTCGATCACCTGCTGCGGGTTGGCCTGGCCGAAGCGTGCGATGTTTTCGGCGATGGTGCCTTCGAACAATTCGATGTCTTGCGGCAGGTAACCCAGGTGCGGCCCGAGCTCTATCCGGTTCCACCCGTCGATAGGCAGGCCGTCAAGCAGCACCTCGCCAGTCACGTCGGGCCAGATGCCCACCATGACGCGCGCCAGGGTGGACTTGCCTGACCCCGAAGGGCCAAGCACCGCGGTGATTGTTCCAGCCGGAACCTCGAATCCAATGCCTTTGAGAATCGGCTCCATGCGGCCTGGTGCGCTGGCGATCACGTCGCGGAAGGTCACATTGCCCTCGGGAGCCACGCGCCGCAGGTTTTCGTCGCGCTCGGGGTAGTCGATGAGCAGGGCTTCAAGGCGCTCGAAGGCTGTCCGGGTGATCGACAGATTCCGCCATGCGCTCACCAGCTGGTCGATGGGCGCGAGCGCACGTGCAATCAGCAGATTTGCAGCGATCATGCCGCCCGGAGACAGCTCGCCGTTGATCACCATGATGGCACCCGCAGCCAGCGACACCGACTGCTGGCCGTAGCGCAGCATCTTGCTCCAGGCGGTCACCTTGTTGATCACGGTCTGCGACGATGAACTGCGACTCAGAAACTCGTCGTGCCACTTGCGCCACCGCAGACGCAGGTTGCCGATCATGCCCATCGACTCGATCACTTCGGCATTGCGCAACTTGCTCTGAAGGTACGCATTGACGTCCTGGCCTGCAAGCTGCGCCGCTTCAGCGGGCGCCACGGTTTGCCGGTGGCCGAACCATGCGAGCAGACCCTGCAAGATCGCGAAGAAGATTGCCAGCATGCCCAGTACAGGGTGCAGGAACCAGACAACGACAATGTAGATCGGTGCCCATGGCGCGTCGAAGAACGCGAAGATGCCCTGGCCCGTGAGGAACTGGCGGACCTGGAGCAGGTCGCCAAAAGCCCGCGAGGGGCTGGCTGTGGACTGGCTCAGGTACGACTCGAAGCTGGAATTGAAGACACGTGTGGACAGCTGCTCGTCAAAGCGCACGCCGGCCCTCACGAGCACACGCGAACGTGACCACTCCGACAGGGCCATGATTCCAAGGAGGAACAGCGTGATCAGCGAGACAGCGACCAGCGTCAGTTTGCTGCCGCTGACCATCACGCGGTCAAAAATCTGCAGCATGTAGATCGTGGGCGCCAGCATCATGAGGTTGGCGACGAAGCTGAAGATGCCGACGACCATGAACTCGCGCCGGAAGGCCCACAGGGCCGCCGTGAGTTCGCTGCGCTCGAAGAACTTGGGTTTTTTCATATTGTTCAGTTCCCGGTCGTCGCGGGGGTCACAGGTACCGCAGGTCCACCCTGTCCTATGACAAGGCGCGGAGCCCCGGGACCTCCCTGTTTGCGTTGCTGCGCGGCCTGTTGCGCTTCACGCGCGGCCTTGGCCATGGCGGCAAGCACCTCATCGCGCGGACCGAAGCCCTGCACCTGGCCCTCCTTGAGCACCAGTATCTTGTCTACGACGGCAAGCACGCTGGTGCGGTGCGTGTTCACCACAAACGTCGTGCCCAGCGATTTCATCCCCTTGATCGCCGCGGCGAGTGCGGCGTCACCCTCCTCGTCCAGGCTGGAGTTGGGTTCGTCGAGCACGACGAAGACCGGATTTCCGTACAGCGCGCGCGCCAGGCCGATGCGCTGGCGCTGGCCGCCCGAAAGAATCGCGCCCTCGCGTCCCACCGGGCTGTCGTAGCCCTGTGGCAGGCCCGTGATGAGATCGTGCAGACCGACCGCGCGTGCGGCCGCCTGCACCTTGGCGGGCTCTGGCGCACCGAAACGCGCAATGTTCTCGGCAATGGTGCCTTCAAACAGCTCGACGTCCTGCGGCAGGTAGCCCACATGAGGGCCGAGCTCCGCCTTGTCCCAGGCAAACACATCGACGCCGTCAAGCCGCACCTTGCCGCTGGCTGCGGGCCACAAACCCACCAGCAGGCGCGCAAGTGTTGTCTTGCCGGAGGCAGAAGGTCCGATCACCGCGAGCACATCACCAGGCGCAATACCGAAAACGAGTCCGCGAAGAATCGGCGTGGGGTTGCCCGGTGCGTTGGCCACGACGTGTTCGACGGTCAGCAGTCCCTTCGGCGGCGGTAGCGGCATGGTCGCGCCTTTAGGGGGGATCACGGTTAGCAATGCTTCAAGGCGCGTCCACGAATCGCGCGCATTTACCACGCCGCGCCACGAGGTAATGATCACGACCAGGGGCGCGAGAATGCGCCCACCGAGCGTGGAAGCCACGATCATCATGCCGGCTCCGCCGTTGAGCTCGTTGTTCAGCAGCAGCCATGCACCGACGCCCAGAAGCACGGAACCCAAGGTCGTCTGGAGGAACTTGGAAGCCGCCTGAAACCCGCCGGCACGTTCGGATGCAATGGCTTGCAGTCCGAGAAACTCGCGCTGCTTTTCAATCCAGCGGCGATGAATGTCTTTTTGCATACCCATCGACTCGATCACCTGCGCGTTGCGCAGCACGCCGTCTGCGTAAACCTGGGCGCCGGATGCCATCCGGTTGGCTGCAAGCAGCGGCGGACGGGTGGAGCGTTCGTTCATCCAGCCTACCGCGGTCTGGACGATGGCACCCACCACGGCGACCCAACCCAGCACTGGGCTGATCGCAAACACGATGACGACGAAAACAAGCGCAATCGGTGACTCCATCGCCGCACTGACCACCGGCGAAATGAAGAATTCGCGCACGGTGCGAAAGTCGCTCATGGTCTGTGTGGTGCCGCCCGGAATCCGTCGGAGGTTGGCGGTGAACATGGCGTCGAAGATGCGGTCGCCCAACTTCGCGTCGAACTGGTGGCCTGCGGCCTGGAGCAACTGCGCACGAGCCCACTCCAGCAGTTCCATCACCGCAAACGCGAACAGCACAAGCAGCAGCAGCATGCCCAGGGTGATGTAGCTGCGGCTGGTCACGACGCGGTCATAGACCTCGAGCATGTACAAGGTGGGTGCAAGCATCAGCAACGCCGCGATCAGGCTGAAAAGCAATGCCTTCCTGAAATAGGACCGCAGGCCTTCAAGTGCCTGCGACATCTCGGACTTCTGCGGTCCGGCCGCGGCAAGGGCTGCCGCAGCTGCGGGGGATAATGGTTTCGCCGGAGTCATTGCACTGCCTCTACCTTCACGTAATCGGGGAGCTGCCCCTTGTTCTGGCCGGCGCGCGGGACGCGCACGGCCTCTGTTTCGTCGAGCGGCTGATCCTCGGCCAAAAAGGTCAAGGAAAGCTCGAAATTCTCGTCCTTGCGACGCAACAAAATGACTTCGCGCAGCTTGCGTTCATGAAACTGCGCTTCATCGGCGGGCCGCAGCGTGACGTTCATGCGCATGCGCCCATCGAGCGTAAAGAGCGACAACACGCCCGCCTTCAGGCTCAGGGTGTGGCGATCGAAATAAACGGGATTGTTGTCTGCGAACTGCATCAGCGGCAAGGGCCGGTCGCCCAGGCGGCTGAGGTGGAACGGACTGGCCGGGTTCTGGAACACCTGGCGCGCCGTGCGCGAAACCGCGTAGATCGCGTTGCAGACCATCTGGGAGCCGATGGAAGGAAACTGCTGGCGCAGCGACCGATAGGCCAGATGATGCAGGGTCACGCGGTTCCAGTTGCGGGTTTGTTGAACCGTGGGCGCGAGCGCGTTGCACAACTGCGCAAAAGCCGCTTGCAGCTCGACGAGCTTTTGAGCCTGCTCTGGCGTGGCATTCAAGGAAATCCGAAGGGAGTCCTTGCGCGGCGAAATTTTCATATAGGAGATTCTACATGAGTCCTATATGAAGTTTTAGCAAGCGACGCCGTACCTTCGTATGGTTGGTGTGGAAACCCGGCTCAGGCGATCGAGGGATAACGCATCGTGGGGTCTGCCAAGGCGACAAAGTGCGAGTTGAGCACGGGCATGTCCAGGCCATACCGAAGCGGTTTGCCCTCAGTGTCAAGCACGCAGCCGCCCGCTTCTTGAAGGACAGCCTGGCCGGCTGCCGTATCCCACTGGCTGGTCGGACCATGGCGCGGGTAGATGTCGGCCTCACCTTCTGCGATTCGGCAAAACTTGAGGGAGCTTCCCGCGGCGACGAACTCGTAGGGCTGACTGAGTTGGGCGAGCCAGGCTGCCAATGCATCACCGCCGTGCGAACGACTGCCGATCACGCGCAGCTTCTGCCCCTGCGGTCCGACTCGGCCGAGGCGGGCTTTCAGGGGCACAGCGCGGGCGTGCGATTGGTCACCTTCCATTTTCCAGGCGCCCAAGCCGCGTGCTGCGCAGTACATCTGCTGGAGAGTGGGTGCATACACAACGCCGGCCACCGCTTGCCCGTCGTGAATCAAGGCGATGTTCACCGTGAACTCTCCATTGCGCTTGAGGAACTCCCGGGTGCCATCGAGTGGATCCACCAGGAAGAACATGCGTGGGATGTCACCTCCCACAGGTCGAACAGAGGTGGATTCTTCGGACAGTATGAACACATCGGGCAACGCCGCCTGCAGCCCGCGACGAATCACCGCATCGGCGCGCAGGTCCGCTTGCGTCAACGGCGACGCGTCGTCTTTCATGGTGGCGACGATGGTTTCACCGCCATAGACATCCATGATCTCGCGGCCTGCATCGATTGCGATTGCACAAAGCATGTCGAGTTGGGGGTGCGTGATCTGCATGACGGGATCCAAATCAAAAAGCCCCGAGGCATTGTGTCCAAGGGGCTCGGGTGGTGTTCCGCCGCGTGAGGGCGCAGCGCGACGCTTATTGCAGCGCCGACTTCTTCTCGGGGGTGCCTTCCAGATGCGGCAGCAGCGCCTTGAGGTACATGCCGCGCGCGGTTTGCAGAACGGCGATGGTGGCGGTCAGGCGGGCAATTTCGGAATCGACAAAACGCAGGTTGGTGACCTGGGACTTGGCTTCAGCAGACAGCTTGCTGATGTCGTAGGCCTTATCGTTGATGGTGAGGGTTGCCATGGATGATGTCTTTCGAGGTGGAATCAATTGAAAGACCCCGCTGCCTTGCGGGCAACGGGGTCTTGGAGGTAGTTACCTGCGCCCCTTGCTTGCGCAAGAGGCTAGCCGCTTAACTTCAGAGGATGAAGTTCTCTTCCACGAAGTCCATCGTCATGCCGAAATCAGCAGTTCCGATGAGGCCAACGGTGGTGTCACTAGCGGTGCCCAACGCACCGACTTCCAGCTTTTCGGAGATGGTGTAGACACCAGCTTCGGCTGTTTCAACGAGCGTGATGTACGACTGGCCGACAGCAGTCGGATTCGAGCCTGCCACCAAAGCACCATCGACGTACACGGCAACAGCATCGTAGGAGCTGAAGTCGAGGTAGTCGATGCCGTCATCGCCATTTTCGAACGTCAGGATTTCCGTGAACGTACCGCCGCCGGTCACTTCATCGGTACCCAGCGTGGAGCTGGTGATAACCGGATCAACACCGTCAACCGGTACTGGAGCCGCAGGCACAAGGACCGCGTCACCCAGCGTTCTGGCTGTGAAGGTCACCGAGGTGCCATCGTCGTTCAACTCAGCTGTCCAGTCGTCATAGACCTCCGAAGCAAACGCATCAGCCAGCGTGATGGCGCCATCACCGTCGGTAAAGTCAATGACCTCACCCAGGTAAGTAATGGTGCCAGTGTCGTCGGCGATCACGTCGGTACCCAAACCGTTTGGATCGAAGTTCAACACAAACGTTGTCGGAGTGGCTTCTGCGTTGAACGACTCAGCTTCCAGACCTTCAACGTAGTTGCTGATGACAACGGACTCGTCATTGGCAGCGCTTGAGAAATCGAAGTCAGCAGACTCGATGTTGGGATCAACATCACCTTCAGCATCAAAGGGGTCAGGAGTGACAGCTGGGTTGTTGTTGGTCAGCGTAATCGATGCGCTGCCCGGGGTGTACGTGACATCCCAGTTGCCCATGCCGTCGTACTGCTCAGCGAACGCGAGTGCGACGTCCTCAGCTGGCACCAAACCAGCAGCGACGTCATTCAGCGCTACAACCACACCGTCAAACGTCACCGTCTCACCGGCAGATGCTGTGATGTCGTCGAAAGTCACGGTGAAGCTTTCGCGACGACCAGAGTCGATCTCTTCGATCACCGTGAACAGCGAGTTGCCAGTGTCGAAATACACGATGGTATCCGTACCGTTGCCGAAGCCTTCATAAACGACGGTGTCGTTGCTGTCTTCACCCGTACCCAGCACCAGGACGTCATTACCCAAACCGCCGGTAATTTCGTTGTCGCTGGTGTGTTCGCTATCCGAACCGGTGAGCTCAGTGCCCTCGGGCCACGAGTTGTCGCGAGCAAAGTGAGCTACATAGTCGCCCTGGTCTTCGAACGCGCCAATTTCGTCTGCAAAGTAGCTTACGAAATCTGCAGCGACAAAACCAGAAGTGGATGCGCCGTAGTAGCTCTTCAGCAAACTCACATCGCCAGGAGAAAGTTCGCCGGCAGTAGGTCCTTCGAGGCTGATGGTCAAGGCGTCGTCACCAACTTCGCTCACAAAAATTTGCTCGAAGCCATCCTCACCCTCAACCCAAACCGGCCCTTCGTAAAGGTCCATGTAACCGTCAATCAGCGAAGAGACAACCAACGTATTGGCGGGACCGTCAGTCGCAACCAGAAGCTTGCTCAGCACTGGGTCGGTGTTGATGGCCTTTTTGATCGCCTGATTGATATCAAGGTCAGTGACAACCCCACGATTTGAGCTGATCGCAGCCGAGACTTCGAAGCCCTTGAAGTTCACGACCACATCAGTTTCAAACAGGTTGTAGCTGTTGTTGACGTCCGACTGCAGATTGTCGAGCATATAGCGCGACTCAATAATGCCATCAGGGTTTCCTTCGGTAGGCTCGTTGCGAGCTACGTTGAACGCCCAAACGGCCATGTCGCCGGTGTTGTCTGCATACACAGTGTCGTCACCGGTACCGCCGTCAATGATCACGTCACCCGAACCAGGCGTGCGAATCGTGTCATTGCCGTCACCACCAGCAATGCTCAGGTTGGCATTGATCTGGTTGTTGTCGTACCAGTTGGCGAAGCCGGAGCCGTTGACACCGCCGTCGCCGTAAGCAAGACCTTGCTCATCTTCGTCGTCGTAGTCGCCGTTTCCGTTACCTTCGCTGTCGATGATCGCGAGCGTGATCTCGTCATCACCGTCAGCACCGTCGATTGCCAGCGAGAAGTCTTCGCGCGTCGTCGTACCTTCGGCAGCGAGGTTAGCTGCAGACAGCGTGACGTTGAAGTCGTCGTCACCCGTACCACCGGTGTAAACGAAAGCGACATTGTCAGCAGCTGGTGCATCAGGTGCGTCATCTTGCAGATCGAGGTACTTGGCAACCACTTCTTCGGTCAGACCAGCGTACAGCGTCAGGTCGCCCTTGAAGCCGGAGGCATTGAAGACCTGAACGTCCTTGAGTGCGTACTCGTAACCGTCGTAGTAGTAACCGCCATCTTCATTCGAGGCAGCGTCTTCATTCGGGCCATCCTCGCCAAAGAACGGACCGTACGAAGAGAACGAGTCCACTTCCCACAGCCAGCTGTTGCTATTGCCAATGGTCAGGTCAGCAAACGAAGTGCCGGTCAGGTCCGCATCGGTCACCACGTTCACAACGCGCAGGTTGTTGTTGGTGGAATGCAGGCCCGACAGGGAGCTGGACTTGTCGTTGTTGCCGTAAACGGTGACATTGAACTGCTCGATGCCAGAAGTCGTGTCGGTTACTGTGTTGACAGCGTCCCACTCGTTATCTTCATCCTTGTTCATGCTACCGATGATCAGCATGCCGCCGTCACCAGCCAGACCCACTTTTTCAAGGGCCACATTGATTGCCAGAACTTCACCGGACTCAGGAGGCGTGTTCGAAGCCAGCTCGTAACGGTTGTTGTTCGGCACCGATTCCGGTGCGCTGATTGCGCGGGCCACTTCCAGGTCGGAAGCAATAACGCTGATGTTGTTTGCAACACCGTCGATCAGGCCGTCAACAGAGAGGCGAACCGCAATACCTTCACGCAGTTCCAGGGTGTCTGGGTTTGCGTCAGTCGTGAAGACCGGACCAAAGTTGGCCTGAACGGTTTGCAGGGCGTCGTAAACCGGATTGGAGGTAGACGTTGCGGCCTTCAACTGAACCAGCGCGCTCTGGACGGCAGCCAGGAACTCAGGGTAGGTCGTGATTTCGCTGCCGGTCGCGCCGACGGACTTGTCTTCGCCGAGGTACGGGACCAGGTCGAACAGGAAGGAGTTAGCGCCTTGGGTTACCGTGAATTGCAGTTGGCGGAAGAACACGCCGTCCAGAGGGCGCGCGCCGTCGGTTGCGTCGTAGTTGTCTTCGTTCATTGCCAGGAAGTCAACGACCGGGCTGGTGCTGGTGGCTTCAGGCGTCAGATAGTCCTGGTCGAAGTACACGGTGTAGTCAGACTCGCCCCAACGGCTGTCAGCGTTGCCGGTGTAGGCCATGCCGATCGTCATGTCCGACAGTTGGGTGAGGCCCTGGGTCGTCAGGTTCTGGATCATCAGGTCAGCGTCGGAACGGTTGGACCACAGCTGTTGCACGTCAACCATGTCTTTGGCGTTGACGTAAACCTGGGTGTTGCCGTACTCGTCGTTGTAACCGTCGATATCCGATTCGACTGCTTGAAGCTTGATGACTTCAACGCTGCTGGTTTCAGGCTCAATCGGCATGCTGTAGGAACCGCCGACGAATGCGCCGGCAGTGATCTTGGCCGTCAGCATGTCCATGCCGTTGCCGCCGTCGATCTGGTCGCCGCTGCCGAGCTGGTTAACCTGCTCGCCCAGGGAGTTCTGGACCACGCGGGCTTCGAACGTGTCAGCAAATGCGGTGCCGTTCAGGTCATCCACGCCAACTGCGAGCTTGATGACGGACGCGCCGGTGTCGCCGTTGATGGCGTCAATAGCATCGTCAACGCTGGACTGGCTGGCATCGACGTTCTCGATGGCATCCATCAGCTCGTCCATGTTGGTCGATGGGTTTGCCACGGTGACCGAGTAATAAATCGCGACTTCAGCCTTGTTCTCAAGGATGGCTGCAGCATTGACGTACTGGCTAGCGTAGTTGGTCCAGGGGCTTGGATCTGCAGCCACATCGTTCAGGAACGTGTACAGGCCGTAGGTGATGTCGCCCTTGCTCACGCCGTCGTTCAGCGCATTGAGGATGGTGGTTTCTGCCTGGAAGTCGCCCTGGAGGCCAACGGTGGCCAGCAGGTCGTCGGTCCACTCTTCGTCGGTGTCGATGACGGTGTGCACTGACGCGTAAGCGGGGTGAGCCGCAATGAGGTCGGTCAGTGTGTTGAGGTTGTTGCCAACCGCTTGGTATGCCGAAATCAGTTGCGCCAGGTATGTCGCGCCGGGCGCGGCGTCGAACATCAGAACGATGATTTCTGCAATTTCACGGCGCTCAGCTGCTGTAATAGCCATTCAGTTTTCTCCATTAAGGGATGAAAGTGATCAGGCACCCATGTACCCGATTCAGGGCGCAAGTATAGACATCTGCCTACAGGGTGCCTTGTGATTGTGATCACATGGCCAACCGGAGCCACGCCCCGTTGTTTTCTCACATCACCTCCCAGCGCAGGCCCAGGTAAAGACTGCGCTGCTTGCTCTGGAAGATCGAGAGGTTGCTTCGCTGCCGGCTGGCTTCGAACGCGCCGATCAGGGAAAGCCCTCCCTCGACCGGCCAGCTGCCATCGATCTGCAGGCCCGTGCGGCGAACCTTGCGTGGCACGTTGCCAAGCAGGGGGCTGTACGGCTCGCTATCGGTTTGCACCGTGGTTGACAATTGCACCCCCAGGCGCCCTTTGGACAGGACGGGCGCCTCATATTGAGCCCGGGCTTCGCTTTTTCGATAGGTGCCGCCCGCGCGGCCGGAGTCCGACGGACGGTCCGAGCCGGTTCGCAGCTGCAAATTGAGATTGCCGTCCGGCAGGAACCCGATGCCGGCTGAACGCACCTCATCGGTGCGCTCGCGGTCGGCGCGGCACAGCAGGCCCGCTGCGAAGCCGGTGAGTTGGCCATCGAGCGACGCGCTGGAGGGATAGCGGCGGTGCTCCCACTCGAGCGCAACCGAAGGGCGGCAGGACCAGATGCCCTCTAGCGCGACCGGCATCAGCGGCAGGGGCAGGCTTTCCCACTGGTGTTGCAAGGACGCACGGTAGGCCTGCAGCAGGGTCTGGCCGCCAAAGCGCAGGTAACTTGCGCTGGTGCGGGCTACCCACTGGCGCGGTGCTGCGGGGGACTGCAGCCAGGAGGCCGAAATGTCGGCCTGCTGATAAGAAGTTGCGCTTTCGCCCGTGTGGCGGGTACGCAGATCCCCCTGCAACACCCACACCGCATCGCCATGTGCCTTGAGCCCCTGCCACAGCGCGGTGTTCAGGATCGCCGGACCTTTGCGCGCGGCGCCAGCCGGGTCCAGCGGCAAGGTCACGTTGCCTTGCGGCAGCGTCAAGGTGATTTCGGTGCCCGATGGCGCGTTGTTCAGGTTGGTGTCGGTGCCTCCCATGGTTGCCACCTGCCATCGCGACTGCCAGCCGTTGCCATTGCCCGGCGACGACACTGCGGCTTGCTGGGTGATGGCATCGGTGCGCCGGTCGATGGCGTCGCGAATGGCAGGCGGCAGGTCAGGTCGATCGAGCAACGGTGCCAGCAAGGCAGTAGCAGACGCCTGATCGCCCTGCAGTGCGAGCGCCTGGGCAAGATCCAGCGTCGCTCCCGGCAAGTCTGGATCGAGAAGGAGCGCGCGTTCCAGCGCCTCGACAGCCTCTGCAGCCCGGCCCAGGGCGACCAGGACGGCACCCCGCCAGGCATGGAACAAGGCGTCAGGCAGGCAACCCCGATGGATGGCCAACGCGTCGAGGCGGTCGGCCAACTCGCGCAGTTGCGCCGGGCTGACTGGAAGTGGATAGACGGGTTGCGCAGGACACGCCACACCCGAGGATGCTGGCTCTGCACGCGTACCGATACGGTTCGTCCCCTGTTGCCCGTGAGCCAGGGAGGAACATAAGAGTAAAGTCCACAAGCCGAGGCCCAGGTTCAGGCCCAGGCGCCGGCTCGAACGGGGTATGACAGCCACGAGCTAACTGGTCGGCGCGTTCGGTGCGCGCGTATTTTTAAGTTGCCGACAGCCCAAACAGAGCCGGCGATCAGACCATGGGTTGGCTTTGCTGCTTGAGGTAACGCAGGGATTGCCGCTCGGCATCTCCCCCGGGCTGCATCAAGGTGCGCAGTGTAAATACTTTGCTGCTATGCCGCAACCCAGGAAGAAGGAAGCTGCCGAGTGGTTTGAGAACGAGTTCGGTCCGCTCGAACGGCACGCCGATTCGCTCTGCCGCCTGCGCGCCCACGAGCACCGGACACGCGAGCTCTTCGGTCAGATCCTGCAGGCGGATCGCCATGGTGACGACCTGACCCAGAACGGAGTGCACCCGCCGCTGCGCCGGGCCAAAACTGCCCAGGAGCGCAATGCCGCTTTCCACGCCCACGCCCAAGGCCAGTGGCTCCAGCCCCTGCGGCGGCAGATTGGGAAGCTCTTCGCTGCAACGCAGCCACAACTCGCGCGCAGCGTCTATGCCCTGCACCGTATGGTCGGCACACGGACGGGACCCGTTGAATACCGCGATCAGGCTGTCCCCGACCATTTCCTCGACGGCGCCGCCATACGAGGCGACGATCGCGCTGGCCGTGGTGTAGAAGCGGTGCAGTACGCGGGCGGCGTCTTCGGGGCTGCGGGCTTCGCAGTACGCGGAAAAATTGCGGACGTCTGCCACCACCACCGTGACCTCGCGACGCTCGGCTTCGATCTCGCCCGTAGGCTCGACCATCGCGATTTTTTCGGCGACCGATGCGGGAAGATAGCTCGACAGGTTGCGAAACAGCCTTCCCTGCTCCGCCAAGCTGCGTGCGTGTTCCGCCAGGCCCAGGCTCAAGCCAATGAACGCGATCGCCAATGCAGCATGGGCCCAGCCCAGCCACCACCCCTGAAAAACCAGCACGCCCGCGTGCAACACAAAACCGCACACGGCCAGCACCAGGGAGACAATCGGAATCCACAAGACGCGCGACGAGACCTTGCGACCTCCCGGTGTTACCGACTTCGGGCGCGTCCAGCTCAGCGCCAGCAGCGCCAGCGCCGCCGCCAGTGCCCACGCCAGCTGCACCATGGGCGCGCCCTGGGGCGTGAGCGGGATATTCCGGTCGAGCATTGCAGTGAGGAGCTGCGCATGGACTTCCACGCCGCTCACGGCCCCGCCCTGCGCCGTGGGCACGGTATCGCCCAGGCCAAATGCGGAGGCACCGATCAGCACCCACGCACCCTTGAGCAACTCAGGGCGCTCCACACGGCCTTCCAGAACGTCGGCAGCAGAAATGGAGGTGATGGCGGTGCGGTCCTTGTGATAGGGCACCCGGATATCACCGTTCCGGTCCAGCGGAATCTGCAGGTCGAAGCTGGAGCCCAGCGTCACCATCCACGCGGGATCCCAGGGACCCCGCCCGGGCTCGGCGCGAAGCGGCGTCGTGGAGCCGGCACCATCGAGCGCCAGCAGTCCGGCGATGGTGAGCGTGGGGTAATTGCGCTGGTCGAAACACACGATGGCCGGCACCTTGCGTACCGTGCCGTCAGGATCGATTCGGGGGGTGATGTGTCCCGCGGGAATGCCCGGCAAGCCCGAATTGGCCACATATCCCCGGGCAGGCGCGGCAGGAGGCATGCAGGCCTGACCTGGCAAGGCGCCGGCGAGCTGGCCTGAAGTCTGGCGACTTTCGTTGTTGAGCGCAAACACCTGGGCCACGACGGCCGGTGCAGTGGCCTGGCTCCTGGCAAGCGCGCTCGCAAGATCGGCTGTGCCGGGTCTTTCGTCGGCATAAACCAGATCGTGCATCTGGAGCGCGACACCGTATTCGCGCAGCTTGTCAACGAGCTGCGCCTGCGTCTGGCGCGGCCATGGCCAGGGTCCGACACGAGCAACGCTCGCATCGTCAACATCGACGACGATGACGCGCCGCTCGGGAGTCTTGTCGGCCTGCAGCCGCCAGACGAGGTCTGTTGCGCGCTCGTCAGCTTGCAGGAATGCCGATGGTGCAATTAAAGCCAGGCCGCCCCACACCAATAGCGCGATGAACACCGCCGCCAGACGCAGGCGCCAGGGAGTGAACGCCATGATGCCGACGCTCGCCATCAGCGTGACCAGAGAGTAATGCCTGACAGGACGCCGTTGCCGACCGTCTTGTCGAACTTGTAGCCCACTGACTTGCCATCCAACGCCGTTGCCCCGGAAATGAGCTGATTGGCAGTAGAAGTATCCAGAAACAAACCGTCGGCGCGGACGGAACCCGCGCCCGAAATGGTCACAGCACCCGTGATACCGCTGGAGACTCTCAGATCAGTGGCGAACTTCCTGTTGACGAAGTCCACCGAGAGGTTGCCCCCATCGACCGACGCTGCTGACACGCTGCCCGAAAGCGAATACTGCGCGTACCCCTGGTCCAGCTTGAATTGATAGGAGCCAAGGCCGAGCTGAAGCGCAGCCAGGGCGCCCTGCTTTCGAAACAGGCTGAATTGCGAATTGCCGACGGTGGTTTTCCTGCCGGCAGAGGCGGTATCCATCTTCTCGCTGAAGTCCGTCGGACCGGCTGCATTGGGTGCCCACCGGCCCCAGGCCAGCGCTGCAGGCGGCGCAGGAGGCGCCGGCGGCAAGGGTGGAGGCGGCGTCGTAGGTGCTGGCGCTGGCGGCGGCATTGGCGCTGGCGGCGGCATGGGTGCCGGCGGCGGTGCTGGCGGCGACGGTGGCACGGGTGCTGGAGCGGGAGGCGCCGGAGCAGGTGCCGGTGGCGCTGGCGGCGGTACGGGTGCAGGTGGGGGTGGTGGCGCGGGGACCGGGGCCGCTGGCGGCGGCGCGGGTGCCTGAGCACTTGTGTTGACCGCAATCAGTTCATCCACTGCATCCTGGACCATCGCGGTGGTCGCCAGCGACTCCGGCTCCCCATGGCCGGGGGCGAGCGCCTGCGGCGTGGCGGGATTGCCCGCAAACACCTGAGGCCGCGATCCGGATTCCGCTGGACGAGGCGCTGCGGCGAGCATGGTCGATCCGTTGATCGCCTTCAGTTCGGGCTGGGCCAGCTGCGTGCGAAACTCCAGAAAGAGCCGGCCCATGTCAGCCGAAAGCAGGCGCTCCGCCGAGGAATTGCACGGGCCCAGTCCCTGGGCGCTGCATGCTTCGTCGAGCGGCGCCATGACGATCGCGCCCTGGTTGACCTGGGCGCTGGTTCCGCCTTCACCGGAGCGGACCACAAAGTCGGTTCCCCGCACGCCGATGGCCACCAGGGGCGTGTTCAGCCGGAAACGCTCTTTCGCGCCTTCGGCAGCGGCTCCGGAGATCGCGCGTGCAACACCATATTCGAGCTTGAAGCGAACCGCAGACTGCGAGACCTGCTTTGGGTCGTACCGGTAGTCCTCGACCCAGAGGCGGCTACCCGGGCGAACGCTCACCAAGGCACCGTCGATGAACCGCACATGGATATGACCGCCTTCTGC
This sequence comes from Pseudomonadota bacterium, assembly GCA_040386635.1. GTDB lineage: Bacteria > Pseudomonadota > Gammaproteobacteria > Burkholderiales > Burkholderiaceae_C > Ramlibacter. Next base: position 35,350 of record JAZKFD010000088.1, read on the forward strand.
GGTGTCGAGCCTGTCGCCCGGAAGAATGATTGCGCCCTTTTGCACCGCCTCGGGAATACCCAGGGCCGACGTTTTCATCACTGGCCCGACGCTCATCGTCACTTCGCCCACGCCACGAGACCGTGCAGGCGCATCGGCGTTGACGTGCCCTGTCCACGTTGCCAGCGCGCACAAAATTGCCGCGGGCAGCCGGGCACGGCCAGATTGGGAGAAGGTAAATGAACGTTTCATTGCACAGGTTACTTGGGTCTTAGATTGCACCCGGATGGTGTGTAATTTATCAAGGTCGCTTACCTGACGATGTGCGTACGGTCACATTTTGTGAACTAGCCCTAGGAATACGTCTCGGATGAGGCCCGTATCATTGGGATTTTGTACAGCACAACGGTCCCTGCCGCTACCGTCCCCTCTTATCCATGCCCGTGCCCGTCAATGAGCTAATCCGGCTGCCGCTGCTGACGGGCCTGCCGCAGGTGACTCTGGCGCATTTGGCACATCACGCGAGCGAGCGCATCTTTGCCAAGCGGGAGGTGGTCATCCAGAAGGGCGGCGATGGGAATTTTTTCTGCTTTCTGCTCGACGGTCGGCTGCAGGGTGTCGATTTCACCGCGGATGGGCGGGAGGTGGGCCTTTACTTCGTGGGGGCGGGCGACTACTTTGGTGACCTGTCGGTGATCGACAGCCAGCCACAGCCGGTTTACGTCACGGCAGTGTCGCGGTCGCGCGTCATTTTCGTGCCTCGCGACCTCATCCGTCCTATTCTCTTCGCGCATCCCAGGGTGGCCGAGACGCTTTGCACCGGGTTGTCGCTGCGGCTGCGGCAAGTGTCGGGCCAGCGGCGCATCCTGGGGCTGGCCAATCCGTTGCAGCGCGTCTGCGCCCAGCTCGAACTGCTGTTCGTGAAGTCCACCCAGGGAAAGGTGCAGGTGCTCAACGCCCCCACCCACCAGGAAATCGCGATCATGATCAACGCCAGCCGGGAGACGGTCACCCGCGTGTTCCAGCTCCTGCAAAGCCGTGGAATTGTCGAACGCAACGGCAACAACATCAACGTAGAGGACGTCGCCTTCCTCGAAGATGTGGCCGCCGGGCGCAGGCAGCCTGACTAGGGCCTGCGGATAGAGGCGTGCGATAGAATCGCCCCGCCCCACGGGTGCCTCGCCCACAGGCGGCAACCTGCGACTGGCGTCGTGAGCGCCCCATCAATTTGTCCATGTCATCCCAAATTCCACCCCCTACCGTGCCCAGCGAAACTCCGCTTGCCAGCATCGTGATCCGCAGCATGGACAGGCCCACGCTTGCAAAGGCGCTGGCGTCCGTTGCCGCCCAGACCTGGACTGCGATCGAGGTCGTGCTGGTCAACGCCAGGGGCGAGGGTCATGCCCCGGCTGGCGACAAGTGCGGACCGTTTCCGATGCGAACGGTTGATGGCGCGGGTCCGCTGTCACGCTCGCAGGCTGCCAACGCAGGCATTGCAGCAGCGCGGGGCGAGTGGATCTGCTTTCTCGACGACGACGACTGGTTCGGCCCAAGGCACATTGAGACGCTGGCATTGCGCCTGCTGCGCGAGCCGCAGGCAGTGGCGGCTTATTCGGGCGTGAGCTGCGTCGAAGTGGATGAGTCGGGCCAGACGCGCGAAGTCATGCAGTACAACTTCGGATTCGATCCAGCCCGGCTCCTGGTGGAAAATTACCTTCCCATTCACGCCGTGCTGTTCCGGCGTGCGGCTGCCCTGGACCTGCCCGGCTTCGACGAAGCGCTTCCAATTTTCGAGGACTGGGATTTCTGGCTGCAGCTGTCGCGCGAGTCCCGCTTCGAACACGTCGATCAGATCAGCGCCACCTATCGCCTGGGCTCCGGCGACTCCGGACTCTACGGCAACACGGCGCTGCAGGAAGAGTACGCGCAACGCATCCTGCGCAAGTGGCTGCCCGCCATCCGCCCTGAGGAATGGGCGGCGATGTGGGACAAGACGCGGCGCGGTTTGCGACTGCACGACAACCTCAGGCGCGACGTTCAAAGGCTGACAGGTGACGCTGCCGTGTGGCAGCGCGAAGTCCTCACGCTCAACCAGAACCTGCAGGCGCGGTATCTGGAGCTGGCCCAGCTTGGCCAGGGTTTTGCGAACGCCGAGCGCGAGTGGCGCACCCATTACCAGCTCGAAATCGCGCGCCTGGATGCGCTGCGTGCCGAAGCCGTCGCCCGCGTCGAAGCCGAGCGGGTCGCTGCGATTGCCCAGCTGGAGAAGGCCCTGGAAGACGAACGTCAGCGGGCCCTCCAGGTCGAAGCCGACGCTGCAGCGCTCGCGCAAAGACTGGAAGCCGAAGCCAGCAAGGCGCTGGCCCAGGCCGAAGCCGAAATCAAACGCAGCGCGCAGGCCGCAGCCGACGCGTTGATGGAAGCCGAGGCGCGGGTTACACGCAATGCGCAAGCCGCAGCCGACGCTCTGGCGCAAGCCGAAGAAGCAGCCAGGCAAAGCGCACAAGCCGCTGCGGCACTGGCTGCGGCCCAAGCCGCCCGCCAGGAAGCGCAGGCATCCGAGTTGCGCATGAGCGATGCCCTGCAGCGCACGATGCAGGAGTACAACGCAACCGCCACCCTGCTTCGCCAGGAGCAATACACCGTCTTGCGCCCTGTCTTGCGCACCGCGAAGCGCTCGGTCAAAGGTGTCTGGCGACAGCTGCCTGCGCCCGTGCAGAAGGCGGTTCGAAAGGCTTTGGGGCGACCGCTGCCCCCCATGCAGATTGCGCCGCCTGCAGCAGTACCGGGCACCGGCGAGGATTCCGACTGGCGCGCCGCGCTGGCCGGCGGCAAGCCCGGTGCTTTCACGGTCATCCTGTTCCCGGTGATCGACTGGCACTTTCGCATCCAGCGGCCGCAGCACCTGGCGCGTGAACTCGGGCGCCAGGGACACCGGGTTATTTATGTGAGCACCACTTTCGTGGACGGCTCCGGTCCGGGCGATTGCCGCCTGATCGAATCGCCCGCGAAAAACATCTTCCTGCTGCAGCTCGCATTGCCGCATCCGGTGCCCAACATCTACGAAGGCGCACTGTCGGTCGAGCAGGCACAGCAACTGGCGGACACCTTCGCGTGGTTGCAGCAGACCGCCGACCTCGGCCCGCTCGTGTCGCTGATCGACCTGCCGTTCTGGCGACCGGTTGCCGCCCGCCTTCCTGCCAACCTGGTTGTCTATGACTGCATGGACTACCACGCCGGCTTTTCCAACAACATTGGCGCTTCACTCAGCGAAGAGCAGCTGCTCCTGAAGACCTGCGACCTGCTGGTCACCACCTCCACCCGCCTGGCCGAGATGATGCGGGCGCGCGCGCCGGGCAAGCCCCACGCGCTGGTTCGAAACGGCACGGAAGTCGCGCATTTCGCCAACGTGCCGGCCGAACTGAAGGTACAAAGAGACGAACGTCCTGTCATCGGCTACTTCGGCGCCATCTCCGAGTGGTTCGATATACAGCTCGTCATTGATCTCGCGACGATCCGTCCGCAGTGGCGCTTCATCCTTGTCGGTTCCACCTACGGCTGCGATGTGACGCAGGCGCAAAAGGTGGACAACATCGAGTTCGTCGGCGAGGTGCCCTACAGCGAACTACCCGGTTGGGTTCACGCATTCGATGTGTGCCTGATCCCCTTCCTGATCAATGAGCTCACGAGTTGTACCAACCCGGTCAAGGTGTATGAGTATCTGAGTGCAGGCAAGCCCGTGGTTGCCACTCGCATGCCGGAACTCGAAGCCATCGCAGACCAGGTGCAGATTGCCGATGACGCGCCTGGCTTTGCCAAAGCAATCGAGCTCGCATTTGAAGAAAACAAGAACCCTCAGGCGGTGCCGGCGCGTAGGGCCTGGGCATCCGGCCATTCGTGGGAGGCGCGCGCGGAGCAGTTTTCCCAGGCGGTGGCCGACTGCCTGCCGAAGGTCAGCCTGATCGTTCTTTGCTACAACAACCTCGAACTCACCAAGGCTTGCGTCGATTCGGTGGAGCGGCACAGCCTCTGGCCGAACCTGGAGCTGATCCTGGTTGACAACGCATCGAGTGACGGCACGCCTCAATGGTTGACCGGCTACGCAAAAAGCCGCCCGTGGGTCAAGCTGGTTTTGAACCAGAAGAACCTGGGCTTTGCGGCGGGCAACAACGTGGGCCTCGAAGTGGCAACGGGTGACTACCTCATCATGCTGAACAACGACACCGAAGTGTCGCCGGGCTGGATCCACGGCTTGCACCGGCACTTCGTGAGCGACCCCGGGCTTGGCATGGTGGGGCCGGTCACCGACAACATCGGCAACGAAGCCAAGATCGAAGTCGGCTACACGAACAAGGCCGACATGCCGGCGTGGGCGACCGCACGCGCGATCCATCACGCAGGCGAGCGAATCGACAACCGCGTGCTCGCCTTTTTCTGCGTGGCGCTGCGGCGCAAGGTGTACGAGCAGGTCGGCGGACTCGACGAAGCGTTCGGTCTGGGCTTCTTCGAGGACGACGATTACTGCAATCGTGCACGCGCCGCCGGCTGGCGGCTGGCGATCGCTGAGGACGTGTTCGTTCATCACCACCTGTCGGCCAGTTTCGACAAGCTCAAGAGCTCCACCCGGCAGGCGCTGTTCGAAAAGAACAAGGAAATCTACGAACGCAAATGGGGCCCCTGGGTACCGCACGTTTACCGCGAACCAAAAGCATCGACATGAACAAGTGCAAGATCGTCTGCGTGGTCGGCACCCGGCCAGAAGCTGTGAAGATGGCGCCGGTCATCCTGGCGCTTAAAGCCCAGCCGTGGGCGGATGTGCGCGTGCTGGCCACCGCCCAGCACCGCCACATGCTCGACCAGGTGCTTGCGGTCTTCGGCATCACGCCCGACATCGACCTGGACATGATGCAGCCCAACCAGGATCTCACCGCCCTCACCGCGCGCATGTTGCTCGCGATGGACGGCGTGCTGAAGGCGCAAAAGCCCGACGTGGTGCTGGCACAGGGCGACACCACCACCGTCATGGTTTCGGCGCTGGCCAGTTTCTATCTCAACATCCCGTTCGGTCATGTCGAAGCGGGGCTGCGCACGGGTGACATGCGCCGCCCGTTCCCCGAGGAGATGAATCGCGTGCTGGCGGGTCATATGGCGCGATGGCACTTCGCGCCCACCACGAGCTCGCGCGACAACCTGCTGCGCGAGGGCATTTCGCCCGATGCGGTTCATGTGACCGGCAACACAGTCATCGACGCCTTGCAGACCATGGCGGCGCGCACACCGGCCCACGAGCCCACGCCGGGTCGACGCCTGATTCTTGTCACCGCGCATCGCCGCGAAAGCTTCGGCGCGCCGCTGGTCGAGATCTGCACCGCCATCCGCACGCTGGTGGCCAACAATCCTGACGTCGAGGTGCTGTACCCGGTGCATCCGAACCCGAATGTGCTCAAGACCGTCGAGGAAATGCTGGGCGGCAATCCGCGCATCACGCTCACGACGCCACTTGACTACCAGCCGTTCGTGGCGGCCATGAAGGGGGCGCATCTGATCCTCACCGACTCCGGCGGCGTTCAGGAAGAGGCGCCTGCACTGGGAAAGCCCGTGCTCGTGCTGCGGGAAGAAACCGAGCGTCCGGAAGCGGTCGCATTCGGCGTCGTGCAGCTGATCGGCACCGACAGCGCGAAGATCATCGCCGCTGCGCAAAAGCTGCTTGATGATGAATCCGCCTGGCGGGCGATGGCCAAGGGCGTTTCACCTTACGGTGACGGCCATGCATCCGAACGCATCGTGGACGTGTTGCAGCGATTCCACGCCACGTGCAGCTGATCTATTTTTCGCCTGTTCCCTGGGCCAGCTTCCAGCAGCGGCCCCATGAATTTGCGGGATGGGCGCACCGGCGCCTGGGGGCTCGCATCCTGTGGGTCGAGCCCTATCCGGTCCGCCTGCCGATGCTCCAGGACCTGCGCCGGCCCGCCAGCGCCGGACCTGGTCAAAGTCAATTGCCGGACTGGTTGCAAGTGATCGCGCCCAAAGCCTTGCCGCTGGAGCCGCTCGGCCCCGGGCGCGCTCTCAACCAGATGCTGTTCTGGCCGCGAATCATTTCAAGCCTGCGCGAATTTGCCGCGCGCGATCCCCGCACCCTCATCGTGGTCGGAAAACCGTCCCACCTGGCGTTATCAACCATCGAGGCATTGCCCGGTGCACGCTGCTTCTACGATGCGATGGACGATTTCCCGGTGTTTCATCACGGTGCCGCGCGACTCGCCAACGCCCAGGTGGAGCAGGCCATCGTCAGGCGCTGCTTCGCTTGCAGCACCTCGTCGACTTATCTGGCGCAGCGCCTGCGCACCGCCAACAGCGACGTCCACCTCATACCCAACGGGCTTGCGACCGACCGCATGCCCGATGCCATCGCCACCGGTGCCAGCAGCAAGACCGGCACCAGCTTCGGCTATGTCGGCACGCTGGGCGCCTGGTTCGACTGGGCATGGATCGCAGCTCTGGCATCTGCCTGGCCTGAACGTGCAGTCGACATCTACGGGCCGATGTACCGGCAGCCCAGCGTGAAATTGCCAGGCAACGTACACCTGCACCCTGCCTTGCCTCATGCGCAGGCGCTGCGGAAGATGGCGGGCTTTGGTGCCGGCCTGATTCCTTTCCTGCAAAACGAACTCACCGAATCGGTCGATCCCGTCAAGTACTACGAATACCGCGGACTGGGGCTTGGGGTCGTATCCACGCCGTTTGGCGAGATGCGCCAGCGTGCCGATGCCCCGCGCGTGGTTCTTACCGCCGATCCCGGGAAAGACCGCGCCCAGATCGACGCACTGCTGACGGGCCGCGATACGGCAGAATCGGTGTCCGCGTTTCGCGGGGCCCATGCGTGGGACACGCGCTTCGAACCCCTGGCTGCGGTACTCGCACCTGCATCATGAACACCTCTGTCCAAAGTCCTTCCAGCGGCCCCAAGGCGCTCCTGCGCCGTGCCTATCCACTGGTGCCGGTCCTGCACCGTTACCTGGTGATGCAACTCATCAGGCGCGATATCCGCTCGCGCTACCAGGGATCCATCATCGGGCTGGGCTGGACCATGCTGTATCCGCTGCTGATTCTGGGCGCATACACCTTCGTGTTTCGCTCCGTGTTCAAGGCCAGGTGGCCCGGCGGCGGCGACAGCACGGCTGAATTTGCCCTTCAGGTCTTCGCAGGGCTGGTGATCTTCAATCTCTTCGGCGAACTGATCGGACGTGCGCCCAAGCTCGTGCTGGAGCAGCCCAACCTCGTCAAGCGAGTCGTCTTTCCGCTGGAAGTGCTGGCATGGGTCAGCGTTGGCACGGCGATGTTCCATGCGGCTCTTGCCCTTGCGGTGCTCCTGGTGGCACTCGTGTGGTCCGGCTCGCCGATCACCCCGTGGATTCTCACCGCCCCGCTCGTGCTGGCGGCCTGCGTGCCTGTGCTGCTGGGCCTGGCGTGGCTGCTTGCCGCTTTTGGCGTGTTCATCCGGGACATCGCCCATGCAGTCGGCCCCGCCGTGAGCATGCTGCTGTTCCTGTCGCCCGTGTTGTTCCCCGCCAAGGCGCTGCCCGAATTCCTGGGGGCCGTCCTGTGGATCAATCCGCTCACCATGCCCATTGAAAACCTGCGCATGGTGTTGATCCAGGGCCGCGCACCGGATTGGCAGGCCCTGGGCATCTACACACTGGTTGGGCTTGTGTTCGCCTATCTGTCGTACCGCCTCTTCGAGCGGCTGCGTCCCGCCTTTGCCGACGAGCTCTGACGTGCCCGGCACACGCAAGGCCATGCGCCCAATTCCATGACGCAGCACGTTTCATCAGAAGTCGCACTTTTTGAGGCCCTGGAAGCGCGCAGCCGAAACGGTGCCGCGGGCGATGTGGCTGACCTCACCGACATCGAGCAGCGGGACCGACTGGGTCCTGCAGCCTTCCAGGCCGTTGCCCAGCGTTTCGGCTGGAAGCGGCAAGACAGCGGCTGGCTGCGCGAACGGGTGCCGCGCTGGACGCCGGGCTGGGTCGAGCATCGCCATTTCGAGCAGTGGATGTCCCTCTTCGAAGCCGCTTTCGGCTATCGCATGGCGACGGACCTGTGGCGCTGGAAATATCGTCGCAATGAGCTACCCGGCATGGGCGCCTGGCGCAACGGTGAACTCGTGGCCTTTTATGGCGGCATGACGCGCGAGGTGCTGCGTTTTGGTGGCCCGCCCGAGCCCGCCATGCAGATCGGCGATGTGATGACCCGTCCCGACGAGCGGGCAGTGATTACACGCACCGGACCGTTCCAGCTTGCTGCATCGACCTACATGGAACGCAATGGCGGCCACGATCTTCCGTCATTGCTGGGGTACGGCTTCCCGACCGACAAGGCGCTCAAGGTGGCGCAGCGTCTGGGCCTGTACGAACAAATCGACCAGATGATGGAACTGGCGTGGGAGCCTGATCCCACGTCTGAGAGCTGGCTGACGCAGGCCGTGCCGGTCACCCAGGCGCACCGGGGTGCCGTTGACAGGCTCTGGTCGTCCATGAAGGAACACTTCAAAACGAGCCTGGTCGGTGAAAGGGACTGGTCTTACCTGACCGACCGCTACGGCACCCATCCGGTCAACCACTATGAGCTGTTGCTGGTGCGCCATCGCATCACGCACAGGGCCAAAGGCGTGATCGCCGTGCGTGACCGGGGCGAAGGCGGCGGGGTCGAAGTGATGGACCTGATGGGCGATCCGCACGACTGGCCCGAGCTTGTCCGGACTATCCGCAGATGGACGGCACGCAAGGGCCGTCACCGCGCGTACATGTGGGTAACCGAAAGCCACGTTCGACTTCTGGAATCAACGCAGCCGCGAGTGGCACCCCTGGAGGCCCTTGTGCCGGCCAACATCTGGACGCCGGCAGCCACGGTCGATGAGTTGAAGGGCCGCTGGTGGCTCACCGGTGGTGACACCGACTTCCGATGAAGGACCACCCATGCGCGTGATGATGGTGACCCGCGAGACGGGACCGGATCGCCGCTATGGCCTGGGTCGCAGCCTGATGCCCGTCGTCGAGGCCATGCGGGCACGCGGCATTGCCGTGCGCTACCTGTGCCAGGACGACATCACATCGGGTCAGCTTCAGTACCGCGAAAACATGATCAGGCGCTTTTCCACATGGCCGGGTTTGCGCAGGCGAGCCGACTGGATGGCAATCGTGCGCGCCTGGATCGAACGACTTCAGGTGGGCGTCACCGCAGCGCGCCTGGCACGCGAGGAGCACTACACGCACGTTCATGCGCACGATCCGTGGCTGGCGCTGGGGGTCTGGTTTGGTCTTTTCGGATCGGGCAAACGCGTGCGTTGGGGCGTGACCGAACACGGCTTCGGAAGCTACAGCATGGCCACCCACCAGGACGGCCTGACGCAGGGCCCCTGGATGCAGCGGCTGATGCGCCGCATCGAAACCACGGTGCTCGCACGTGCCGACTGGGTCATCGCTCCCACCCAGGCCTGCCTGGTTGAACTCGCGCGCGACCTGTGCGTGGCCTCCCCGCCCCGGCATTGGCATGCCGTGCCCCACGCGCGGCCAGCTGTCGAGCCTGGCGCCCCCGAAAAGCGCGAACAGGCGCGCGCCTTGCTGGGTTGGCGCGCGGATGAGTTCGTGGTGCTCGGGGTGGGCCGGCTGGTACCGCTCAAGTGCTTCGATCGCGTGATCGAGGCATGCGCCGAAGTGGCGAAAGAATTTCCTTCTTTGCGCCTCGTGCTGCTGGGCGGCGGGGACCCTGCCGAGCTGAAGGCCGTGGCTGCAAGCCAGGGCTTTGCCCATCGGGTCGAGTTCGCGTTCGTCGATGACGTCACCCCGTATCTTCACGCCGCCGATGTGTATGTGAGCGCCAGCAGTACCGAATCGTTCGGACTGGCCAACCTGGAAGCGCTGTGTGCGGGCCTGCCATCGATCTGCAGCCCCGTGGGCGGCGTCGCCGAAGTCGTCGGAGATGGCGCCTGGCTGGTGCCCGGCGAGTCTGCCGCGCTGGCAAATTCCATTGCCGCGCTCGCACGCGATGCTTCATTGAGGCAGGATTGGGCGCGGCGCGCCCTTGCCCGTTCTGGCAGCTGGCCTGCCGCTTCAGAGATCACCAAACGCTATGTTGAAATTTATCAAGCGCCGCCCGCCTGAGGCGCCCGCCGGAAACGCCCTGCCTCCGGCGCTGGATCTGTCGGGCGCACGGCGTGTGCTGGTCATCGCACCCCATCCGGACGACGAAACCCTGGGCTGCGGCGGCACGCTCGCCCAGCTTGCACCTTTTGCGGAAATCAGCGTGCTCCTCGTGACCAACGGCGATGGCGCGGGCGGACTGCCCGAGGGCGCAAGCGACACGCGGAAAGCAGAGATGGCGCAGGCCCTGAAGCTGCTGGGCGTGAACCGCCCCATCACCTGCTTCGATGAGCCGGATGGCGCATTCACCGACAACCCCGCCTTTCGCAAGCGGCTGCGAACCTTGCTCGATGAGGTCAGACCCAACTGGGTGTTTGTGCCGTGGCTGCTCGATTCGCATTCCGACCATTCCCGCATCGCCCGCGCCAGCTGCGAAGTGCTCGCTCGCTCAAGGGGCGTGGACAAGGTCCTCTTCTACGAAATCTGGACCCCGGTTCCGGCCACGCACGTGGTGGACATCACTGCGACAGCGCTGGTGAAGCGGCAGGCGCTGCTGTGCCATCAGACGGTGATGCCGCACGGCAACTATGTCGATGCGAGCTTCGGCCTGGCCCAGTACCGGGCGATGTACGTGCCCTCTCGCGAAGCCAGGTTTGCAGAGGTCTTTACCGTGCGGTCTGCCGCCGACTGCGCTAGGGCCGCCTGACTCTCAGGGGCGCACTTCAGGAGGCCGTTCGACGCTGGTGACCGCGCACGGTTTCCCAGCTATGCGGCAGGTCCACCACGCCGGGTTCCGGCCTCGGATCGGTGACGGTGAGGGTCGCCACGCCCTGCGCCGCCGAATAGAAATGCAGGCCGTCGGCTGTTCCCAGGTACGCATTGACCAGATACTCGCCCTTTCGCAAGGCGAGATTGTCAAAGCGCATCGTCACGCGGCCGCGGCCGTTGGCGTCGCGCTCGAGCACGATGCCGTCGCTCTTGGAGCTGACGCTCGACAGGAACATGACGGTGCCGATTTCGATGCTGATGCCGGCGGCAGGCGGTGCAAGCGCCGGATCCGACTCGAATTCGATCGCCACGCGCAGGCATCCCTTGCCCGACTCGCACACCAGCCGGTCCGAAATCATGCCGTCGATCGAGCACTCGACGCGCGAAATCGCACCGTGGCCCGGGGTCGCCGTTGGCCGGTCGGTTTCTTCCATCTGCGCGTCATCGCCATGCGTGGCGATCTGCATGGGTAGGCCGCCTTCCACGATGCCGGGAGCAGCCGGGCGCTGGCCCGGTGAGCTCTGTTCGGCGAGATACCGCGTGTACTCACCGATCACGCGGCCCGGCGCACCGATGGCCTGGGCCTTGCCGTGATGCAGCCACACCACGCGCGTGCAGAACGCCTCGACCTGATACAGCGCATGCGAACAAAAGAGAATGGTCGTGCCCCTGTCCTTCATCTGCAGGATGCGGTCGAATGACTTGCGGGCAAATTCGCCATCGCCCACCGACAGCGCCTCATCGACGACGAGAATGTCCGGGTCCACGCTGGTGGCCAGTGAAAACGCGAGCCGCACGAACATGCCGCTCGAATAGGTTTTCACCGGCTGGTCGATGAAGGCCCCGATGCCGGAGAACTCGATGATTTCCGGCATGCGTTCGTGCAACTGTTCACGGGTCAGGCCCAGCAGGGGTCCGTTGAGCAGCAGGTTGTCGCGACCTGTGAATTCGGGATTGAATCCGGCTCCCAGTTCGAGCAGCGCCGCAATGCGGCCATGCGACTCGAGCGTGCCGGTGGTCGGGTTGAGCGTGCCGCAAAGCATCTGCAACAAGGTTGACTTGCCCGCGCCGTTCTGACCCACCACGCCGAGCACTTCACCTTGATGCACTTCGAGGCTGAAGTCCTGCAGCGCCCAGAATTTTTCCTGCGCCAGGTCACTTCCGAAGAGCACGGACTGCAGGCGCTGCATCGGGCTGGAAAACGAGGTGTAGGCCTTGCCCAGGCCGCTCGCACGGATGACCACGGGCCGGTCCTCCCAGCCATCTTGCGACCGCTTTTTCTGCGCGGTTTGCGCCCCCTGCCCCTGCACGACCTCATCCATACTTTTGCCTGACTCCGGAAAGGGGCGATTTTCCCACAGGGGCTGTCGTGGGGCTTATTGGACTCCTGACATGCGGGTGATGCACCTTCGATTGAAGTGCGTGCGCCGCGTCGGGCGCTTTCCCGGCAGGGGCTCATACTGCGGCGGCCTTCGTTTCGCTTACGCTTCACTACGGCTTCGCTGCGCGAATTGGACGGGGGCTGGCGCGAAAAAACTCGCTCCGGGCCTAAAGGCCCTGCGCTCAAACACTTTCGCGAGTCAGACCACGATGCGCGCACCTGCGCGCCCAGCCCCCGTCCAATTCACGTAGCCGCCACAGAAATCGCCCCTGCCGGGAAAACGCCCGACGCGGGGTTACCGTCGATGGTGGGCCGAAGTCCGAAGAGCTTGCGCCTTTCACGCACCCCCCGCCGCCCTCAACTCAGCGGCAATCGCCTGCCGCGGCGCGCGCCCTAAAACACAAGCAATTGCAAGTCCCGAATGCCTGCCGGGTCTAGAAGTGAATGCCCCGCATCATCTCCTGCATCGCCATCGCTTCCGGCGACAGGCTTGACTTGGCGCTTTTGTCGCCCTTGGCGGCCGAAGAATCCGGGAACATCCGGAAGCTCGTGTTCATCGCGATCTGGGCGATGCGCGGCATGACCGCATGCATCACCTGCCCGGTGATACCCAGGCGTGTTGCGATCCGCACCGGTTTGTGAATGCACGCATCGGCAATCATGTCGGCGGCCTCTTCGGGTGCGAGCGTGGGCACGTTCTTGTAGATATTGGTCGGCGCAATCATGGGCGTGCGCACCAGCGGCATGTTGATCGTGGTGAAGCTGATGCCCTGGTCAGCGAACTCGCTCGACGCACATCGCGTCCATGCATCGAGCGCGGCCTTGGACGCAACGTACGCCGAGAACCGCGGAGCGTTGGTGAGTACACCAATCGAGCTGATGTTGACCACATGACCTTTCTTGCGCTCCGACATGCCCGGCAACAATCCCATCGTGACCCGCAGGCACCCGAAATAGTTCAGCTGCATCGTGCGTTCGAAATCATGGAAGCGGTCGTAGCTCGATTCGATCGCGCGGCGGATCGAGCGACCTGCGTTGTTGATCAGGAAATCCACGCCGCCATGGTCTGCAATCAGCTGTTTGATAAAACGATCGCAATCGGCCATGTCGGCGATGTCGGCCGGGTACGCGATGAACTCGTAGCCCTTGGCCCTGGCTTCCCTGCACGCTTCATCGAGCTTGTCCTGGTCTCGCCCGCAAATGACCGTTGTCGCGCCGGCCTCGGCGAACTTGTGGGCCGCCGCCAGACCGATGCCCGAGGACCCGCCGGTGACCAGCACCACCTTGCCGCCCACGGTGCCGCGCAGCGACCGGTCGATGTGCAGGTCAGGGTCGAGGTTGCGCTCCCAGTAGTCCCACAGGCGCCAGGCGTAATCCTTCAGGTTGGGCACCGTGATGCCGGAACCCTTGAGCGCAGCGGTGGTCTCGCGGCTGTCAAAACGCGTCGGGTAGTTCACGAAGGTCAGGATGTCCTCGGGCAGCGCCAGGTCCTTGAGGATGGCGCTGCGGATGCGGCGCACCGGCGCGACAGCCATCAGGCCTTTCTTGATGCCCTTCGGGATGAAGCCGAGCAGCGCCGCATTGATGAACAGGTTCATGCGCGGCGCGTGGGCCGCGCGGCTGAAGATATCCAGCACATCGCCCACCCGATAACCGACCGGGTCCACCAGGTGAAAGCAGCGTTTGGCGATGTCCGCCTTGTGACTGAGGAAATCGAGCGCATCGACCACGAAGTCCACCGGCACGATATTGACCCGTCCGCCTTCGAGCCCAACGGCCGGCATCCAGGGCGGCAGGATCTGCCGCATGCGCTGGATCAGCTTGAAAAAGTAATACGGCCCGTCGATCTTGTCCATCTCGCCGGTCTGGCTGTCACCCACGACCATGGCAGGGCGATACACGGTCCATGGCACCTTGCATTCCTTGCGCACGATTTTTTCGCTCTCGTGCTTGGTGAGGAAGTACGGATGCTCGTAGTTCTCGGCTTCCTCGAACATGTCTTCGCGAAACACACCTTCGTAGAGACCCGCAGCCGCGATTGACGACACATGATGAAAGTGACCGGCGTCGATCGCCTTGGCAAACTCGACCGTGTTGCGAGTGCCTTCGATGTTGACCGCGATCTGGCTCTCTTCATCGGCGCTGAGGTCATAGACGGCAGCCAGGTGATGAAAGTGGTCGATCTGCCCCTTGAGCTTTTTGATGTCTTCTGCCGAGACGCCGAGCTTCTTGCCCGTCAGGTCGCCAAACACCGGATGCGCGCGCGCCGCGCCCACGCCCCAGTACTCGCGCAGGCCCGCAACCTTGCTTTCGCTTTCCTTCCGGATCAGGAAGTGAACGACCGAGCCCTTGCGCTGCAGCAGTTTCCTGACGAGGCGCTTGCCGATAAAGCCCGTTGCGCCGGTGACGAAATACTGCATGGG
>JAZKFD010000089.1:0-1810 GCA_040386635.1 Pseudomonadota bacterium
AGCAACGCAGCGGGGGTGCCGCTAGCGTTGCACCCCCTCCAAGCGAAAACAACGACAGCAGGAGAAACTTCTTATGAATGGCAACTCGGCGCTGATACTGGCGCTCGTCTGCGGCTTTGCAGCCGTGGCATACGGATTCTGGGCACGCAGCTGGATTCTTTCGCAGGACGCAGGCAATCCCCGCATGCAGGAAATCGCAGCGGCCATTCAGGCCGGCGCAGCGGCTTACCTTGCGCGGCAGTACAAGACCATCGCCATCGTCGGCGTGGTGCTGGCAATCCTCATCGGCATCTTCCTGGACGTGCAGACCGCCGTCGGCTTCATCATCGGCGCCGTGCTCTCTGGCGCTTGCGGGTTCATCGGGATGAACGTGTCGGTTCGCGCCAACGTTCGCACCGCACAGGCTGCAACACGCGGCATCGGCCCCGCGCTTGACGTTGCATTCCGCGGCGGCGCCATCACCGGCATGCTGGTGGTGGGCCTGGGCCTGCTGGGCGTCACGGCGTTTTACTGGTTCCTGGTGGGCAACGGCAACTTCACGCCAGACCGCAAGCTGGCAACGCTGCTCAATCCGCTGATCGGTTTTGCGTTCGGCTCCTCGCTGATCTCGATCTTCGCGCGGCTGGGGGGCGGCATCTTTACCAAGGGCGCCGACGTCGGCGCCGACCTGGTGGGCAAGGTCGAGGCGGGCATCCCAGAAGACGACCCGCGCAATCCTGCCGTGATCGCCGACAACGTCGGTGACAACGTGGGCGACTGCGCCGGCATGGCAGCCGACCTGTTTGAAACCTACGCCGTGACCCTGATCGCGACGATGGTGCTCGGGGCGCTGTTGCTCTCGAGCTCGGGCGCGACGGCGGCGCTTTACCCGCTGGCATTGGGCGGGGTGTCGATCATTGCGTCCATCATCGGCTGCTTCTTCGTCAAGGCCCGCCCCGGCATGACCAACGTGATGCCAGCCCTTTATCGCGGCCTGGCAGTTGCCGGCATCCTGTCGCTGATCGCGTTCTACTTCGTGACCGTCTGGCTCATGCCGGATAACGCAGTGACCGCCACCGGCACGCAGATGCGGCTGTTCGGCGCCTGCGCCGTGGGTCTGGTGCTCACGGGTGCGCTGGTCTGGATCACCGAGTACTACACCGGCACGCAATACGCCCCGGTTCGCCACATTGCCGCCGCTTCCACGACCGGGCACGGCACCAATATCATCGCGGGCCTGGGTGTCTCCATGCGTTCCACGGCATGGCCTGTCATCTGCGTGTGTATCGCCATCCTGGCTTCCTACCAGCTGGCCGGCCTCTACGGCATTGCCATCGCCGCGACGTCGATGTTGAGCATGGCCGGTATCGTGGTCGCGCTTGACGCATACGGACCCATCACCGACAACGCCGGCGGCATCGCCGAAATGGCGGACATGCCCGAGAGCGTTCGCGCCGTCACCGATCCGCTGGACGCCGTGGGCAACACGACCAAGGCCGTGACCAAGGGCTACGCGATCGGTTCTGCCGGTCTTGCCGCACTGGTGCTGTTTGCCGACTACACGCACAAGCTCGAAAGCTATGGCCGCTCGATCAGCTTCGACCTCTCCGATCCGATGGTGATCGTGGGGCTGTTCATCGGCGGCCTGATCCCCTACCTCTTCGGTGCGATGGCGATGGAAGCGGTCGGACGTGCAGCCGGCGCGGTGGTCGTCGAAGTGCGCCGCCAGTTCCGCGAGATCAAGGGCATCATGGAAGGCACTGCCAAGCCCGAGTATGGCGTTGCCGTGGACATGCTGACCAAGGCTGCGATCAAGGAAATGATGATTCCT
>JAZKFD010000089.1:1982-25754 GCA_040386635.1 Pseudomonadota bacterium
AAGATCATCAACATCGTGGCGCTGCTCATCGTGCCGCTGGTGGTGAAGTTCCATTCGGGCGATTCACCAACGCCGGGTGCGGTGCAGGTTTCACCCCCTGCTATTTCGGCACCGGCGATGGCTGCGTCGAGGTAGCCCCTTCAGGCTTTACCGAAATGGCCCGCATATGCGGGCCATTTTTTATTTGCTGCCGGTCACCGCTCTCACCAGCTGACTTGCCGGACCGACCAAGTCAGGCAGCTTCGCCACGCGGTCCTGCTCGATGTACTCCAGCACGAGCTCATTGATACCGCCTACGACTGCCATCGCCATACCCGGCGACAGCGGCGCTGCACGTTTTCGTCCCGCATTGGCCCCGTTGATCACGGTCAGCATGAAATCCGCAATCTCCTGGTTCATTCGGCGCCGGGCCTGAAGCCCTTCGGCGCCCAGGCCGAGGATCTCGATGAACAGGGTTCGCATCAACACCGGGTTCTGCGCCATGCAGGTGAGGTACGCAGACAATGCATGTTCGATCTGCGTCTCCCATTCGTGTTCCGGGTCGATGGCCTCACGCAGCACGCGCAGCGCGTTGTGGCTCGCTGCCTCGTACAGCGCAATCAGGCAATCGGCCTTGGTCGAAAAGTGCTGGTAGAAAGTGCGGCGCGACACACTGGCCTCGCGCACGATGTCGGCAATGGTGGTGTCCGGGTAGCCCCTGGCTGCAACCGCGTGCGCCATGCCTTCAAGCAGCCGGTGCCGGTGCTCGTGAACTTCGGTGTCGGAAAAATTTGCGATCTCGGCCATGGCTCGATTCTCGACGGGTTACCCCTGGTACTTGACAGTACCCGCGACTGTCCCCATCATCCAGCAGTATGTGCCACCCGGGCGCCTCAACTACATTCGACCCCCATATGACCGATCTCGTTGTTCGCCGGCTTCTCGTTGACATGGAAGCACCGATCGCACGACATTGGTGCGGCAATGATGCATTTCGATCGGCGCTTTTCAACGCGCTTTCGATGAGTTTTCCCGTAGGCGAGCAGTTCTTCATCGACTCTGTCCGAAACGGTTTCAAGGTCCTGCCTGCCGACCGGCAGGAGGCGTTCAGGGCCGAAGTGCAGGGATTCATCGGACAGGAAGCGACGCACCGGCGGCTGCACGCCCTTTTCAACAGCCATCTTGAAAAACTGGGTCTGGTGAACGCCTGGGCGCCGCGGGCCCAAAAGCGCCTCAAACTGCTCGATGGCATCGATCCGCGTCACGCACTGGCGATTACCGCTGCCAATGAACATTTCACGGCCATTCTTGCCGACTGGATGCTGAACAACCCCGATCAGGTGGAGTCCAGTGACGCCCGCCTCAGCACGCTCTGGCTATGGCACAGCGCCGAAGAATCCGAGCACAAATGCACCGCTTTCGACCTGTACAAGGCGCTCGGGGGCAACGAAGCGTGGCGCCTGACCTGGTTTCGCCGTATCACCACCATCTTTCTGGGCGACACACTTCGGCAGACCGTGCGCAACCTCAAGGACGACGGCACGCTCTGGAAGTTCAGCACCTGGAAGAGCGCAGCGTCTTATCTGTTCGGAAAGCGCGGGTTGGTTCGATTGACTTACAAGCCGTGGCGGGAATACCTTCGTGCCGACTTTCATCCCTCGCAGCAGGACAGTCGCGCATCCGAAGAATGGCTGGCCGCCCACAGCGACCGCTACATACCCGTGGGCTCGGCTGCCTGAGCCTCTATCTGGCAGGCAGTCCCTGCCACGGGTCCATCGTGTCCCACTGAGCCGGCATTTGCAGGATTACCTTGTCCAGCGCCGAACGCTCGCGCAGGAAGGCCATCGACACGGTAAAGCGGTCCAGCGGCATGGGCATCGGCTTCATCGGACCGTCCGATGAAATGAAGAAGTCGTCCCAGTGGATCGGAATCACCCGGCGCGCCTTCACGCTCATCACGGCTTCACGCCAATAGGCGTCGCGATAGGCGTGGCTTCGCATTCCAAGCCCGCCAATACCCAGCATCACCACATCCGCACTGATACCGTGCAGCGCGCCCGGCTCGAATCCCGCGCTTCCGTTGATCAGCAGCGAGCGGCCGTCGTGCTGCACCAGCACGGCGTAGCTTTCACCTTCCTTGTAGGCCGAAACCCGGGCCGGCGGCACCAGGGGGCGGTCTATCGTGCCCCCGGTAAAGCCGGTAGGCGAATGGCGCGAGGCCAATAGCGTGACGGTGAAACGCCCGAATTTCATCATTTCGTTGAGTTTCGCAACCCTGATCTGCGATTCCGGCAGCTTCCATCCACGCCCGATATTGGCGGTGGATTCCGACCCCAGCAGAATTGCGCCGGTACGCCGGGCGACTTCAGGCGCATCCATCGCGTGGTCGAAGTGCGAGTGCACCGGTATCACCGCTGCGAGCTTCGTCACGCCCGCACGCTGCAGGCCGCGTTCGATGGCCCCCACATCCGGCTGAACCTGCCCGGCCAGCGACTTGAGCTTTCCCGGACGCGAGAAAAAGCCGTCCGTCATGATGGCGGTCTCACCATCGTCCAGTAGCACCGTCGCTACTCCCAGGAACTTGACCTTCAGGGGCGCCCCAGCCGGCGCTACGGGCACGGCGAGCGGCAAATAGGCGTCCATCGAGGGATGGCTGTTGACAATCAGCGCGAGCGCGGCCACCACGCTCATCACGACAACCAGCACCCCCACGAATACTTTTCCAGGCATGGCGTGCATGGTAGCCGCGCCCCGGCGGGGGGAGCAAAATGAGAGGATGCAATTCAACTACATCGGCAATGAATCCCGGTCCTCCTCATCTGACCGTTCGATCCCGGTCATAGACCCCTCCGATGGGCAGGTCTTCGACGAGATCCAGCGCAGCAACGCGAGCGACATCGATTCCGCGGTCACAGCCGCCCGCCAATGCAACGACGCCGTGTGGAGCAAGCTGAGCGGCGCCGAGCGCGGGCGGCTCCTGATGCGGCTTTCGAACAAGGTGGCCGAGCATGCCGAAGAGCTGGCGCACATCGAACAGCGCGATTGCGGCAAGCCCACCAAACAGGCACGCGCCGATGCGATGGCCCTGGTGCGCTACTTCGAGTTCTACGCCGGTGCCTGCGACAAGCTGCACGGCACCACCATCCCCTATCTCGATGGCTACAGCGTGCTGACCTGGCGCGAGCCTCATGGCGTCACCGGGCACATCATTCCCTGGAACTACCCGATGCAGATTTTCGGACGCAGCGTCGGTGGTGCGCTGGCCGCGGGGAATGTATGCGTGGTCAAACCGTCCGAAGACGCGTGCCTGTCGCTGATTCGCGTTGCCCAACTCGCGCAGGAGGCTGGCTTTCCGGCGGGCGCGATCAACATCGTCACCGGCTACGGCCATGAGGTGGGCGATGCGCTGGCACGCCATCCCGGAATCGATCACATCAGCTTTACCGGCAGCCCGCGCGTGGGCACGCTCATCCAGCAGGTCGCTGCCGAGCGGCATTGTCCGGTCACGCTGGAGCTGGGCGGCAAGAGCCCGCAGATCATCTTTGCAGACGCCGACCTCGACGCCGCAATTCCGATGGTCATCAACGCCATCGTACAGAACGCAGGGCAGACCTGTTCGGCCGGCTCCCGATTGCTGGTGGACGAGTTGATCTACGAGCCATTGCTGGAACGACTGGGCAAGGCATTTACCAATCTGCGCGTGGGCCCCGCGGTGATGGACCTGGACGTGGGTCCCTTGATTCGCGCAAGCCAGCAGCAGCGCGTATGGGATTTCCTTTCCGACGCGCAGGTCGCCAACATTGCGATGGTCGCGCAGGGACACGTGGTCGACGAAGCGCCGGAAACCGGTTTTTACCAGGCGCCCACACTGCTTCGCGACGTGCCGGTGGACCATCGCCTGGCGCAGGAGGAAGTTTTTGGTCCTGTGCTGTCGGCAATGAGCTTCAGGGATGAAGACGAGGCCATCGCGCAGGCCAACGCAACCCAGTTCGGCCTGGTGGCCGGCATCTGGACCCGCGATGGCTCGCGCCAGTTGCGCATGGCCAAACGCGTGAAAAGCGGCCAGGTGTTCATCAACAACTACGGCGCAGGCGGAGGGGTCGAGCTGCCGTTTGGCGGCGTCAAGTCGTCAGGCTACGGGCGAGAAAAAGGCTTCGAGGCGCTGTACGGATTTACCACGGTCAAGACGGTGGCGATCAAGCACGGGTGAGCGTTTGCGAACGTGTCCCGTTCAGCCGCGAATCCTCGCCGTCCTGATCACCGCCTCGGCCATGGGCAACAGCCTCGGATAAAACGCCATGCGCGGTGCGGCGAAGGTCGCAGCGTACATCTCGCCCTTGTGTACCGCCACCCATCCGACGCCCTTGAGGATCACATCGTCCGCCCGCCGCGCCAGCGTGAACTCGAATCGCACCCCC
Organism: Pseudomonadota bacterium; assembly: GCA_040386635.1. Taxonomy (GTDB): domain Bacteria; phylum Pseudomonadota; class Gammaproteobacteria; order Burkholderiales; family Burkholderiaceae_C; genus Ramlibacter. Next base: position 6,380 of record JAZKFD010000089.1, read on the forward strand.
CTGGCCCCCGCAAACACCGTGGGCTCGACGCGGGTGATGCTGACCACGCCTTCGTTCGCATAAATCGCCTCGAACAGATTCACCAGCTTGTCCGCCGGCAGGGCCGCATCGAAGGTGGGAAACCGCGGATCTTTCTCGCCGGGCGAGCGGAACCACACCGTCGGCTTCGTGACCAGCGTTTTGCCAGACGGCACGCCCGCCCAGAGCCGCAGATGGTCCAGCGGAACGCCTTCCTGCGTCCACATGTCGTAAGGCTCGCGGTCCCAGGCGCTGTTGACCTTGTTCCATGCGGCTGAAACCTGCACCTGCATCTTGCCGTTGACGACCTGCTCGCCTTCGACTTTGGCGATCGTCATGCAAGCGGTCAAGGTGAAGGCGAGCAGCAGGGCAACGACGATCCTCATGGCTTCAACTCCGTCAGGTACGACTTCACCATGCCGCCGTCGGGCGCATCGGGCAAAAGAGAAAGGTACTTTTCAAACGCCTGGACCGCAGCGGGCGAATCCATACGTTGCTTGTGCAGCAGGCCGAGCGAGCGGTGTGTTTCAACCGGCGTCTTCTCCGGGGACAGGCTGACAGCTTTTTGCAGGTCGTCCATCGAGCGGGCCAGATCGTCCTTTTCGGCGCGCTGGCGATACACCTCGCCGCGCGCATAGAGCACTTGCGCATCCTGCGGATTGCGCTGGATCAGGCGATCGAACAGAACGACGCTTTCCTCGAACTGCCCCCGCTTGATTTCGTCCTGCAGCCAGCCGAACCGCATGGGTTCGATGACCTTCTGGAACTCGGCCGCGCCAAGATTGCCACCTGAATCGCCGGCGAGTTTCAGCAGGTCATCGCGGCGCGTGCCCACGGGTGGATGAGTCGCGAACATCGCGTTTCGCTGGCCCACTTCATCCCCTCCCGTTACCTTCAGTTCGCCCAGCAGGTTGTCCCAGACGGCGGCGGCCTGCCGTCCGTCGTAACCCGCCTGCTTCATCAGTCGCATGCCCATCTGGTCGGCGCGCGCTTCATGCTCGCGCGAAAACGCGAACATGCTCGCCATGATGCCGATCCGTCCGACTGCGCCTGCCACGCCGCCGACCAGACCGACGATCTGCGCGAGCATCGCCTTGTCCTTTGCATCGCGCAGTTGCTCAAGCTGGTGACGCTCCAGGTAGTGGCCCATTTCGTGGCCGACGATGGCGGCCAGTTGCGCCTCGTTTTCCACCCGCAGCAACAGCCCGCTCCAGATCTGCATCATCCCGTTGGGTGCCATCGTCGCGTTGAACATGGGCATGCGCATGACATGCACGCGGATGTCGGGGCAGTGACCATCGGTGAGACGGCAGGTCAGGTCGGTGAGGTACTTCGTGAGCGCTGCGTCCTTGATGGCCAGCGGGCTGCGGCGCAGCTTGGTCTCCTCGCGATCCATCATGTTCCACAGCCCGCCCTCCTCGGTATCGATTGCCGGGCGGCTGAACCGTCCCGGCATCTTGAACGTTGAAGATGGCGCGAGGGTTGAAGATGGCGCGGCATCCTGCGCCAGCGCACCGACACCCGATGCAAGCGCCCCAAGCCCCAGGCAGTGCTTGCATGCCGAAGCGAGAAAACCCCGGCGCGCAAGTGTCGGATTGTTCAGATTCGTCAGGATGGGATCGTTCATTTCAGCTCCGGAAAATCTTTGAGCAGCGCCTCAACGGTTTCTCTGGCCGACGACGCTTCGCGCAGATCGCCAGACATGCGCTGCAAGTCGTTGAACCAGACGACGCGACCGGTGTTGAGGTCCACCAGCGACGCATATCCCATCTGATAGCCTCCCATCTGGAAAGAGCCCAGAAGGGCCATCCCGATCATCACGGCCTTGCGTTCGCCGCTGGCATAGCTGTCTCGAAACCAGGTGAAGAGCGCGTAATCGGCGCCGGTGCGCTCTTTCAGCGGTTTCACGGAGTCGGCGCCCAGCGTCCAGTCGAGTTGCTCGTTCTTGGTGGGCAGCTTCAGGCCCGAATTGGCGTGATGAACAAAGATCGCTTCCGCAACTGCGCGGTGCAGGGCGTGAAGCTCCGCGAAGTCGTCCAGCACGACATCGGGCATGTCGGACGCATTGGCACCCAGGAGATCGCGCCGTGCGTCCAGTGCCGACTTGAAGTGCTTCTGCGCCGCCTCGGTCCAGTCGGCGCGGGGCTCCGAAACCCCGCCTGCGCTGATGGAAAAGAGTTCCATGTCCGAGGGCACGATCAGGAGCTTAGATAGCGCGGGTCGCACCTTGAAGCCCGGTGCGAGGTGCTTCGTGTCGCCGGATGACGACAGGAACGAGGGGACTTGAGCCTGCGCGCCGTACGCAAGAAGCATCCCGCAGAGCACGACGGACAGCGCGAACAGGTTTTTCAACGGCTTGGGCATGTGCAACTCCTGCCTCTGGTCAAAGAGAATTCTGGCGGGAGCCTAGTCTGGTCACACCCGGCAAAACCCGCAACTGAAATCAGCAACAATGGCTTTGTTAGGCCGCAGTTTGTGAAATGGTTCAGCTAGTGGCCGCCAAATGCAGGTGTGCGGGCAGTTATTCAAGGAAATGCGAGGAGCAAACATGCGGGTTCTGGACAAGTCAATCATCGTTACAGGTTCGGGCGGCGGCATTGGCGAAGGCATCGCCAAACGCCTGGCGGCCGAGGGCGCGAAAGTCATCGTGAACGACATCAACGTTGAACTCGGCGAAAAAGTCGTCGCGCAGATCCGCGCCGCAGGCGGCGAGGCCTCGTTCTTCGCGGCCGACGTTACAAAATCGGCCGATGTGAAGTCACTGGTGGATGCGGCCGTGCATCGCTACGGCAAGCTCGACGTGATGGTGAACAACGCCGGCTGGACGCACCGCAACCGCCCTGCCCTCGAAGTGAGCGAAGAGGAATTCGACAAGTGCTTTGCGGTGAACATGAAAAGCATTTACCTCGCGACTATCCATGCCGTGCCCGTCTTTCGCGCCAACGAGGGTGGCAGCTTCATCAACATCGCATCGACCGCAGGGGTGCGCCCCCGGCCTGGCCTGAGCTGGTACAACGGTTCCAAGGGCGCGGTCATCACCACCAGCAAGTCGCTCGCAGCCGAATTCGGGCCCGACAACATCCGGGTGAACTGCATCAACCCCGTGTTCAATCCGGACACGGGACTGTCTGCAGAATTTGCGGGCGGCCCCGTCGATGACACGCGCCGCGCCAAGTTCCTGGCTAGCATCCCGCTGGGGCGGTTTTCCACGGCGCTCGATGTGGCCAATGCCGCGCTTTACCTGGCCAGCGACGAAGCCTCGTTCATCTCGGGTGTCTGCATCGAAGTGGACGGCGCACGGTGCGTGTAGGGCTTTAGCCGCGCAACGACAATACGCCATGGCCGAACGCGTCATTCCCCTTGTCGACCAGCGCATCGCCGCGCTCAGGGCCAGCGTGCCTGATCAGCCTATCCATGCCAGCGGCCTGCTGTCCGATGCACTGGGCAGGCCGCTTCGCGATTTGCGCATCAGCGTCACCGATCGCTGCAATTTCAGGTGCAGCTACTGCATGCCCAAGGAAGTTTTCGATAAGAACTACCCCTATCTGCCGCATTCGTCGCTCCTGACCTTCGAAGAAATCACACGGCTTGCCACGCAGTTCGTGGCGCACGGCGTGCAGAAGATCCGCCTCACCGGTGGCGAACCGCTACTTCGCAAGAACATCGAAATTCTCATCGCGCAGCTCGCGCAGTTGCGAACCGTTGAGGGGCAGCCGCTGGACATCACGCTGACCACCAATGGATCGCTGCTGGCGCGCAAGGCGCGTGCGCTCAAAGCCGCAGGGTTGCAGCGCGTGACAGTCAGCCTCGACGGCCTGGACGACGCGGTGTTTCGCAGCATGAACGATGTCGATTTCCCCGTGGCCGAGGTGCTGGCCGGAATCGACGCGGCGCGCGAAGCGGGGCTGGGCCCCATCAAGCTGAACATGGTGGTCAAGCGCGGCACCAACGATCACGAAATCCTGACCATGGCCCGCCATTTCAAAGGCACGGGCGTGGTGCTGCGCTTTATCGAATACATGGATGTGGGCGCAACCAATGGCTGGCGCATGGACGAAGTGATGCCGTCAGCAGAAGTCGTCGCGCGCATTCATGCCGAGATGCCGCTGGTGCAGCTGGAGCCGAGCGCGCCGGGCGAAACAGCCGAGCGCTGGGGCTATGCGGACGGCGGCGGCGAGATCGGCGTCATCAGCAGCGTCACGCATGCTTTCTGCGGCGCCTGCAACCGGGCGCGTCTATCGACCGAGGGGCAGCTCTACCTGTGCCTTTTTGCGACGCAGGGGCACGACCTGAAATCGCTGCTTCGCGGCGGCGCGAGCGATGCGGACATCGCATCCGCCATCGGCCATATCTGGCATGGACGCAGCGACCGCTACTCTGAACTTCGCGCCACCCTGGCGCCTGATACCGGCACGGGCAAGCGCCGCGTCGAAATGAGCTACATCGGAGGCTGATTGATTGAAACAGCAGACATCACGGGCGTGATCCTGGCGGGCGGGCGTGGCTCTCGCATGGGCGGCGTTGACAAGGGACTGCAGAACTTCAACGGCATGCCCATGGCCATGCACACGCTGATGCGTCTGCAGCCGCAGGTCGGCGAGATCATGATCAACGCCAATCGCAACCTCAGTGCGTATGAATCATTCGGTGTGCCGGTGTGGCCCGATGTGCTGGGCGACTATGCCGGTCCGCTGGCGGGCTTCCTCACGGCGCTGGAACGGTGCGAAACTGGGTGGCTCGTGACGACGCCGTGCGACTCGCCGCTGTTTCCCGAGGATCTGGTCGCGCGTCTGGCGCAAGCCGCGTCGGACCAGCAGGCAGAAATTGCAATGGCGTCAGCGCCCGAAGAAGACGGACAGCTCCGCACGCAACCCGTGTTTTGCCTGCTGCGCGTGGACCTGCTTGAAAGCCTGGTGGCGTTCACGCACGGGGGTGGCCGCAAGATCGACGCATGGACCGCGCAACACAAGACGGTGGCGGTCGCATTCGATCAGCCCGGCGACGATCCGCGTGCGTTCTTCAACGCCAACACGCTGGCCGAACTGCATCGGCTTGAACAGCCATGAAGTCACTGGACCAGATCGCCGCCGAGTTGCAGGGCTACGACCCGCAGGCGCTCAGCGCGCAGGGCGTCAATGAATTTCTGGCGCGGCTGGTCGAGCCTGTCACCGAGCCGCAATCCGTCCCGATCATGGAGGCGCTCGGACGCGTCCTGGCAGCCGATGTCATCTCGCCTGTGGATGTGCCGCCGCACGACAACTCGGCGATGGACGGCTATGCCTTCGACGGCTCGCAATTGACCGACGGCGAGCTCACGCTTGAAGTCATCGGCACTGCGTTCGCAGGCAAGGCGTGGCAAGGCAGCGTGGGGCGTGGCCAGTGCGTCAAGATCATGACCGGCGCCATCATGCCGGCGGGGCTCGACACCGTCGTGCCGCAGGAATTCACCCAGACCGACGAGACCGGGCGCATCGTCATTCCACCGAAACTGCTGTCCAGGGGCGACAACCGGCGGCTGGCCGGCGAGGACATCGAGCAAGGCCGCCCAGCGCTTGTACGAGGCGACCGGCTGACGCCTGCTGCACTCGGTCTTGCCGCGAGTCTGGGCATTCCCACCGTTGCAGTGCTGCGGCGCGTGCGGGTCGCGTATTTCTCGACCGGCGATGAAATCCTGAGCCTGGGTGACGCGCCACGCGAGGGCGCGGTGTACGACAGCAATCGCTACACGGTGTTCGGGCTGCTCACGCGAATGGGCTGCGAGGTGATCGACCTGGGTGTCGTGCGCGATGAACCTGCTGCACTTGAGGCTGCATTCGTCGATGCGGCTTCAAGAGCCGATGCCATCATCACCAGCGGCGGTGTCAGCGTCGGCGAGGCCGACTACACCAAGGCGATGATGAAGAAGCTGGGCGATGTCGCGTTCTGGCGCATCGCGATGCGTCCGGGGCGCCCGATGGCGGTGGGGCGCATTCAGTCCGGCGAGGCACAACGCCCGGGCGCCGTCCTGTTTGGCTTGCCTGGCAATCCGGTCGCGGTGATGGTGACATTCCTGGCGTTTGTCCGCCCTGCCCTGCTGCAGCTCATGGGTGCAAGGGCCGAACAGCCGCCAATGCTCAAAGCACGCAGCGAAGAGGCGATCCGCAAGAAGGCCGGTCGCACCGAATACCAGCGCGGATGGGTCAGCGCCGCTGCCGATGGATCGCTCCAGGTTCGCACCACGGGTAACCAGGGCTCGGGTGTGCTGAGTTCCATGGTGCAGGCCAATGGGCTCATCGTGCTGCACCATGCGCAAGGCAATGTGGCGGCGGGCGATCAGGTGGACGTGATGATGTTCGAGGGCGTGATCTAGACGTTTGCGAACTGCACGACCGCAATCGGCGGCAAGTCGCGCGAGATGCAATTCCAGGTCGCGCCGCCATCCTCACTGGCCCACAAACCGCCAGTCGTCGATCCCATTGCCAGCGAGTTTCCATCGCTGGAGACAGCCAGGCCATGCCGATAGACCAGGTGATACGCATCACGCTGCGGCAGCCCTTCGCCATGCGCGACAAATGACGCGCCGCCATCGCGCGTCTCGTTCACTACGACGCGGCCATCGACCGGCACGCGCACCGCATCGGCCTGCGCGGGGACGAACCAGGCACGGGCTGGGTCTGTCGGGTGCGCGGCAACCGGGAAACCGAACTCGCTCGGCTGCGGCGCGGCGATCCTGTCCCACTGCATCCCGCCGTTGCCCGACCGGTACATGCCGCCGTGGTGCTGCACCCACATCACATCCGGGTCGGCCGCGCACTGCGCCAGGCAATGCACATCCTGGATATTCGGGTCTTCGCGGCGCTCGGGCGGCATGAAATCGGCCATCATTCCTGCGGACGTGTTGGTCCAGGTTGCGCCGCCGTCGCGAGTCTGCCAGACACCACCGCACGAAATGCCGATGCTCACATGATTCGCATCCCGCGGGTCCACGACGATCGAGTGAATGCCCGGGTGGTCGTACCCGCCGCCGAACCACATCGCGCGCTCGGGCCGGTCCCACAAGCTCTCGACCAGCTTCCAGCTTTTCGCGCCGTCGTCCGAGACGAACAGGCCCGCCGGAATGCAGCCTGCCCAGAGCCTTCCGTCCTGGCCGGCCGCCAGACCCCAGATGACATCGACGCTCCAGGGCATGGGGTCGTCTTTCCAGGTGCCTTCCGTGGGCTTGGGCGGAAAAGCCGGTGCGGAGACTTCGGACCAGTTCGCGCCCTTGTCGGTGGATTTCCACAGCTTCACACCGAAGTGACCCAACCGCAGCGCTGCGTAGTAGGCGCCGCTCACCGGATCAGCCAGGAAATGGGTCACGGGTTCGCCTGCGAATGCCGGCTTGCCGATGGCCCGGTTGCCCGAACCACCCCCAACTGCGAAAAGACCCTTGCGCGTTCCGACCCAGATCGTTGCCGTCATGCCTACCCCCCAGTCAATGCCTGAATGACCATCACTTTGTCTTCGGGTTCAAGCGCCATGTCAAGTGCGGCGCGGTCACGGATCATCTGCGCATTCACGAAGACGGCGACGTGCTTGCGCACCACCCCCTGCTCATCGAGCACATAGCTGCGAAGGCCGGGCGCCGCCAGCAGCGCTGAATCGAGCGCTGTGCGAAGCGTTGACGCCTGCACGGTCTGCGGCGGACAGGCAACATGACGCGTCAGTGCAGGGGCGAACTCCACCGAGGGCATGCTGCGGCCTACTTGGCGACGAGATCCGGGTGATTCGGCGCCGCTTCTTCGTGCGTGACCGCATGGTTCGCCCCGGGCACCTTGTGCCGCGCGAACAGCATGTACATCGTCGGCACCACGAACACCGTCAACAGCGTGCCCAGCGACATGCCGCCCACGATGACCCAGCCGATCTGCGTGCGGCTTTCAGCGCCTGCCCCGGTCGCCAGAGCCAGGGGCAAGGCACCGAGCACCATTGCACCGGTTGTCATCATGATGGGACGCAGGCGCTGCGAGGCCGCCTTGACCACGGCGTCAACCACGCTGAGGCCCGACTCCCGCAACTGGTTGGTGAACTCGACAATCAGGATGCCGTGCTTGGTGATCAGGCCGACCAGTGTGATCAGGCCGATCTGCGAATAGACATTGAGCGAGCCGCCCGACCACTTGAGCGCCAGCAGCGCCCCGATCATCGACAGCGGCACAGACAGCATGATGACCAGCGGATCGACGAAGCTTTCAAACTGCGCGGCGAGCACCAGGAAAATAAACAGAAGCGCCAGCACAAACACGATGGCAAGCGCGCCTTGCGACTTCTTGAACTCGCGTGAGGTTCCGTTGAGTTCGGTGGTGTAGCCCGGCTTGAGGACGCTGGCCGCCGTGGCGTCCATGAAGGTCAGCGCCTGACCAAGCGAGTAGTCCGGCGCGAGATTGGCCGTGATCGACACCGACCGGCGCTGTCCAAAGTGATTGAGTTCACGCGGACTCACGCTTTCGCGCACCTTTACCAGGGCCGACAGGGGAATCATCGTGTCGTTGCGGCCGCGCACATTGATGCTGTCGATGTCCTCGGGGGTCGAGCGGCCGGAAGCCTGCGTTTGCACGATCACGTCGTACTGCTCGGCATCGCGTTTGTAGCGCGTGACCTGCCGCCCGCCCAGCATGGTTTCCAGCGCCTTGGCGACGACCTCCACCGAAACGCCCAGGTCGGCTGCCTTCTCGCGATCGACTTCGATCCGCAACTCAGGCTTGTTCAGGCGCAGGTCCACGTCCGGCGAAATGATGCCGGGGTTCTTCGCGATCTCATCGAGCATCTGGCGCACCACGCGATTGAGGTTGTCATAGCTGTCGGAGGTCTGGATCACGAAGTTGAGCGGCCGCTCGCGAAAGCCCTGCCCCAGCGAAGGCGGCGTGATGGCAAACGCATTGACACCGGGCAGGTTGTTGAATTTGGGCGCCAGTTCGCGCGCGATGTCCAGGGTGGAGCGTTTGCGATCTTCCCAATCCACGGTGCGGTAAACCACGCTCGCCTGCGACACCGTCGGGTTGCCGACGTTGGCGAAAATCCGGTCGAACTCCGGATACTGCTGCCCCAGTTGCTCCAGGGCGCGCGCGTAGCGGTTGGTGTATTCCAGCGTCGATCCGTCGGGCGCGTTGACGCTCGCCAGGATGGTGCCACGATCTTCCAGCGGCGAGAGCTCCTGGCGCATGGTCGGCCAGACCAGGGCGATGGCAGCGGCGCTCAGCAGCATGACGCCGATCACGATCCAGCGCGCCTGCAGCACCCTGGACATGAAGCCACTGCGGCCCGGATCGCCACCCCTGGGCTCCCAGCGCCTGACCAGCAGCCAGCGCAGCGTCGCAGAATATCGGGCCTCCAGCCGCCCCAGCAGCCCTTCCATCGTGCGGTCGAACCAGCCGGGCTTCGGGTTGTGCTTGAGCAGCTTGGAGCACATCATCGGCGTGAGCGTGAGCGCCACGAAACCCGACACCAGCACGGCCCCGGCGAGCGCCAGCGCGAACTCGACAAAGAGACGCCCGGTGCGCCCGGGCGTAAAGGCCAGCGGCGCGTACACGGCCACCAGGGTCAGCGTCATGGTGATGATCGCGAACCCGATTTCCCGTGCGCCCTTGATCGACGCCGAAAACGGATCCAGCCCTTCCTCGATGTGCCGGTAGATGTTCTCCAGCATCACGATCGCGTCATCGACCACCAGCCCGATCGCCAGCACCAGCGCGAGCAAGGTGAGCGTGTTGATGGTGAAGCCCGCCAGGGCCATCAGCGCAAATGTGCCGACCAGGCTTACGGGAATGGTCACGATCGGGATGATGGATGCCCGCATCGTGCGCAAGAACACGAAGATCACCAGCGCCACCAGCACGATCGCCTCGACGATGGTGCGGAACACGTTCTTGACCGAGCGGTCGATGAACAGCGAGTTGTCGTTGGCAATCTCGATATTCACATCCGCAGGCAAGTCCTGCTTGAGCTTGGGCAGCATGTCGCGCACGCCCTGCGACAGGGTCAGCGGGTTGGCGGTTGCCTGCCGGATCACGCCCGCCGAAATGGCCTGGCGGCCGTTCAGCCGTACCGAGCTGCGTTCATCGGCCGGACCTTCTTCGACCCGGGCGACATCGCGCAGCTTGACCGGAAAGCCGTTCACGTTGCGTATGACGATCTCGCGAAACTGGGCCGGGCGAACCAGATCGGTCTGGGACGTCACGCTGAACTCGCGCTGCTGCGATTCGATGCGCCCGGCGGGCAGCTCCAGGTTGCTGCGGCGGATCGCGTCTTCCACGTCCTGCGTGCTCATGCGGTAACCCGCGAGCTTGTCGGGGTCCAGCCAGACGCGCATGGCGTATTTGCGTTCACCGAAGATGCGCACGTCGGCCACACCCGTCACGGTCTGCAAGCGCGACTTCACGATGCGGTTGACCAGGTCGTTGATCTGCAGGGGGGTGAGCGTGTCGCTGGTGAACGCCATCCAGATCACCGGAAAGGCGTCGGCCTCGACCTTGGCGATCACCGGTTCCTCGATCTGCTGGGGCAGGCGGTTGCGCACGCGCGAGGTTCTGTCACGCACTTCGGCTGCGGCCGCGTCAGGATCTTTTTCGAGGCGGAAGCGCACCGATATCTGGCTCTGCTCGGCCCGGCTGATCGAGGTGATCACATCGACCGCGTCGATGCCCGCAATGGAATCTTCGAGGGGCTTGGTGACCTGCGTCTCGATCACTTCGGCCGACGCGCCGGGATAGCGAACGCTGACCGTCACGACCGGCTCGTCGATCTTGGGATACTCGCGAACGGCCAGGCGGTTGAAGCTCACCGCGCCGATCAGCACGACCAGCAGCGACAGCACAGTCGCAAAGACCGGGCGTCGAATCGAAATTTCCGGAAGTTGCATGGCGGGCCGTTCGCGGCAATCAGGAGCGCGATGCGCTCTTGCGTGGAGCGGCACCCTGGGCGGCGCCGGAGGCCACCACGCATGGGTTGGGACCGCTGAGCACCGGGGCGGCGACCACGTTCATCTCGGGTGCACGAACCGCCGTGGGCGCAAGCCCCGCTTCGCCAGGCGTGCCTGGAGCGGCTGCGCTGGAAGGCGCAGCGCCTGCACCTGGACCGCCGCTGGCGCGACCACCGCCGGACGGACGGCTCAGGTCCAGCACCCGCACGGGCATGCCGTCTTTCTGGATGCGTTGCTGCCCCGCCGTGACCACTGTATCGCCGACCTGCAGGCCTTCTGTGACTTCCACGCGTCCGGGACGGCGAATGCCGACCTTGACTTCGACGCGCTGGGCGATCCGCGTGTCCTGGTCCGGGCCGTCCACCAGCTTGTAGACGAACTGGCGGCCCTGCTGCGGCACGATGGCCTCTTCCGGAATCGTGCGGGCGTTGTCACGTTCGCCAAAGACGGCGTTGACACGGGCAAACATGCCGGGCCGAAGCTGCAGCTGGCGGTTGTCGATGCAACCCCGGATGCCCACCGAACGGCCGTTGGCGTCAACCAGTGGATCGATGGCCTGGATCACCGCGGTGAACCGGCGCCCGGGCAGCGCATCGAGTTCAACGAAAGCGGTCTGGCCGCGTGCGATCTTGGACTGGAACCGTTCGGGCAAGCGGAAGTCCACGAACATCGCGTCCAGGTCTTCCAGGTTGACGATATCGGCCCCATCCTTGAGGTAGTCGCCAACACTCACGGTGCGAATCCCTGCGATGCCGTCGAACGGCGCCACGATACGAAGGCGAGATGCCGTAGCGCGTGCCAGAGAGAGCTTGGCCTGCGAAACCTGCAGGTTCGCTGCGCTCTCGTCCACGCGCTGCTTGCTGATGAAATTCTGCGCGACCAGCTCCTGGTTGCGATTGTGATTGGCCTGGGCAATCGACAGTTCGGCCTGCGCCTGCTGCACCTGCGCCATCGGCAGCTGGTCGTCGAATTGCACAAGCAACTGGCCGCGCCTCACACGGTCGCCATCACGAAAATTGAGCCGGGTGACGCGTCCGCTGACCTCGGGCCGCAACACCACGCTCTGGCGGGACCTGAGACTGCCGACGGCCTGCGCGTCGTCGGTGAGCCTGATCAGCTCGACCTTGGCGACTTCGACCGACGGGGGTCGCGCCGGACCGCCTGGACCCCCGCCCCCACCCGGCGTGCGTGGCGCACCGGGAGAACCTGCACCCGTTGAACCCGAGCCACCCCCTGGCGTGGAAGCCAGAGCCGCCGGTTCCACCGGCTTGGCGGACCTGTTCTGGTACCACCAGGCGGCGCCCGAAGCGGCTGCGATGCCGACGGCGGCGACCACGGTGTAGATTGCTTTGGATGCCATTTATTGCTTGTGGCCGGGCGAGTGCGGCGCGCCAGCATCTGGTTATGAAAGGAAACCAACCTGCCAATGTATCAGCCATGAGAGACCCCGGCATCCGAGATGTTCCCTAAGTCCCCTGGATTTGCCCTGCCATACCGGGACAACCCAGCCGCTTTACCGGTTCTTTACATGGAGGCTTTGCGCTGTCCGAGGGCGACTTCCACTCCCATGTTGGCCAGCACATCCGCGCGCTCATTGCCCGCGTCGCCGTTGTGGCCGCGCACCCAGCGCCATTCGATCTTGTGTCCGGCCCCATTGACCTGGGCGTCCAGTGCCTGCCACAAATCGACGTTCTTGACCGGCTGTTTGGCCGCCGTGCGCCAGCCCTTGGCCTTCCATCCGGGTAGCCACTCGGTCATGCCCTTGAGCACGTACTGGCTATCGACATGAAGCGTCACGGCGCAGGGCCGCTTGAGTGCCTCCAGCGCCCGGATGACCGCCAGCAGTTCCATCCGGTTGTTGGTGGTGGGGGTCTCCCCACCGAAAAGCTCTTTTTCGGTGCCGGCGGACTTCAGCAGCACGCCCCAGCCGCCCGGTCCGGGATTACCCTTGCAGGCGCCGTCCGTGTAGATATCGACAGGATTCAAACTTGTTCTTCCAGGTAAGAGATAGGTGTTCGGTTGGTGACGGCGACCGGCGCAGCTGCGATGCCGGCTGGTGTCTTCCAGGCCTTGCCAATCAGCTTGATGCCGCGCACCCGCTTGACTGCCACGATGCAATACACCGCCCCGAAAATAGGCCACCACCGGTCGCCGGGTGAGTCCAGCCAATCGTACCGGTTCAACCACTTTTCGGTCTTCATGGCCGGCCGGTAACACCCGAAAGTGCCGCTTTCGACCTCAAAACTCAGGAGCCTGAGCCAGTCGCGCAGCCGTCGGTAGCCGATGAATTCTCCGGCGTCGGGTAGAAACAGTTCGCCAAAACCCAGTCGCCGGTACAAATGCGCGCGCCTTTGACGCAGGCCCCACAGGCTGGCCGGATTCAGGCAGCAGATCACGACCTTGCCCTCAGGCACCAGCACGCGTTCGACTTCGCGCAGCGTGGCGTGCGGATCGACATTGAGTTCGAGCGCGTGCGGCAAGACGACCAGGTCAATGCTGTTCGATTCGAAGGGAAGCGCCGTGAAATCGGTCACCAGCGAGGTCGCCACGCCGGCGCCTGCCACCGCGCCGTGCGGGTGTTGTTCGGCCACCCATTTATGGGGCATGCGGTTGGATTCGAGCGCATCGATCAGAGGCAAACCGAGTTGCAACGCGTGATACCCGAAGATGTCTGCAACGATGCGTGACAACTCCGCCCGTTCCCATGCCAATAGATAGCGCCCGGGCGGGGTTTCAAACCACTGCTGCATTCCTATAATCGGATCGCTCATGAATCAGTCTTGCGGGATTCTAGTCATGGGCCGGAACCTCCTTATGCTGATGATGTCAATGAGGGGCAGCGCTTCACAGAATGAGCGCGCCGGGACTTGTGCCTTAACGATGCGCCTGCGCATCTGCCCTACGGAAATACCTAAATGAAGTTACACGCTATCGGACTAACCTGCCTCCTGCTGCTTGCAGGTTGCGCAACCACCCAATCACCGACAGCTTCCTCCTCTGATCCTTCCACCGCATCTTCCCCTTCCACTCAGGCCAGATCGCCTTCTTCACCCCTTCCAGCCGTCATTCCAAGCGGCCCGCTCGATCCCATTGCCAGCACCACCGCCACCTCGCGCGGCGTTGCGCACCTGCAGCCACCGGCTGATCTCTGGGACCGCATCCGGCGCGGCTTCAAGATGAACAACCTCGACTCGGACCTGGTGCGCCAGCAGGAGCAGTGGTATGCCACGCGGCCCGAATATATGCAGCGCATGACCGAGCGCTCACGTAAATATCTCTTTCACATCGTCGAGGAACTCGAGCGCCGCGACATGCCCACCGAGCTGGCACTGCTGCCGTTCATCGAAAGCGCGTTCAATCCGCAGGCCGTCTCCAGCGCACGCGCTGCGGGCATGTGGCAGTTCATGCCAGCGACCGGAACCTACTTCGAGCTCAAACAGAACGTGTTTCGCGATGACCGCCGCGACGTGCTCGCCTCGACCCGCGCCGCGCTTGACTACCTGCAGAAACTTCACGGCATGTTCGGTGACTGGCATCTGGCGCTGGCAGCCTACAACTGGGGTGAAGGCAGCGTGGGCCGGGCGATCGCAAAAAACCAGCGCGCAGGCCTGGGCGTCACCTACCCCGAGCTGAACATGCCCAATGAGACACGGTTTTACGTGCCCAAGCTGCAGGCGGTAAAAAACATCGTTGCCAATCCGGAGTCGTTTCGCGCCGAGCTGCCGCTGATCCACAACCATCCGTATTTCCAGAGCGTCACGGTGTCGCGCGACATCGACGTACAGCTCGCGGCGCGCCTGGCGGATATTTCCGTGGAGGATTTCAAGGCGCTTAATCCTTCGATGAACCGTCCGGTGATCCTGGCTGCCGGCACCCCACAGATCCTGCTGCCCTGGGACAACGCCAACGTCTTCAAGCGCAACTTCGAGGCGCACGCCGCCGGCCAGTACGCAAGCTGGACAGCGTGGAGCGCGCCGAGCACCATGAGCGTTTCGGACGCGGCCCGCAGGGTCGGCATGAATGAGAGCGACCTGCGCAGCGTCAACACGATTCCGCCGCGCATGCTGATCAAGGCGGGCTCGGTACTCATCGTTCCACGCGCGTCCGGCAGGCACGACGATGTCACCTCGCACGTGGCCGACAACGGGCAGTTGAGCCTGGAGCCGGAGATCGTCACCCGCAAGACGACCGTGCAGGCCCGCAAGCGCGATACCGTGCAGACCATCGCCAGACGCTATCGGCTCAACGCCTCCGAAGTCGCCCAGTGGAACGATACGGGCGCGTCTGCTGCGTTCAGGGCGGGCCAGCAAGTGATCGTGTATCTGCCGATCAGGGCCGTTGCGGCGCGGGCGCCTGCGCGCGAGAAAGCCGAGATCGCCGACGCGCCCACACGCAAGTCGTCCGCCAGGATGGCCAAAAGCGCCCGGGAGCCGCAACTCAAGCGGGTGGCTACCAAGCCGGCATTGAGATCTGTTGCGAGGACCTCTGCGAAACCCACAGCCAGGGCAGGCAAAGCTGCGACAAAGCCCGCGCAAAAGCGGCGCTGACATCCACGGCCTTCGCTTTGCTGCAACTCATGTGCTGAGCTACATCCGGCAACAACGGGATACACAGCAGTTCGCAGGACGCATCTGACGACGGTAGCCGCCCCGGTCCGATGGGCGGCGCCTGGCCTTTTGGGCAAAGTGGATCCAACACTTCCCGAAAGGAGTTCATTTCATGATGTTCAAAAAATCTCTTCTGGCTGTTGCTGTCGCCGCTGGGTCGGTTCTAACTCTGGCCCCCATGGCTGCCAATGCTCAGCTTATCGTGCAAGTCGCGCCTCCGTCCCCGGTCTACGAGGCCGTACCGGCGCCTCGCGCTGGCTACGTCTGGGCGCCCGGCCACCACGAATGGCGCAACGGTCAGTACACCTGGGTGCAAGGCCATTGGATCCAGCAGCGCCCCGGCTACTCCTATGTGGCCCCGCGCTGGGTTGAAAGAGGTGGCCAATGGCAGATGGTGGGTGGCAATTGGGAGCGCGGCCCCGGTGGCGACCGTGACGGCGACGGCATCGCTAACCGCTACGACCGCGACCGTGACGGCGATGGCATCCCCAACCGCGCCGACGACCGTCCCAACCGCAACAACGATCAGTGGGCTCGCAACCGGTTCGGGCCACGTGGTGACCTCGACCGAGACGGTGTGATGAACCGTGACGACCGCGACCGCGACGGTGACGGCATCCGCAATCATCGCGACCGTTGGCCCGATGACCGCCGCCGCAGCTGATGCGTGATTGAGTGACTAAAAACCCCGGCCCGTTCGCCGGGGTTTTTTTTGGGCCCCGGCGATAGTCGCTTCAGGGGGCCGAAATCTGCTCCAGCAGTTGCGCCAGCTCTGACGGGTCCACCGGCTTGACCAGGTGATGGTTGAAACCGGCCTCAGCAGACTTGCGCCTGTCGTCGGGCTGGCCCCAGCCGGTCACCGCAATGATCACGATGTCCTGGCCGCCGTCGAGCTGCCGGATCTTTTCGCAGGCCTGGTATCCGTTGAGTTTGGGCATGCCGATGTCAAGCAGTGCCACCTGAGGCCGGAAGCTCGCCACGGCGTCGACTGCGGCCGCGCCATCATTGACCTGCTTGACCTCGTTGCCCATCATTTCCATCAGCATCGAGAGTGTCGATGCTGCGTCCACGTTGTCGTCAGCGATCAGGATGCGGATACTGCGATGGACGCCGTCGATCGCCTCGGTGTGAGGATCGACGCTGCAGGGCAGCGCCCCCTGCCGTTGATGCGCGAGCGGCACCCGCACCGTGAATTCGCTTCCGGCGCCGGAGCCCGCGCTCTGGGCCACGATATTGCCGCCGTGCATCTCGATCAGGCGCCGCGACAGCGCCAGCCCGATACCGAGGCCGCCACGCGATCGCTCCAGGGCTGTCTCAACCTGGGAGAACATCCCGAAAACGCTTTCGAGCCGGTCGGCCGCAATCCCGATCCCGTTGTCCTTGACCGTGACCTTGGCCCAGCCATCCACGCTCGCGGCAGCAACTTCGATGGTGCCGCCCTTTTCTGTGTACTTGGCTGCGTTGTTCAACAGATTCATGAACGCCTGTGCAAGCCGCACCGGATCGCCGTCGATTTCCATCTCTTCCGTGGGCAGCAGCATGCGGAACTGGTGGCCGAATTCTTCCATCAGCGGACGGCTGGCCTCGGCAGCATCGCGCAGCACGGCTGCCAGCGACGTGGACTGGCGGCGCAGCTCCAGCTTGCCCTGATTGATGCGGCTCACATCCATGAGGTCGTCGATCAGGCGGCTCATCGAGGCGACCTGGCGATCGATCAGGTCGCAGGCCCAGCGCAACTGCTCGGGGCGCAGGCCCGCCATCCGCAGCAGCTGCGCCGCATTGCGCACGGGTGCCAGGGGGTTGCGCAGTTCGTGCGCCAGCGTCGCGAGAAATTCGTCCTTGCGCCGGTTGGCTTCACGCAGCAGCGCTTCGCTGGCTTGCAGCGCTTCGGTGCGTTCGGTGACGCGCTTGTCGAGCGTCGCGTTCAGTTCGCCCAGCCGCGCCTCGGCCCGGCGACGATCTGCCACTTCCATGGTCAGGGCGCGGTTGGCGATGCGCACCGCCCTGCCCCGCCGGTACAGCTCGGCAAACACCGCCACCTTGGAGCGCAGCACGGGGGGGTTGACCGGCTTGTGCAGGTAATCGACAGCGCCCTTGCCGTAGCCTTCCAGGATGTGCTGATCTTCGTTGTAATACGCGGTCAGAAAAATGATCGGGATGGCCGCGGTCTTCTTGCGCTCCTTGATCATCCGGGCCAGCTCGAACCCGGTCATGCCGGGCATGCGCACGTCCAGCACGAGCACCGCGAACTCGTGGGTGACCAGTTGCAGCAAGGCCTCGTCGCCCGAATTCGCGCGTATCAGCCGGTACCCCGGGTCGTCCAGCACGGTCTCGAGCACCAGGAGGTTCTTGGGCTCGTCATCCACGATGAGGATGTTGACCTGCTCATCGACGCCCGGCAGGTGTTCGCTGTCGGCAAAAACGGCGCTCATCGGAACAGCCAGACGCGCATGAGCGACAGCAGCTGGTCCGTGTTGACGGGCTTGGCGATGTAATCGCTGGCGCCCGCGTCGAGGCATTTCTCACGGTCGCCCTTCATCGCCTTGGCCGTCAGTGCCAGGATCGGAAGGGTTCGGAATTTTGGATCAAGCCGGATCTCTCGCATGGTTTCATAGCCGTCCATCTCGGGCATCATGATATCCATCAGCACCATCGCCAGGTCGGGCGTCTCGCGGATGATGTCGATGGCATGGCGGCCATTGGTGGCGCTGATTACATCGACTTCATGGTTTTCCAGCACGGAGGTCAGCGCGAAAATGTTGCGGGCGTCGTCATCCACGACCAGCACCTTGCGGCCCTTGAGCACTTCACCCGAATTGTGCAGCCGCTCCAGCATCGACTGCTTGGCCTGCGGGAGCTCGGTGACCACCCGGTGCAGGAACAGCGCCGTCTCATCCAGCAGCCGTTCGGGCGACTGCACGTCCTTGATGACGATGCTCTTGGCCATGGAGTTCAGGCGCGTCTGCTCGTCCTTGGAAAGATCCTTGCCCGTGAACACGACCACCGGGACGTCGGCCAGCTCGGGCTCAGCCTGGAATTTCTCGAGCAGCTCGAACCCGGTCATGTCCGGCAGGCGCAGGTCGAGCACCACGCAATCGAAGACCTCTTCGCGCATGGCCCTGAGCGCGGCGTCGCCGCTTCCGGTGGCCACGATCTCGATGTCCTTGTAGCCCAGCAGTTCCAGCACGGCATCGCGTTCGATCTCGTTGTCTTCAACCACCAGCAGCCGCTTGGTGCGCGGGACGGTGAATTCCTTGATGCGATCGAAGGCGGCTTCCAGGCCGTCGGTCGTCGGCTCCTTGATCAGGTAGGCGAATGCGCCATGCGACAGGCCGTGCTGGCGCTCTTCTTCCATCGTGACGATCTGCACCGGAATGTGGCGCGTGGCCGGATCGAGCTTGAGCTGGTTGAGCACCGTCCATCCGAGCATGTCGGGCAGGAAAATATCCAGAGAGATCGATGAGGGCCGGAACTGGCGCGCCAGCGCCAAGCCGTGGGCGCCCTTGCTGGCGACCAGCACCTTGAATCCCTTGTCGCGCGCCAGGCCGAGCAGGATGCGGGCATAGTGGGGATCGTCTTCGATCACCAGCAGCGTGAGGTCACCCGGCTCGATCGAATCGCGGTCGTCCACGATGTGCTCTTCGCGCGCCATGGGCAACTGCACGAGCGAACGTGCCGAAATCGCGGCGTCCGGATCGCTGCGCAGCTCGCGCGGTGCCGCGTTGTTGCCGGTGTAATGAACCGGCAGGAACAGCGTGAAGATACTGCCCTGCCCGTGCACGCTCTTCAGCCGAATCTCGCCGCCCAGCAGCAC
>JAZKFD010000090.1:0-2529 GCA_040386635.1 Pseudomonadota bacterium
CACAGTCAGAACAGCGGGCAGGCCAGTGCGTCTCAATTCGATCAAGTTATCCGGATTCAAATCCTTCGCCGAACCCACCAATTTCATGTTGCCGGGGCAGCTTGTCGGCGTGGTCGGGCCCAATGGCTGTGGCAAGTCGAACATCATGGATGCCGTGCGCTGGGTGCTGGGCGAGTCGCGGGCGAGCGAGCTGCGTGGCGAGTCGATGCAGGACGTGATCTTCAACGGCACCAACACCCGCAAACCGTCGTCGCGCTCATCCGTGGAACTGGTCTTCGACAACGCCGACCACCGGGCGGGCGGTCAATGGGCCCAGTTCGCCGAAATTGCCGTCAAGCGCGTGCTGACGCGCGACGGCACATCCAGTTACTACATCAACAACCAGCCGGTGCGCCGCCGCGATGTGCAGGACGTGTTCCTGGGCACGGGCCTGGGGCCCCGGGCGTACGCCATCATCGGCCAGGGCACGATCAGCCGGATCATCGAATCCAAGCCGGAAGAGCTTCGCCTGTTCCTGGAAGAAGCAGCCGGAGTCTCCAAATACAAAGAGCGCCGCCGGGAGACCGAAAACCGCCTGTCGGACACACGCGAGAATCTGACCCGCGTCGAGGACATCCTTCGCGAGCTCAACTCCAACCTCGACAAGCTCGAAAAACAGGCCGAAGTCGCGCAGACCTACAACACGCTGCAGTCGCAGGCCACGCTCAAGCAACACCAGCTGTGGTTCCTGAAGCGCACCGAAAGCGAAGCGGACCAGGCCAAAGTCAAGGCAGACGCCGAAAAATCGGTCAACGATCTCGAATCGCGTGTCGCCGATCTGCGTCGCATCGAAAGTGAACTGGAGACCATCCGCCAGGCGCACTACGCTGCCGGCGACCAGGTTAACCAGGCGCAGGGGCAGCTCTATGAGGCGAGCGCTGAAGTGGGTCGTCTCGAAGGCGAAATCCGCTTCGTGGTCGAAGGGCGTCAGCGCGTTGAGCAGCGCCTGGCGCAACTCAAGGAGCAGACAGGGCAGTGGGCCGGACGCCGGGACGCCGCACTGGCGGAGTCGGAGCAGCTTGCCGGCCAGGGCATCGAAACCGAGGAAAAGTCGATCCTGCTGGCTGCGCAGGTTGAAGACCAGACGGGCCAGATGCCAGAGCTGGAAGATGCGCTTCGCAAGGCCCAGGCCAATGCCAACGAGCAGCGCGCAAGCGTCGCCCAGGTGCAGCAGCAAATCCAGGTGCTGGCCGCCGACCAGCGCAACATCGAAGAGCAGTCGCGCCAGCTCAACCAGCGTCGCGAACGGTTGGATGCGGACAAGAATGCGCTCGCGGCGCCCGATGAAGTGCGGCTTGAAAACCTGCGCACGCAACTGGCGGCTTCGCAGGAAGCTTTCGAGACTGCCGATGCGCGGCTGCACGAGTTGCAGGAGCAGGTTCCGCAACTGGACGACGATCGCCGCACGCGCCAGCAGGCCGTCAATTCCGAGGGCCAGAAACAAGCCGACCTGTCCGCGCGCATGGAAGCACTCAAGGCGCTGCAGGAAAAGGTCAAGACCGACGGCAAGCTCAAGCCCTGGTTGGCCAGGCACGGCCTGGAAGGATTGCAGGGCTTGTGGAGCCGCATCCATATCGAGCAGGGCTGGGAAAGCGCGCTCGAAGCGGCCATGCGTGAGCGCATGAACTCCCTGGAGGTCTCGCGACTGGACATGGTGCGGGCCTTTGGCAATGACGCACCACCCGCCAAGCTGGCGTTTTACAGCCCGCCTCAGGCCGCTGTGCCGCAGCCGAATGGCGCATTGCCTCGCCTGGCGGACCTTTTGCGCCTGAATGACGCGGGCCAGAAGGCGCTGCTATCCGACTGGCTGCATGGCTGCTACACGGCTCCAAGCTTCGAAGACGCCTTGGCCTCGCGCGACAAGCTCGGCGCAGGTGAAGTCATCTACGTGAAGAGCGGCCATGCGGTCACCCCGCACAGCGTGAGCTTCTATGCACAGGATTCCGAGCAGGCCGGACTGCTCGCGCGCCAGCAGGAAATCGAGAACCTCGAAAAGCAGTTGCGTGCGCAGACCCTGATCTCGGAAGAGGCGCGTTCGGCGTTGATCCGTGCCGAGGCGGCCTACACCGACGCATCGCAGCGCCTGGTGGCTGCGCGCCGTGAAGCGGCTGAAACACAGGGCAGGGCTCACGAGTTCCAGGTAGAGACCTTGCGGCTGACTCAATTGGCCGAGCAGACAAGGGCCCGCAGCGACCAGATCACGGGAGACCTGGCCGAGGTCGATGCCTTGCTCGAAGAGCTGCAGGAGCGGCGTGTCACGGCCGAAGGACGCTTCGAGGAACTCGACATGCAACTGGCCGACAGCCAAGAGCGACATGCACAGCTCGATGAGCGTGTGATCGAAGCCGAGCGCAAGCTGTCAGAGGCGCGTGAGCAGCATCGCAGCCTGGAGCGGCAGGCGCAGGAAGCGGCGTTTGCCCTGCGTTCGGTCGAATCGCGCAAGGCCGAACTGCAGCGCGCCATCGAGACGGCCGATCAACAGGCCCTATC
>JAZKFD010000091.1:0-3087 GCA_040386635.1 Pseudomonadota bacterium
GACCGATCCGGTCATGCCCGAGACGTAGTACTCCACGAAGAACGAATACACGAACGCCACCGGCAAGGAGCCCAGCAACGCGCCCGCCATCAGCGGTCCCCAGTGGTAGACATCTCCTTCCACGAGCTCGGTGACGACGCCCACCGGCACCGTCTTGTTCTCGCTCGACGAGACAAAGGTCAGCGCATAGATGAACTCGTTCCAGCTCAGGGTGAAGGCAAAGATTCCGGCAGAGATCAGGCCCGGCACGGCCAGCGGCAGCACGATCTTGATCAGGATCTGCCAGCGCGTCGCCCCGTCGATCAGCGCGCATTCTTCCAGCTCATAAGGAATCGAGCGGAAGTAGCCCATCAGGAGCCAGGTTGAAAATGGGATCAGAAAGGTGGGATAAGTCAGGATCAGCGCCATGCGGCTGTCGAACAGGCCCAGCTTGACGACGATGGCTGCGAGCGGGATGAACAGGATCGAGGGCGGCACCAGATAGGCCAGGAAGATCGCCCCGCCCGCCGGCTTGGCACCCTGGAAGCGCAGGCGCTCGATGGCATAGGCCGCGAGCACCGACGCCACCAGCGAGATCGCCGTCGAGATCACCGACACGATGATCGTGTTCCAGAGCCAGGCGGGGTACTGGGTTTTGAACAGCAGCTTTTCGAAATGCGCAAACGTCGGCCCGATGATCCAGAACGGATTGCCGGTGCGCGAAAGCAATTCGTTGTCGGGCTTGAATGAGGTGATCGCCATCCAGTAGAACGGGAACAACAGCACGAACACGAAGATCAGGATGGGGATGTAGAGCGTCACCCACCGGCGCGGCACCGACTGCAGGAAATCCATTCCCTGCGAAGCGTCGTTGTTCTTGCTCTCTTTCACTTGTCTCCTCCTTGCTGCCAGGCGCGGCGCTGGAGACCAAAGTAGCTAAATGCAATGGCCGCCAGCAGGAACGGCACCATCAGGGTTGCAATCGCCGCGCCCTCAGCGAGCGCACCACCCGAGATCGCCCGCTGGAATGCCAGGGTCGCCATCAGGTGCGTCGCGTTGAGCGGACCGCCGCGCGTCAGCACATAGATCAACTGGAAATCGGTGAAGGTGAACAGCACCGAAAACGTCATCACCACCGCGATGATCGGCGTGAGCAAGGGCAGCGTGATGTGCCTGAACTGCTGCCACGGCGTCGCGCCGTCGATGGCGGAAGCTTCGTAATAAGAGGGCGAAATCGTCTGCAGGCCGGCCAGCAGCGAGATGGCGACGAACGGGATACCGCGCCACACGTTCGCGATGATGGTGGAGATCCGGGCGTTCCAGGGGTCTCCGAGAAAGTCGATGTACTTGTCGATGAGCCCCATCTTCATCAGCACCCAGCTGATGATGGAAAACTGTGCATCGAAGATCCACCAGAAAGCAATCGCGGAAAGCGCTGTCGGCACGATCCAGGGCAGCAACACCACCGCGCGGAAAAAGCTCTGGAAGGGCAGTCGCTTGTTCAGCAGCAGCGCGAGCCACAGGCCCAGCGCGAACTTGAATATGCTGGCGACGAATGTATAGAACAGGGTGTTGAACAGCGCCAGTCGCGTGACGCTGTCACCCACGAGAAAGCTGAAATTTTCAAGGCCGATGTATTCGCCATCGCGCCCGATCTTGGCGTCGGTGAAGCCCAGCCATGTGCCCAGACCCAGGGGGTAGGTCAGGAACAGCAGCAGCAGCACCGTCGCCGGCATCATGAAGGCCCAGCCCAGCGCGTTGCGGTTGTTCTGGAATCGCTCCAGCAGCGACGGCACCCGGTGTGGGCGCGCCTGCGGCGCTTGAACGCTGGCGTTCAGGCTGGCGGTGCTTTGCGCTTTTTCTTGCGCCGCAGGTTGCGTCATGGTTTTCAGACCTTGTAGTAGCGCTCGGCGCGCTTCTGTGCGCGTTCCATTGCTTCCTTGGGCGTCTTGGAACCACTGATCGCTTCGGCCACCATGTTCGTCACGATGAAGTCGGCGCCGGCGCCTGCCGATGCGTAACCCAGCTTGCCGGCGTAACCGGTGGGGCGCATGTTCTTCACGCTGTCCCGATACGGTGTGTGCTTGGGATCCACGGTCCAGATTGCACTGCTCGAATAGGCAGCCAGCGGATGGGCGATGTAGCCGCCTGCACCGGTCAGCCACGGATCGAACTGCTCCTTTTCCATCATGAAGCGCAGGAACTCCTTGGCGGCGTTCGGGTACTTGGTGTACTTGAAGATCATCTGGTTGAAGAACAGATGCGACTCGGTCGGCACGCCTACCGGGCCGATCGGGAACGAGGCATGCTGGATGTCGGCAGCCAATTCCTTGACCTTGGGATCGGTCGAGTTCTTGGCTGCGTAGTAGATCGAGATGCCATTGTTCGTGACACTGACCTGGCCATCCAGGAAGGCCTTGTTGTTGTTCGGGTCCAGCCAGGAGAGGGTGCCCGGAATAAAGGTGGCGTACAGCTCCTTGCCGTATTCGAGCGCCTTCAGTGTCTCTGGGCTGTCGATCACAACCTTGTTGTCCTTGTTGACGAGCTGGCCGCCGTGCGACCAGATCAGCCAGTTGGTCCACAGGCCGTCGCCTGTCGCATTGCCCAGCGCATAGCCCCCAGGTGTGCCCTTCTCCTTGAGTGCCTTGTGCAGGGCAAGGAAGCCCGCCGTGTCCTTGGGAAAGCTGCTGAAGCCGGCCGCTTTCACCATGCTGTCGCGATACACGATCATGGAGCCCGCAGCGCCCAGGCCCAGGCCCAGCCACTTCTTGCCGTCGGGACGCAGGTACTGGTGCACCGCCGGATACCAGCCGCCGTATTTCTTGCCGAGGTATTCGGCCAGGTCGGTCACATCGAGCAGTTTTTCGGGATACAGGTTCGCGTCGTCGTTGGTCGAAAGAATGATGTCCGGGCCGGCGCCGGTGTTGGCGGCAACCGCAGCCTTGGGGCGCACGTCTTCCCAGCCTTCGTTATCGACGCGCACTTCGACACCGGTGGCCTGGGTGAACTTCTTGACGTTGGCCATGTAGGCGTCGATGTCGCCCTGCACGAAACGGCTCCAGCGCAGCACGCGCAGCTTGGCGCCCTTTTCCGGCGTGAACTTCATGG
>JAZKFD010000092.1:0-10332 GCA_040386635.1 Pseudomonadota bacterium
AGTCACCATCGAAAGAAAATTGGGGTCAGATTCCAATTTCCGCGTGATGAATGTTGCGGATGTTCTGGACCTCACCGTGAGCGAGGCAGCGTCCCTCTTTGCCATTGACCGGGAGGTGATTCGCACGCTGCAACCCATTGCCGACGTCGGTCTTGAATACGTGAAGCTGGGCCAGCCGGTCCCGACGCTTTCGGGTGGCGAATCGCAGCGCCTGAAGCTCGCAGGTTTTCTTGCCACGGGCAAGACCAGCGCGAGCCGGCAACCGGTTGCGACGCGGGGCACGATGTTCATGTTCGATGAGCCGACCACCGGTCTGCATTTCGACGACATCGCCAAGCTCATGCGTGCGATGCGCCGATTGCTGGAAGGCGGCAATTCCATCATCGTGATCGAACACAACCTCGACGTGATTCGCGCTGCGGACTGGTTGATCGACCTGGGCCCTGAAGGCGGCGAGGGCGGCGGCTTGCTGGTGGCGCAGGGAACACCCGAAGAGGTGCGGCTCCACGCGACATCGCACACCGCAAAAGCGCTGCGCGATTACGACGTCACGCTCGGTGTGGGTTCGTATGTGTCCGAGCCGTCCCTGAAGTATGTGAGCGTGGTGGAGCCACCGCGCGCCATCCAGATCGTCAATGCCCGCGAGCACAACCTCAAGTCGCTGTCGGTGGATATTCCGCACAACCGATTCACGGTGATCACCGGCGTATCGGGATCGGGCAAGTCCACGCTCGCGTTCGATATTCTGTTCAACGAAGGGCAGCGCCGTTACCTCGAGTCGCTCAACGCCTACGCCCGCAGCATTGTTCAACCGGCGGGGCGGCCGGAAGTCGATGCCGTGTACGGCATACCGCCCACCGTCGCCATCGAACAGCGGCTCTCGCGGGGGGGGCGCAAGTCCACCGTCGGCACCACGACCGAGGTCTGGCATTTCCTGCGCCTGCTGTATGTGAAGCTCGGCATCCAGCACTGCGTGAACGACGGCGCCGAGGTGCGACCGCAAACGCCCGACAGCATCGCGGCGCAGCTGATGCGCAAGTACAAGGGAAAGCACATCGGGCTGCTGGCGCCGCTGGTCATTAACCGCAAGGGCGTGTACACCGAGCTGGCGGACTGGGCGCGACCCCGCGGCTATTCGCATCTGCGTGTGGACGGAAACTTCCTGCCGACCACCGGCTTCCCGCGCCTGGACCGGTTCAAGGAGCACACGATCGAGTTGCCGGTGTGCGACCTGGACGTGACGGCCGCCAACGAGCCGCTGCTGCGCGCCAAGCTCACTGAAGCGCTCGAACACGGCAAGGGTGTGCTGCATGTGCTCGCGCCGCTTGATGGGCTGCGCGGTGCGATGGTGAACGGCGCAAAGCACAGCCACATCGGAACAGTGGAGGTCTATTCCGTCAAGCGCGCCTGTCCCGTTTGCAGCACCAGCTATCCCGAGCTGGACCCGCGCCTGTTTTCGTACAACAGCAAGCATGGCTGGTGTCCCGATTGCGTAGGCACTGGTGTGCGCCTGACAAAGGATCAGCGCAAGGCTTACGACGACACGATCCGCGATGACGATAGCAAGGGTCGCGAGCAGACCTTCGCTGAACCGGAAGTTGAAGACGTAACGGATGAAACCTGTCCGACCTGCAGGGGTTCGCGCCTGAATACGCAGGCGCGTCATGTGCAGTTCGACAAGACGGGCATTGCGGAGATCGCGGCGCTTTCGGTCGTCGATGTGCGCCGCTGGGTCGAGGGGCTGCAGGTGCAGGGCGTGTTGAGCGTGCGCGAAGAGGGCATCTCGCGTGACCTGATTCCCGAGATTCGCAGCCGCCTGGAGTTTCTCGAAGAAGTGGGACTGGGCTACCTCACGCTCGATCGAGGCGCGCCCACGCTGTCGGGTGGCGAAGCACAGCGTATTCGTCTGGCCGCGCAACTCGGCTCCAACCTGCAGGGCGTCTGCTACGTGCTGGATGAGCCGACCATCGGCCTGCATGCACGCGACAACCAGATCCTGCTCAATGCCCTCCACAAGCTGGGCGACAAGGGCAACACGCTGGTTGTGGTGGAGCACGACGAGGAGACCATTCGAAGCGCCGACCACATCATCGACATCGGCCCGAGCGCCGGCAAGCGGGGTGGACGTGTGATCGCGCAGGGCTCGGCGGCCGACATATCCGCACAAAGCGAATCGGTCACCGGACGTTATCTGCTTCACGCGATGAAGCACCCGGTGAAGGTGCGACGCGCGATCGAGCGCAACGCACCCCAGCTCGAACTGCGAGGCGCCAACCTGCACAACCTGGACAACGTGGATGTCGATGTGCCGCTGCACCGGCTGGTCGCCGTCACCGGCGTTTCCGGCTCGGGCAAGTCAACGCTGGCGCGTGATGTTCTGTTGCACAACGTGCAGGCAGCGGTGCAGCAACGCATGACCAAGGCGGGGCGCGATGCAGACGACAAGGGCAAGCATCCGGCGTGGGTGGGTTGCAGGGACCTCAGTGGCTACCAGGTGGTCGACCGGGTGCTGGAGGTGGATCAGACGCCCATTGGAAAGACACCGCGTTCGTGCCCGGCAACCTACATCGGTTTCTGGGACACGATACGGCGGCTCTTTGCCGACACGCTGGAAGCGAAAGCGCGCGGCTACGGGCCGGGCCGCTTTTCGTTCAATACCGGCGAAGGGCGCTGCCCAACGTGCGAAGGCCAGGGGCTGCGTACGATTGGCATGAGCTTTTTACCGGACGTGAAGGTGCCATGCGAGTCGTGCAGGGGCGCCCGTTTCAATCCCGAGACGCTGGCCGTGACCTGGCGCGGCAAGAACATTGGTGATGTCTTGCAGATGGAAGTCGATGAAGCGGTCGAGTTTTTTGCGGCGATGACCAATATCAGCCATCCCCTGCAACTGCTCAAGGATGTGGGGCTGGGCTATCTCACACTCGGACAGCCGTCACCCACCCTGTCAGGTGGCGAAGCGCAGCGGATCAAGCTGGTGACGGAGTTGTCGAAAGTACGCGACGACATCACGCGGCGCGGCCAGAAGCCGCCGCACACCCTCTATGTGCTGGACGAGCCGACAGTGGGCCTGCACATGGCCGACGTCGAAAAGCTCACGCGCGTGCTGCACCGCCTGGTCGATGGCGGCCACAGCGTGGTGGTGATCGAACACGACCTCGATGTGATCGCCGAATCCGACTGGATCATCGATTTGGGTCCGGAAGGAGGCAGGGCTGGCGGCAAGGTCGTCGCGGCGACCACCCCGGAGCAGCTGGTGAAACAAAAAACACCGACGGGCATCGCGCTCGCGCCGGTGCTCGCAAGGTAGCCGATCAGTCCAGGCCGGCGCCCGACTCTTTCACGGCCAACTTCCAGCGGGCCACTTCCTTCGCCAGGAAGTCGCTGAATTCGGCCGGTGAGTTGGCGACGATGTCGAAGGCCTGGTTGGCCATTCGCTCCTTGACATCGGGCGCGCTCATCGCCTTGACCGCAATCTGGTTCAGGCGTTGCACGATCGCAGGGGGCGTACCGGCTGGTGCCGCAATTGCCTGCCAGCTGGTCACATTGACGTTCGCGCCGGTCATGGCGGCAGTGGGAACATCGGGCAACAAGGGCGTCTTGTTGGCTGCCGTAAGCATCAGCGCCTTCATCTTGCCGCCCTTGATGAAGGGCATGGCGGGGCCGAGGTTGCTGAACATGAAATCGGCCTGGCCGGCAATGATGTCCTGCATGGCAGGCGCGCCGCCGCGATACGGGATGTGAACGGCAAAGCCACCGATCTGCTTTTTGTACAACTCGGCGGTGAGGTGGTCCGAAGATCCCGCGCCCGACGATGCGTAAGACAGCTTGCCCGGATTGGCCTTCAGGTAAGCCGTGAGTTCCTGCGCGGTGTTGAAGCGGGAGGTCGCCGGCACCACCATCACGTTCGGCGTGGAAACCAGTACCGAGATCGGCGCGAAATCCTTCAGGGGGTCGTACGAGAGCTTGCTGTACAGCGCGGCGTTGATCGCAAACACGCCGATGCTGCCCACCAGCAGGGTGTAGCCGTCGGGCGCGGCCTTGGCTACCGCTGCGGCGCCCACGCTTCCATTGGCGCCCGAGCGGTTTTCCACGACGACCGTTGCCTTGAGTTCGTCCCCGATGGCCTTGGCCATGATGCGGCCGATCTGGTCCGAGGCGCCGCCTGCCGGGAAAGGCACGATGACCTTGATCGGCTGGCTGGGCCATGCTGCCTGTGCACCTGCGGTGAGCGGCGCAACCGCCAGCGAAGCGACGGTGAGTGCTCCGAGTGCGCCCAGTGCGTTGAAGAGTCTGCGTTCCAGTTTCATTGTTGTCTCCTTGGTATCGGTCAGCTGGCCGTTGGGACGGGCACGGGTGTCGTCAATCGCCCGGTCTCAAGAAACGACTGAAGGTTCTGCAGCACCAGGTCTGCCATGCCCTTGCGCGTTTCGCGTGTGCCACTGGCCATGTGGGGCAGCAGCACGACGTTGTCCAGTTCCATGAAGGCCGTTGGCACCCTCGGTTCGTCCGCAAAGACGTCCAGGCCGGCGCCTGCGATGCGTTTGTGGATGAGTGCGTCCAGCAGCGCCTGTTCATCGACCACGCTTCCGCGCGAGATGTTGACCAGATAGCCGTCTGCGCCCAGCGCGGCTATCACTTCCGCCGACACGAGATGCCGGGTGGGCGCGCCGCCGGACACTGCAACGATGAGGAAGTCGCACCAGCTTGCGAGCGCCGTCAGTGATCTTTCATGCGTGTAGTCAACGCCGGGCACCGGGTTCCGCGCGTAGTAGCGGATGTCCATGTCGAAGCCCTGGGCGCGCCTGGCGATCGTTCGTCCGATGCGCCCGAGCCCGGCGATTCCCAGGCGCTTGCCGCTCACCCGTGCCGTCAATGGGAAGGGGCCCTTCAGCCAATCGCCGCGCCGCACGAATCGCTCGGAAGCGCTCAGGCCCCGCACGGTATCGATCAGCAGCCCGATCGCGAGATCGGCCACGCAGTCGTTGAGCACATCGGGTGTGTTGCTGACCACGATGCCGCGACGGGCCGCAGCGGCAACATCGACGTTGTCATACCCCACGCCAAAATGAACGATCGCCCTGAGCTTGCGCAGCGATCCGATCAGGGCCGCGTCGGCGCCGTTCTTGGCGGTGACGAGTACCTGGTAGTTGTCGCCTTCACGGGCGATGAACGCGGCTGGTTCGGGCTCGTCGCTCAGTACGCGGCAATCGAACAGGTTCATCAGCTGCGCCTGCAGTGCGGGCATCACCGGGCCCGCGAGAAGCACCTTGTGCCTGACGGACGCGCCGGTCATGCAGCCAGCGCTTCGGTGCGGTTCAGTTCGGTGCGATTCAGCGCCAGAAGGTCATCGGCGATGCCCTTGAGCAGCGCGAGCACCTTCGGATCTTCGATGACCGACAGGAATTCTCCAATCGGTCCTGTCGCAGCGATACCGGCGAGTTGAACGGCCGCGTGCAGGATTCGGATGGGCGAATACTTGTCGCGCGCGTCTTCCAGCGGAATGAACAGCTCGCGCGTGGCAGCGGCCAACGCGTCGTCTCCGGCGTGAAGCGCCGCCCGGATCTTGTTGGACAGCGCCGGGGCCACGCAGGTTGAACCCGAAGTGAATGCGCGCAATCCGAAGGTGCGGAAGTGGTCGATCACGGGCCGCTCGCCGATGCCGCTGATGATGAGGTCGGGACCCATCCGGTTGACCAGGTCCGCCAGCACCGCATCCCTCTTCGTGTCTTCGCGCACGATGGCGTATTTCACTGCGCAAACCGAGCCTTCCTGCACCAGCGCGGCAAGATCGGCGTTGTCGATGTAGCCCTCGTCCTTGACGTAGGCGATCACCGGGCGGCCATATCGAGAGGCCAGCTTGCCGATGCCGCTGGCAACGCCGGCCGGGTTGGCGGGAAAACGCAGGGGCAAGACCATCGCGGTCGGGAAAGCCCGCTCGCGCAGCAGGTCGATCTGCTCCGCTGCCTTGCCGAAGTCAGCGCCGACTGACGGAATCAGCCAGTCCTGCTCTGCAAGAAGGGGGACCAGTGCATCGACGACGCGGCCCAGTTCGGAAACACCGACGTTGTAGAAGTTAGCATTGCCACCATACATGAATGTGGTGACACGGCCGGCGCGCAGGTGGTCGAGCAGCTGGCGATTGGCGGCCACGTTGATAGCGCCATCGGCGTGACGTGGCATGGGTGGAACTGCGAGAACCGAGGCGCGCAGGTCGGCGCTGGTGACGGGAGAGGTTTTCAAGGGAATCCTTCGAATGAGGCCAGGCGGCGACGGGCTACTTGTTTGACAACTTTACCAATAAAGAGAGAAGTTGTAAATTCAGCTGTGCCTGAGGGGCTTTGCTGATCTCGCCGGTCTTAGCGGTCCAGCTGCCGGTCGAGCAGCCGATTGCGGGCCTGATCCAGGTGATAACGCATGGCGATGGCTGCGCTGTCCGAGTCTCCCACCCGGATGGCGTGGACGATGCGATCGTGCTCGTCCAGCACGCGGTCCCGCCGCTTTTCCGAAGCTTCCCGCGTCAGCGATAGCGTGACGTTCATGCCGCTGACCACACGCTCCTTAAGCTGGTCGATCGCCTCGACAAGTAGCCCGTTGCCCGACGCAACGGCGATGGCGTGGTGAAAGGCAAAATCCGCTTCCTTGGCGAGACCGCCTTCGCCGAACGAATCGCTCAGGGCGCGGCGCGCTCGCTCGATCTCGCGGATGTGCTCTTCAGTTCGATGGCGCGCCGCCAGACGCGCCGACAGCTCTTCGATGGCCATTCGAAATTCCATCACCTGCAGCACTTCGTGCAGGCTCTGTAGCTGGGTCAGCTCAGCCACGCGCTGAGATGGACTTCGCTGGACATAGCTGCCCGAGCCCTGGCGGGCAATGACGACGCCATCGGATTGCAGGCGCTGCAGGGCCTCGCGCACGACCGGCCGGGAAACCACGAATCGCTGGGCCAGCTGGTTCTCGGTGGGAAGGCGGTCGCCCGCACTGAAACGCCCGGCCATGATCTCGTCGAGCAACGCACCATAGACCGAATCGGACAGGCGTGGCCGCTCGATGGGAGAGGAGGAAGGATCGATCGCGGCCATGGCAGAGCTGTGTCCATTCTAGGGGGGTGTCGCCGGGGTGCCAAAGCACGGGAGAGTCCCGATTGCGGCCGTCCAGGGTACAGGTTTGAATCGACTTTTCGCATTCACAGGAGTACCCATGCGCCGCCGACAACTCGTTCAGCTTGCCGCTGCCAGCATCGCCGTCCCGTCTTTCACCGCGATGGCACAGGCCTTTCCTTCCAGGCCCATCAAACTGATCATCGCGTTCGCTGCGGGTGGCCCGACCGACATCACGATGCGGCAGCTTGCCGACACCGCCTCCAAAATCCTTGGGCAGACAGTGATCGTTGAAAACAAGCCCGGCGCGGGTGGCAGTCTGCCCGCGCAGACGCTGCAGTCCGTGCCCCCCGATGGCTACACGCTCGCGCAGATCCCGCTGGGAGTGTTTCGCTTGCCCTACACCACGAAAATCGCCTGGGATCCGGTCAAGGACATCAATTACGTGATCAACCTGACGGGCTATGCCTTTGGCATCGTGGCGCCGGTCGACGGGCCCTTCAAGACCTGGGCCGAGTTTGTCGCCTATGCAAAAGCCAATCCCGGAAAGCTCAGCTACGGCTCGACCGGCACCTTGACCAGCCCGCACCTGACCACCGAGCTGATCGCCCAAAAGCTCGGCATCCAGCTGAACCACATTCCCTTCAACGGCAGCGCGCCGCTCAACCAGGCGCTGATGGGCGGCCACGTCATGGCAGGCGCGGATTCCACGGGATTCGCGCCGCTTGTGGCTACCGGCAAGTTCAAGGTTCTCAACACCTGGGGTGAAAAGCGGCTCGCGAAATTCCCCGACGCGCCGACGCTGCGCGAGCTCGGGCTCGACATCGTGCAAAACTCGCCTTTCGGCATCGGCGTGCCTCGCGACACGCCGCGCGACGTCGTCGCCAGGCTGCACGACGCGTTCAAGAAGGCCATGGAAGACCCCAGCTACGTGCAGGCGCTCGATAAGTACGACATGCTGCCGATGTACATGAGCTCGGCGCAATACGCGAAGTTCGCGCAGGAGACCTTCGCCACCGAGAAAGCGCTCGTGGAGAAGCTCGGCCTGGCCAAGCCCTCGTGATCAGGGGCGCGCGGCAAGCACCGCGCGCGCCACTTCCGCGAAACCCGCCCCCCGTTCGCTGGGCGTGATGTATCGGGGCGGATGCGAAAGCTCTGCCTCGAACCGGCGAATGTTGGCCACGCCCACGCTGTGTGCAAAGCGCTCGAACATCACGGCATCGTTGGTTGAATCGCCCACATAGACCCAGTTGTCGATTTCGTCGTCAAGTTCCCGGGCATAGAGTTCGCGCACGATCCAGCGTGCGCCAGCGAGCTTGTTGTGATCGCCGTACCACCCGTTGATGTGGATCGAACTCACCGTGGCATTCATGCCTTCGAGTTCCATCACCTTCACCACGCGGGCGATGTGAACCGGGGGCAGGTGCGTGTACTCGCTGTGGTCGATCGCGATGTCGGTCTCGCGGCCCGCGCTGTCTCTTGAGATCGTGGCGCCGGGTACTTCGGCAATGATCCGCTGCGCGACTTCCTGCATGCGCGCATGGTTTTTGGCGCGCAGCGCGGCATCCTGCTGGTAGAGCTTCTTGCCGCCCACCAGGGCGACCGCCCCGTTTTCCGCAACGATGGCATCCACCGGCCACTGCAGCGCGAAGGGCTCGCTCCATCCCACCGGTCGCCCCGTGATCGGAATCACGCGGATTCCGGCAGCGTGCAGGTCCGCCAATGCCTGCAGCGCGTCAGAGGTGACCACGCCTTCAGTGGTCAAGGTGTCATCGATGTCGGTGAAGACGCCGGTAATCCGGCGCCGATCGACCAGCGGCCATTCGCTCAGATTGCGCATGAGAGCCCTTGCACAGAGCGCCTAGTTGTTGTGCAGCGCCAGGCCCGCGTGTTCACGCAGCGGATGGAAATGGATTTTGGGGAATCTTTCCTGTGCCAGGCGCACGTCATAGGGCGAGGTGCAGAGAAACGCAAGCGTCTCAGCCGCATCGAGCGCCATCCGCTGCGGGTACGCATCGACGAATGCACGCAGTTCGGCCGGTGAGTCAGCGGTGATCCAGCGGGCGCCCGTGTACTGGCTGCCCTCCAGCCGGATGTCCGCGTCATATTCGGATTTGAGCCGGTGCTGCACGACCTCGAATTGCAGTTGTCCCACGGCACCCAGCAACATCGGTCCGCCGATCTCGGGACGAAACACCTGGATCGCGCCTTCTTCGCCTAGCTGCGCGAGCCCCTGCTGCAACTGTTTGGTACGCAGCGGATTCTTCAGGATCACTGTCATGAACAGCTCAGGCGCGAAGAACGGCAGGCCGGTGAACTGAAGATTGGCGCCGTCGGTGATGGTGTCGCCCAGCTGCACGCCACCATGCGTGGTGAAGCCGATGATGTCGCCGGCATACGCTTCATCCACGGCTTCGCGGCGCTGCGACAGGAAGGTCACGACGGATGTCGGGCGAAGCTCTTTCGCCGTGCGCTGCACCTTGAGCTTCATACCCGGCGTGTACTTGCCGGACGCCATGCGGACAAAGGCGATGCGGTCGCGGTGGTTGGCGTCCATGTTGGCCTGCACCTTGAACACGACACCCGCGAAGTTTTCGTCGTCTGGCTGGATTTCCTTGACGACCGCCTGGCGGTTGACAATGAGCTGGCTGGTTCGCGGCTGCGGCGACGGAGCCAGATCGACCAGCGCTTCCAGCACTTCCATCACACCGAAATTGTTCACGCCAGAGCCGAAGAAAACCGGTGTCTGCCTGCCGGCAAGAAAAGCCGCATGGTCCCACTCGGGTGACGCGCCGATGGCCAGTTCCATGCTCTGTTCGGCGTCGGTGAATTCGCGGCCGAAGCGTTCGGTCAGTTTCGCTCGCTCCGACAGCGGAATGGTTTCGAAATCTTGCGGCAGGCGTTCCGACCCAGATTCAAAAACAGTCATCGCTTTGGTGCGCAGGTTCATGATGCCGCCGAAGGTCTTGCCCTGACCCACCGGCCAGGTCATCGGCACGCAAGGCATGCCCAGTTCGCGCTCGACCTCGTCGAGGATGTCCAGGGGCTCGCGCACTTCGCGGTCCATCTTGTTCACGAAGGTGATGATGGGCGTGTTGCGCTGGCGGCAGACTTCGATGAGCCGGCGGGTTTGCGCCTCCACGCCGTTGGCTGCATCGATCACCATCAGCGCCGAATCGACGGCCGTGAGCACGCGGTAGGTGTCTTCCGAAAAGTCCTTGTGGCCGGGCGTGTC
>JAZKFD010000093.1:0-2924 GCA_040386635.1 Pseudomonadota bacterium
GGGGCTGCAGCGCTCCTTGAAATAGCATTCATTCTAAATGCACCACCACGACGCTGTTCGCCCTTCATCGCCCGGTTTGCTGGGGCGATTGCTGGGTCGCGGCCCGGCTGCGGACTTCGTGGAGTCGCGCCAGGCCCGGGACCGGCGGCGCAAGATCGCGGGTTCCGATTCGGCCGAGCGGGCAGCCAAAATGCTCTGCGCGCCCAGCGCGCTCATGCAGCTGACGATGGAAGAGGCGCTGCGGGTGGTCTCGTTCATGAAGCCCTGCCGCAT
Source organism: Pseudomonadota bacterium (assembly GCA_040386635.1). GTDB lineage: Bacteria > Pseudomonadota > Gammaproteobacteria > Burkholderiales > Burkholderiaceae_C > Ramlibacter. The sequence continues at coordinate 274 of JAZKFD010000093.1, forward strand.
TCCCCGGGGACGGACCTTTATTCGCGAGGGCGATGCGCGCCACACCGATTTCATGCTGCTCGTGCTGCACGGGGAGGTGACGGTCGAGAACCTGGTGGTCAGTCGCAGCGAGCCGCTGACGGCCACCGTGCTCGGTCCCGGCAGCATCATCGGCGAGATCGGGCTGCTCGATGGCGCGCCCCGCTCTGCCTCATGTATTGCGATGAATGACTTGCGCTGCGCCATGCTGACGCGCGAAGCCGTGAACGAACTGCTCGACGAAGACCCGCGCACCGCCGCCAAGCTGATGATGGCCATTTCGCTGCGGATCGCCCAGCGAATGCGCGAGACGCAGGACAAGCTCAAGCTCTATTCACAGCTGACCCAGGCCATGAACGAAGAGATCAACGAGCTGATGCCGCACGAGGCCTTGCATCACTAAGGCAGCCTGCTCACGGCTGACCGGGATAAACTGCCGCGCGTGACCACCTTCGCAGCACTCCTGGCCTATCTTGTCGTCCTGTCGATCATGATCGCGTTCATCTGCGCGGTGCGTGCGGCACGCCTGAAGAACCGATTCAAGCGGCTTGCACCCCTTACGGGAAGAACGCTCGATGAAATACTGAAAGCCGTGGGAAAACCCGGCCACCGCAGCCGGACCGCCCCCAACCGGGAAATCCTGGAGTGGAAACGGGTCGGTTTCCATATCGCGCTGGCCTTCACCAACAACGTCTGCGACGGAATCATCCAGGTGGAAGGCAGCACGGACTGACCTGCCGCTCGGTGAACTCGAAAGAAAACAAGGGAAGGTCCTGATTTTCGGGCACGACTCGTGCTTGTAAGCTCAGGTCTCTTCGGTTGGGCGCTTATTTGCAAGTTTCTTCAGCCCGACCTACTCGCATCCCCCGGAACGGGAAGGTTCCGGGGGATTTTTTGTCTTCGAGACAGCTTCACAACGGCAAGTCCGCCTTCTTGAGCGTGCGCAGCACAAAGCTCGACTTGCTGTGCCGGATGCCCCGAATCTTGTAGAGCTTTTCGCGCAGCAGCCGCTCGTAGTCGCGCGTATCTTTCACCGCCACGCGAAGCAGGTAATCGTAGTCGCCCGACACCAGATACGCCTCGATCACTTCCGGAATGGCAGCCAGGACCTCTCCGAACTTTTCCAGTGTGTTGTCGGAATGGCTATCGAGCGTGACCTGCACCAGTACGGTGTCAGCCAGACCCAGCGCCTGTGCGCTGAGGCGCACCGTATAGCCCTCGATGACCCCGCCGAGTTCCATCTTGCGAATTCGCTCCCAGCACGGTGAGGTGGACAGTCCGACAGCCTGCCCGATCTCCTGCAGGCTGGCGCGGGCATTGGCCTGCAGAACTTTCAATATTTTTCGGTCAATTGCGTCCATACAGGCCAATTATCCGACGAATTCATTGGCTGCAGAAGATTTTGCCGAGCGAGTTTGAAAATGCGGAAAGTTCGGGAAGACTTTCGGGCGCAAGCCGGCCAAACTGGACGCATTCCAGGGGATCTACCGGTCCTGAGGAAAAACAAGGGGCTGGCGGGTTACCGCCCGCCAGCCAGCTTGATCGAAGGATGTGCGGGCGCCGGCGGCCAAAAGCCTCAGGCCGCTTCCTTGTAGAAGAATTCACGCTGGCGCGAGCGGGCGGCCAGCGGCTGCACCGCGTCGCGGATAGCCCCGATATGGTCCGGCGTGGTGCCGCAGCAGCCGCCGACAATATTGACCAGGCCTTCGGCTGCAAATTCGCGCAACAGGCGCGAAGTCACGTCGGGCGTCTCGTCAAATCCGGTTTCGCTCATCGGATTGGGCAAGCCGGCATTCGGATAGCAGCTGATGAAGGTGTCAGGTGCCACGCGCGCCAGTTCCTGGATATAGGGCCGCATCAGCGCTGCACCCAGGGCGCAGTTCAGGCCCACGGCCAGGGGTTGCGCATGGCGCACGCTGTACCAGAACGCGGTCACGGTTTGGCCGCTCAGGATTCGGCCCGACGCATCGGTGACGGTCCCGCTGATGATGATCGGCAGTCGCTCGCCGGTGTTTACGAAATACTCGTCAATGGCAAAGAGGGCTGCCTTGGCGTTGAGCGTGTCGAAGATCGTCTCCACCAGCAGCAGGTCAGAGCCGCCTTCAACCAGACCTTCGACCTGCTCGTAATACGCAGCGCGCAGCGTCTCGAAATCGACGTTACGGGCGGCCGGATCGTTGACATCCGGGCTGATGCTGGCCGTCCGGGGGGTGGGCCCGAGCGCACCGGCGACAAAGCGCGGCTTGTCCGGCGTAGAGAACTTGTCGGCAGCGGCGCGCGCCAGGCTGGCCGACGCCAGGTTCATCTCTTTGGCGAGGTGGCCCAGGTCGTAGTCGTCCTGCGCAATGCGGGTCGCTCCGAAGGTATTGGTTTCCAGGATATCCGCGCCGCTCGCGAGATACGCTTCGTGGATGTCCCGGATCACGTCGGGGCGCGTCAGGCTCAGCAGGTCGCCGTTGTTACGCAGGTCCTTGTGGTGGTCCTTGAAGCGGTCGCGAGCCCCTGCTGGGGCGGCGCCTGACATACCGCGGTAGTCGGCTTCGGTGAGCTTGAAGCGCTGGATCATCGTGCCCATCGCACCGTCGAGGATGGCGATGCGTTGCTCCAGGATGCCGGCCAGCGCCTGGCCACGG
>JAZKFD010000094.1:0-13670 GCA_040386635.1 Pseudomonadota bacterium
ACACCGCCAGCGGCGGCGTGAGCTTGTGCAGCTCGGGCATGCCGTTGGCCTGCGGTCCCTGCCAGCGCACGACACAAACGATGTCGCGCTCGAGCTCGCCCGCGTTGAATGCATCGATCAGGTGCTGCTGCCCCTCGAAGACCCGCGCAGGTGCTTCGATGACGTGCCGGTCCAGCGGCACCGACGACACCTTGATCACGCTGCGGCCCATGTTGCCCGCGAGCAGCTTGAGCCCCCCGGTGCTGCTGAACGGATCGGCCGCAGGGCGAACCACATCGGTGTCGCGCGACTCGCCGATCTCCATCCACACCGGCCCTTCGGCCGGCTCGCGTGTGAACTCGCGAATGCCGCCCTCGCGCACGGTCAACACGTCTTCATGCATGAGGCCCGCGTCCAGCAGCTCACGGATGACATAACCCGGACCACCTGCCGACTGGAACTGGTTCACGTCGGCAGTGCCATTGGGATAAACGCGCGCCAGCAGCGGAACCACGGCGGAGAGCTGCGCGAAGTCGTCCCAGTCAATTGTGATGCCGGCGGCCCGCGCCACCGCCACCCAGTGAATCAGGTGGTTGGTGCTGCCTCCTGTCGCCAGCAGCGCCGCCATCGCGTTGACGATGGATCGTTCGTCCACCAGATGCCCGATGGGCGTGTGCCGCCGGCCCCGGACGAGACCGAGCACCGTGCGTGCGGCTTCGCGCGTCAGCGTTTCGCGAAGGTCATTGCCCGGATTGACGAAAGCGGTTCCCGGTACATGAAGCCCCATCGCTTCCATCAGCATCTGGTTGCTGTTGGCGGTGCCATAGAACGTGCAGGTGCCCGGCGAGTGATAGGCCCGCATCTCCGCATCGAGCAGTTCGGCACGGCCGACCTGCCCCTGCGCCGCCTGTTCGCGCACCTTGGCCTTTGCACTGTTCGAAAGGCCGCTGGTCATCGGGCCCGCCGGCACGAACACCATGGGCAGATGGCCGAAATGCAGCGCGCCGATCATCAGGCCCGGGACGATCTTGTCGCACACGCCCAGCATCAGCACTGCGTCAAACACGTCATGGCTCAGCGACACGGCAGTGGCCATCGCGATCACGTCTCGCGAGAACAGGCTGAGCTCCATGCCCGGCGTGCCCTGGGTCACACCGTCGCACATCGCGGGCACGCCACCTGCGACCTGCGCGGTTGCACCCTGCCTGCGCGCCTCGTCCTTGATGAGGTCCGGATAGTGGCCGAGCGGCACATGCGCAGAAAGCATGTCGTTGTACGCATTGACGATGCCGATGTTGGGCGCCTTCTGGGTGACGACCCGCAGCTTGTCGCTGGACGGCAGGCCTGCGAATGCATGCGCGACGTTGGCGCAGCCCATCCGGTCGGCACCGCGATCGCGATGGATCATGTGGTCGATGAGCTTCAGGTAAGCGGTGCGCGCCGGGGCGCTTCGCTCGCGGATGCGCCGGGTGACGGCCTGGACAACGGGGTGAAGTGGCATCGTTTCATCGTAACCCCGGAACAGACATTCGTGCAGACGCTACAGTTGCAAAATGGCCGAATCCCTGAAGCCGCTGCGTGACCCTGCAGCCATGCTCGAGAAAACGCTCACCGAATGGGGCGGGCGAAGCGACCTGTGGATCTTTGGCTACGGCTCGCTCATATGGAAACCCGAGTTCGAATTCGTCGAACGCCGTCCTGCCCGCGTGCACGGCTGGCATCGGGCGCTGCGCATGTGGAGCCGCATCAATCGCGGCACGCCCGAGCGCCCGGGGTTGGTGTTCGGCATGCTGTCGGGCGGTTGCTGCCAGGGCATGGTTTTTCGGATTCCAAACGACAGGGGACGCGAGGTGCTGGCCCAGCTGTGGGCGCGCGAGATGACCCTGGCGGTCTACGATCCCAAATGGCTGACCTGCCATACGGGCAACGGCCCGGTGCAGGCGCTGGCCTTCACGCTTTCGCGCAAGAGCCCCAGCCATACCGGTGTGCTAACGCCCGATGAATATCGCCGCATCTTCACCGAGGCGTCCGGCATCTACGGAACCACCCACGAATACGCCCACCGCACGCTGGAAGAGCTGCGCCGCCACAACATCCACGACAAGGGGCTGGAGCGGCTGCTCAAACTCATTGAGCGGTAGAAAAAAGAGGGATAAAGTCCGGTCACAAACGAGGAGATGAAGATGACAGGTTCACATTTTCGATGTGTCGCGGCGGTTGTTGCGGGCGCGGCCACTGCAGCCTTGCTGGGCGGATGCGCCACGCAGCCTTCGGGCCCGATGGCCACCGCGTCACTGCGGGCAACTACCGGCAACACGACAGCAGGCACCGTTCGCTTTGCCCAGTCCGGCAACCAGGTGCTGGTCACCGGCACCATCACCGGGCTCAAGCCCGGCGCCGAGCACGGCTTCCATGTCCACGAGAAGGGCGATTGCTCCAGTGGCGATGGCATGAGCGCCGGCGGCCACTTCAACCCGACCTCCAACCCCCATGGGCGGCACGGCATGGGTGCACATCACACGGGCGACCTGCCTAGCCTGAAAGCCGACGCGAGCGGCGCGGCCTCATTCAGCTTTGCATCGAGTACCCTGTCGGTGGGTTCGGGCGTGAATGACATCGTCGGCAAGGGCCTGATCGTCCACCGCGACCCCGACGACTACCGCACGCAGCCGACCGGAAACGCAGGGCCGCGCCTGGCCTGCGCTGTCATTTCGCGCAGCTGATCCGGTCAGCTGGCCCGCTGGGCGAGCAATCGCTCGGCCCGGGCCAGGTCATCGAGCGTGTCGATGTCGGTGATGATCCCCGGGTCGTCGAGTTCGAGCACTGCGGGCGGCTTGATGGCTGACTGCATCCGCACGACCTGCGCCGCACCGGTGGCGCCTTTCAACTGAAGCAGGGCGTCGCGGCAGGCAGGCGGAAACCCCACGGGATGCCCGCGCTCGCCCTGGTATTGCGGCAGCACGACGGCGTCACCCTCGAGCGCCGCCGCGACAGCTTGCAAGGTCGAGGACTGGATCAGAGGCAAATCCCCAGGCAGGATCAACCAGCCCCCCGCTTGCGATGTTGCACGCACGCCTGCGGCGATCGAATCGCCCATGCCGGCATGGCCTGCGTCTTCGAGATGCCACGGCAATCCACTGGCGCGCACCGCCGAGACGGTGTGTTCGAGCACCGGCTTGCCAGTCAGCAGGGCCTTGAGCTTGCTGATCGTGCCGCCCGAGGCAATGAAACGTTCGCCGTGGCCGGAGGCCAGGATGATGACGGTCGGGGGAGCTGCCCTCACCCTAGCCTTTTCCCGCTGGCACAGGCGACAAGGCCGGGGCCCTGGCCACGAAATTCTTGACTTCGACAATTTGCGCAACGACCGAGACGGCAATCTCGGCCGGGGTCTTGGCGCCGATGCGCAGGCCCACCGGACCATGGAGGCGGGACAGTTCCGCCTCTGTCAGGTCGAAGTGCTCTGCCAGTCGCTTCTTGCGCGTGGCCTGGTTGCGCGAAGAGCCCAGGGCACCGACATAGAAGGCGTCCGAACGCAAGGCTTCCAGCAGCGCCATGTCATCGAGCTTCGGATCGTGCGTGAGCGCCACGATGGCCGTATGCGCATCGGGCTTGAGTTCGCGCACGACATCGTCTGGCATACCGGCCAGGTGCGTCGCGCCGCTCAGCGAGAGCGTGTTGGAGTATTCCTCGCGCGGATCGCACACCAGCACTTCAAAGTCGAGCAGCTGGGCGATCTGCGCGACGGCCTGCGACAGCTGCCCCGCACCAATTAGCAGCAGCCGCCACTTCGGCCCGAACAGCGTCGTGAGCCTGATCCCGTCGAAGTGCATGGTGTCGTCGCGGGTCGCGCTCGAAAGCGTCACCTCACCGGTTGAAAGCACGAGCGTCCGCGAGACGAGTTCGTGCGCGGCGGTGCGCGCCAGCACCTGCTCGACCCAGGCACCGTCCTTCAGGGGTTCCTGCACCAGTCGCAGCGTGCCGCCGCAAGGCAGGCCGAAGCGTGCCGCCTCTTCCTTGCTCACGCCGTACGCGATCATGGACGGCGCGCCAGTGCCGTCTGCGCCACCCGTGACCCGCTCGCCCGACCTCACCCGGGCGATCAGGTCGTCCTCCACGCAACCGCCCGAGACCGAGCCGCTCACGACGCCGTCGTCGCGCACCGCCAGCAGCGCACCAGGTGGACGCGGCGCGCTGCCCCAGGTTTCAACCACTGTCACCAGCGTGACGCCATGGCCCGCGCGCTGCCAATCCAGCGCATCGGCCAGCACCCGCAAATCAAGGCTTTCCATGGGAGGTGTCTCCAGTTGGTTTGTTGCGCACCAGTTTAGCGACGGCGGTGTCTCGATGCGAGAATCTTTGAATGACCATCCCTTCCTCCCAGCAGTCCTTGCAATCCGCGCAGTTGGCCGACCTGCGCAAGAGCTACGAAAAAGCCGAACTGAGCGAGGATGCGTCCCAACCCGACCCGCTGCTGCAGTTCGATCACTGGCTCAAGGAAGCCATCAGTGCGCAAGTGCCGGAACCCAACGCGATGACGCTGGCAACCGTCGCATCAAACCTGCGCCCGAGCACGCGGGTGGTGCTGATCAAGGGTTACGACCCGAAGGGAATCGTCTGGTACACCAACTACGACAGCCGCAAGGGGCAGGAGCTGGGCGGCAATCCCTGGGCTTCGCTGCAATTTCACTGGGTCGAACTCGAACGCGTGGTGCGCATCGAAGGCCGGGTCGAAAAAACGAGTGCCCAGGAAAGCGATGAGTACTTCGCAAGCCGCCCGCTCGACTCCCGCATCGGGGCATGGGCCAGTCCGCAAAGCCAGGTCATCCCCAACCGTACGGTGCTGGTGACCAATGCCGCGAAGTTCGGTGCACAGTTCATGCTCAATCCTCCCCGGCCGCCGCACTGGGGCGGGTACCGGCTGGTGCCGGATCAATGGCAGTTCTGGCAGGGCCGCAAGAGCAGGCTGCACGACCGGTTGCGCTACAGCCTGAACGGGGTCGAGTGGGTCAGGGAGCGCCTGGCACCCTGACCGATAGGCTCACGGCTTAGAAATCCGCCCGAAGGCCGACCTTGAGTGACCGGCCCGGCAAAGGCGACTTGCCCGGTGCCGTTTGCGTGAGGATGGAAGTCGCGCTGTAGGCCAGGCGATCGCCGGCGTTGTCCACGCGAACGTACCAGAGCAGATTGGCTCCATCTCGCTGAACCCGCCAGGTAGCGGCAGCCGTCACCAGCGTGTATCCCGGTGACGTCACATCCCCGGCAGGCACCCGGGACTGCCGGGCGAAGTGGTCGAAGCCCGCGCGCGCACTGAAGGGCCCCTGCGTCCACACCAGCGTGGCCCCGGCACGCCACGGCGCGATTCGCGGCAATGCCTCGCCGGTGTCGAGGTTGGTCGCTCGCACAAGGTCCCCGCGCAGTTCCAGATCCAGCGTGTTCGCCGCGTCGATCAGCCGCCTGGTGCCGGAGATTTCCAGGCCGCGAAACTGCGCCCTCACCTGCCGGTAAGCGAACTCGGGCAACAACTCGCCTTCGAGATCACGCTCGGCGCCCGTGGATGCCAGGGAAATGAAGTTTGCAAACCGGCTGTGGAATACATTGACCCTGAACTGGTCGTGACCGGACTTCCACTGCGTGCCCAGATCGATGTTGCCCGATCGTTCCTTGCGCAGCGTTGCATCGCCGATCTCATATGCGGCGGTGGCCAGGTGAGGGCCATCGGCGAACAGCTCGTAATCCCTGGGCGCGCGTTCGCTCAAGGAGAGATTGCCCGTGAGCTGCCATGCGGGCGACAGATTGACCAGTGCCCCGGCTGCGAAGCTGCGCGGATTGAACTGGCGCGTTGCGGGTGCGAAACGCGCAACCGCCGGATTGCCCAGCGACTCCACGCGAACGTTCTCTAGGCGTGCCCCGAAGGTCAGCTTGCCCCAACCGGTTGCGAGCTCCTCATGCGCAAAAATCGCCGTCTGCCGCGTGCGGCTGTAGGGGGCAAATGCTTCTTCGCCATCTGCGGCAAAACGCGTGCTCTCGACCTGCACGCCGATCACGCCGTCGAGCGCACCAAGCTTTGCGTGACGAGCTTCCACGCGAAGGTCATTTCCCTGGCTCGAAAACCGCGTACCCGGTGTGGCAGCTTCATACTCGACGTGGCGGTAATCGGTATGGCTGGCCTGCGCTTTGACACTTCGAAACGGGCCGGGGGGATTGCGCAGCTCGCCCTCGAGCGCATACCGCATCGACCGCATGCCAATCGTCACTTCGTCTTCGGCAACCGTGCCATAGTCATTGTTGTAGCTGGATGCAGAGGCCCCGAGATACCCCGCATCAAGAAACACTGAGGCGCCCACCGCTCCACCGCGCACCTGGCTTGCCGAGTTGCAGATGCGGTGGGCGAACGTCGTCACGCCGTCCTGGGTGCAGGCGAGGGAGGCCGGTACACGCACATCCGACGTGCGGCGATCGAACGCATCGGCATGCAGCGCGATGCGCCGGTTGCCGCCTTCAACCATCAGGCCCCCACCCCGCTCGCGGTTGGCGGAAGCCACACCGATATCGGCACGTCCGGTCACGCCCTGGATCGGCTGGCGGGGAATACGGTTGTCGATCACGTTCACAACACCGCCCACTGCGCTTCCGCCGTACAGAAGAGCGGCCGGACCGCGCAGTACTTCGATGCGCTCGATGCTGATCGGATCTGCCGTGACTGCGTGGTCGAAGCTCAGGCCCGACGCGTCAACCGTGGCACCGCTGTTAGACAGGATGCGCAAACGGTCGCCATCGAGGCCCCGGATCACCGGGCGGCTCGCGTTCGGCCCGAAATAGGTGCTGCTGACACCCGGCGTGGCGGAAAGCGTTTCACCCAGGGTGGACTGCGATCGCAAAAGCAAACCGGTGCCCGAATACTGGGCTGCAGGGGCGACGAGGTCGTTGCCGCCGAGGGGATTACCCGTGACGGTGACCGGTGCCAGGGTCGCCTGCGGTGGAGTCTGGGTCTGGGTCTGGGTCTGGGTCTGGGTTTGGGTTTGGGTTTGGGTTTGGGTTTGGGAGTGAGCGTGGGGAATTGCGTAAGGAAACGCGAGCGTCAATGCGGCAGCCAGCGCACCGCGCGAAAAATGATGTTGCATGAAAAAAACCTTCGTCGATTCCGAAACAGGCAAGAGCGCGGCTAAACAAGCTGCGCCCCCGCCACGGGAGGTGAATCAACGGAAGGCTGGAGGTCCGCGCGCTTCGAATAGCGCAGCCCAGCGGGCAACCGCCTCGCCAAGGGACCACTGGATGAAATGATTGCGCGCGAACAGCGCAAGCGCGCAGGCAGGCGCATCGAAAGAAAGCAAAGCCTGGCTGGCCTGATCGAACACCTGGCAGCTCGGGTCGTCAGCGTGGCCGTCCTCCAACGCCGCAACCCAGGAGGCGGCGGTGCCAGACACATGGTCAACCATCCCCGCACCCGTACCCGCACCCGATTGCGCGTGCGAGATGCGGTGCACCAGCCCCAGTGTCTGCGCTGCAACCAGCGCAAGCAGCATGAGCCAGAGCCAACGGCGTGTTCGTACCATCCCTGGAGCTTACTTCACGCCGACGGCATCCGTGATGCGGTAGTACAAGCCATAAGGATCGTTTGTCAGCACCGCAAACCTGCCCTCCACTGTCACCGGATCGAGCGTGTATTTCACCGTTGTCCGGGTCCTGACCTCGACCATGCTCTCGGGCCCGCCGGGCGTGCAAAACGAACACGACATCGGCACTGAAGTCAGCAGGAAATGGGTCTGCTTTTCGCCGGGCTCCAGAGGCATCATGAATCCCTGGACACGCTGGGTTTTCTGGTTGAGCGCGAGTTGCGTTTTCTCGAAGTCCGGAAGCAGCTTGTTGCCTTCGGCTCGCGTCTTCACGGCCGTGAGCACGGACCACGAGACCACGTCGCTGCGCTGCGGCAGCGGCGCGATCGGGCTATTGGGACTGTGGACACCCGGGCCCGACTGCGCCGCGGCGGTGAGCGCGACAACTGCAACGATCAGGGTGGCAAATTTTTTCATGGCGGACTCCAACGGCATGTATGACATTGTCGCGTGTTCAGCGATCGCCCAGTAAGGGCGAGACATCGATCCTGTAGGCACTGAGGGCCGGAATCAGCGCAGCCAGCGTCGCGATTGATATCGCCGTTACCGGAATCCACGCCTCTGACGCCACCCAGAGGCGCCCGGTCATCGGCAGCGAACGCTGCGCCTGGAGCATCCAGCCTGCAAGCTCCGCGAGCACGTGGCCCGCAGCGACGCCGAGCACCGATGCGATCACCGCAAGCCACCAGGCCTCGCACAGCATCAGCGCCGCAATCCTGCCCGGTGGTGCGCCCAGCATGCGCAGCATGGCCAGGTCTGCCCTGCGCTCACGCACCGCATTCCACAGCGCGATGAACACGCTCAGTACGGCAGTGATGAGCAGCACGACCCCCATGCCACGCAGCACCTCGGAACCCACCCCCAGCATGCGCAGCAGCCGCGACACTTCGATCGCCGGTGCCGCTGCCTGCATACGGGTCGATGAGTTGACCAGCCGCGGGAAGCTGGCCGCAGCAAGAGGCGTCTTATAGGTAATGAGGGCGATGGTGACCTCGGGGTCATCCGGCTGCGGCGCTGCCGTCTTGCCCTCGTTCTCATGCTTGTCGTGTTGTTCGGCCTTCTCGTGCTTTTCGTGGACCGTCCATACCGACTCGGTCGATGTCAGCACGAGGCGGTCGAGCACGCACCCGCACGGTGCAAGCACACCCGCTACGCGATAGGGCGCTGCGGCGTGATCGCCCCCGCCCCCCGCCAGACCGTGACTGCCTGCAAATGTCGCGCCCACATCCAGGGCCGTGTTCCGTGCGACGTGGGCGCCCAGAACGGCCTGCATGGGCTCGACCCATCCCGTCCCCCGCGCAAATGGCACGCGGTAGTGCGCCTGGTAATCGGGCGTTGTTCCGACAATGCGAAAGCCCTGGTAGCTGTCCCCCAGGCTGAGCGGTATCAGCTTGGCGACGTGCGGATGCGTGCGCAGCTTCTCGACCTCCATCAGCGGGATGTTTCCGGGTGCCACGTCGATGTGGAACACCCCCGCCAGGATCAATTGCATCGGGCTGCCCTTGGCACCGATGACGGCGTCTATTCCTGCAAGATCACGCTGGAACACGCGATCGATCTGCTCGCTGGCAAGCAGGACGAAGGTGATCGACGCCAGGCCGAGCGTCAGGAGCAACAGGTTCAGCAGCGCGGCCAGGGGACGCGACCACAGGTACCGCAGGGCGAGCGCGACCGTTGTCATGACAGAGCCCCCAGGCTCAACGAATGAACGATCGCGCCGGGCAATGCGTCAAGGACGCGCCGGTCATGCGTAGCGATCACGAGCGTGGCCCCGCAAAGCCTCGCACTATTGACCAGGAGCGCAAGGCTGGCAGTGGCTGCTTCATCATCCAGGCTGGCTGTCGGTTCGTCGGCGAGGATGACTTTCGGCTGCATCAGGGTCGCCCGTGCCAGTGCCACCCGTTGCGCCTGCCCGCCCGACAGCTGCGACGGAAAACGATCGGCCAGCCCGGCGACACCCAGGGTGTCGAGGGCGCGTTTCAAGGCAGCGTGGTCCACCGGCAGTCCGGTCGCAAAAAATGGCAACTGCAGATTGCGCTCGACGGTCAGCGCGCCGCTCAGGTGCAGCTTCTGCGGCAGGAAGCCGACCGTACGGCCGCGCCAGGCATCCCGCGCGGACCGCGACAGCGCGGACAGGGGCTGCTGCGCGACCAGGACCTCACCGGAAGTCGCGGTCAGCAAGCCCGCGGCCAACGCGAGCCAGGTCGACTTGCCGGCGCCAGAGTTCCCGCGCAGCAGCACGGTGCCTCCCTGCGGTGCATCCAGGTCGGCAAACGAGAGCGTCGCACCCGACGGATAGGCAAACCGAAGTGCGCGCGTGCGGATCAATCGGTCAATCCTTGACCAGCGCTGCGAAGGTCTTGCGGAACTTGGCGACCTTGGGTCCGGCCACGGCCACGCAATAACCCTGGTAGGGGTTCTTCTCGAAGAAGTCCTGGTGGTAGGCCTCGGCAGGCCAGTAGTTGTCAAGCGGCTTGACTTCGGTGACCACTGGCTTGCCCAGGCCGCCGTCGCGGTTGATTTCGCCGATCAGCTCCTGCGCCACCCGCTTTTGCTCTTCATCCGAGTAATAGATGCCGCTGCGGTATTGCGTACCCGTGTCGTTGCCCTGGCGATTGAGCGTGGTCGGGTCGTGAATGACAAAGAAGATCTCCAGGATCTGGCGTGTGCTGATCTGGGCCGGGTCATATTCGAGCTTCACGACCTCGTTGTGGCCCGTGGTGCCCGTGCAGACCTGCTCATAGCTCGGGTTCTTGGCAACGCCATTGCTGTACCCGGACTCGACATCGGTGATGCCCTTGACCTTGACGAACACGGCTTCGGTGCACCAGAAGCAGCCGCCGCCCAGGGTGATGGTTTGTGTGGATGAAGACATGGAAGGCATCTTACGTTCCACTCCTCGCCTCGTGCGTCCTGTCGGCAATACGGGCGCTGCGTCGCATCGTCGTTGACGCTCCAGCCGCCAAAAGGTACATTACTAACCAGTCAGTCATTAAGTTAGATCCGAATGGTTTCCCCCCTGAGCAAGTTGATCGGCGCCCGAGGCGACGAGGTGCAAGCCAAGCGCGAGCGCCGCAAGCAAGCGCGCCCGGGTGAGCTGCTCGACGCCGCTCTCGACCTCTTTGTCGAAAAGGGTTTTGCTGCGACCAAGGCTGAAGAGGTCGCCGCCCGCGCCGGCGTATCCAAAGGCACACTTTTTCTGTACTTCCCAAGCAAGGAAGAGCTTTTCAAGGCAGTCGTCCGTGAAAACCTGTCTGGCAGGTTTGCAGCCTGGAACGATGAGTTCCAGAAATTTGAAGGCAGTTCGGCGGACATGCTGCGCTACTGCATGAAAGTCTGGTGGGAACGCGTTGGCGCTACGCGCGCATCGGGCATCACCAAGCTCATGATCAGCGAGGCGCGCAACTTTCCGGAACTGGCAGCCTTCTACCAGCAGGAAGTGATCAACCCGGGACAGGAGCTGATCAAGCGCATCCTCAAGCGCGGCATTGCACGCGGCGAATTCCATGTGCATGACCTGGAGTACGCAGCCTTCAGTATCTCTGCGCCGATGGTCTTCCTGATCATGATGAAGCACTCGCTCGGCGCCTGCGCACCGCAAGATTTTCCGTTGGACCCCGAGCGTTACATTGCCTCGCAGGTCGAGACCCTGCTGAACGGCTTCAACGTGCGCCCGGACGATGCGAAGAAGGAACGCCAATGACGAAACGGCAATTCAAATGGCTGCTCATCGGGCTGGTGGTGCTGCTCATCGGCGGCGCGGTCGTGCGCTCGCTCGTCGCGCGCAAAGAACAGCAGGCCGCGGTGATGCAGGCCAGTGCTGAAAAGGTCCAGAGCGTGATCGAGCTGGCGGCAAGCGATGTCGTGAAGGCGCAAATTCTCGAGCTGGCTCAGGGCCTGCCCATTTCGGGATCGATCAAGGCTGTGAATTCGGCTGTGGTCAAGGCGCGTGCCGCCGGTGAACTGCAGGGGCTCACCGTCCGCGAAGGCGATTCGGTCAGGGCCGGTCAGGTGATTGCACGCGTGGAATCGACCGAATACACCGCGCGCGTCAGGCAGGCGACCGAGCAGGCCGATTCGGCAAGGGCGCAGATCGATATCGCCCAGCGCGCCTACAACAACAACAAGGCCCTGGTGGACCAGGGCTTCATCTCCAGAACCGCGCTGGACACGTCCCAAAGCAACCTCAATGCGGCGCAGTCGAATCACAAGGCGGCACTGGCGTCCGTGGAGGTCGCGCGCAAGACGCTCAATGACACGGTTTTGCGAGCGCCGATCTCCGGCGTGGTTTCGCAGCGGCTCGCGCAGCCCGGCGAGCGTGTTGCAATCGAGGCGCGCGTGATCGAGATCGTCGATCTGGGCCGGCTGGAAGTCGAAGCCTCCCTGAGCGCCGCAGATTCGATCGACGTGCGGGTCGGCCAGCAGGCCCTGCTGCAAATCGAAGGCAGCACACGGCCGATTTCCGCGAAGGTCGCGCGCATCAGCCCGAGCACGCAAGCTGGCAGCCGCAGCGTGCTGGCCTACCTCGCCATCGAGGATGCGACGGGCCTGCGAAACGGCTTGTTTGCGCAAGGCACGCTCGGCACCGGGCGTACCTCATCGCTGGCCGTGCCGCTGACCAGCTTGCGAACCGATAAGCCATCACCCTATGTGCAGGTCGTCGAAAACGGCAAGGTCGCCCACAAGCCGGTGGAGCCGGGTGCCCGCGGCGAAGCGGGCAAGGACATGATGGTTGCCGTCAATGGTATCGAGCCGGGAACCCTCGTGATTCAGGGGAGCCTGGGTCCGCTGCGTGAAGGAACGCTCGTGAAATTTACCGGCGCTGCCGTGGCCCCGCCCTCGTCCACGCCGGGCGCGAATCGGGCCCCCAGCCCCTAGGCCCGCAGAACTATGTGGTTCACCCGCGTCAGCCTGAAAAATCCCGTCTTTGCGACGATGGTGATGCTCGCCATCGTGGTGCTGGGCTTGTTTTCGCTGCAGCGGCTCAAGGTCGACCAGTTTCCCAACATCGACTTTCCGGTGGTGGTGGTGATGGCCGAATACCCCGGCGCTTCACCCGAGATCGTGGAGAGCGAGGTCACCAAGAAGATCGAGGAAGGCGTCAATTCCATCGCGGGCATCAACGCCCTCACCTCGCGCAGCTACGAAGGCCAGTCGGTCGTCATTCTTGAATTCCAGCTGCACATCGATGGCCGCAAGGCCGCTGAGGATGTGCGCGAAAAGGTCGCAGCGATCCGGCCCCTTTTTCGTACCGAGGTCAAGGAACCGCGCGTGATGCGCTTCGATCCGTCCAGCCGCGCCGTGTGGTCGGTGGCGGTGCTGCCGGACCCTTCGACACGCTCAGGAGGCATGAGCGCCATCGAGCTCACCAACTGGGCTGATCAGGTGCTCAAGAAGCGGCTGGAGAATGTGCGCGGCGTCGGCTCGGTCACGCTGGTGGGCGGCACCAAGCGAGAGATCAATATTTACCTCAACCCGGCGGCGATGGAATCACTGGGGATCACGGCCGATCAGGTGGTGGCCGCCGTACGCAACGAAAACCAGGACCTGCCCGTGGGGTCGATCCGCTCAGTCACGCAGGAGCGCGTGGTGCAGATCGATGCACGCATGCAGCGGCCAGAAGATTTCGGCCGCATCATCATCGCACGCAAGGGCTCTGCACCGGTTCGCGTCGATCAGGTGGCGCGGGTGGCGGACGGCGCGCAGGAAGTCGAGAGCCTTGCCCTGTACAACGGCGGGCGAACGCTGCTGCTCTCGGTGCAGAAATCGCAGGACGAAAACACCATCCAGGTGGTGGATGGCCTGCACCAGACGCTGGCTCAAATGAAGGCGCAACTGCCGCCTGGCGTGAGGCTCGAGCCCATCGCCGATGGTTCGCGGCCCATCCGCGTTTCGGTGGAGAACGTGCGCCGCACGCTGATCGAAGGCGCCCTGCTTACGGTGCTGATCGTCTTCCTGTTTCTCAATTCATGGCGCTCGACCGTCATCACGGGCCTGACGCTGCCGATCTCGATCATCGGCACCTTCCTGTTCATGAACATGTTCGGCTTCACGATCAACATGATCACGCTGATGGCG
>JAZKFD010000095.1:0-6378 GCA_040386635.1 Pseudomonadota bacterium
ACCCCTTGTTGATGTCTTCCAGCTTCAGGGTGTGCGTGATGAGGTCGTCGATGTTGAGCTTGCCTTCCATGTACCAGTCCACGATTTTCGGAACGTCGGTACGGCCCCTGGCGCCGCCAAAGGCCGAGCCGCGCCAGTGACGACCGGTGACCAGCTGAAACGGGCGCGTGCTGATTTCGGCACCCGCCGGTGCAACGCCGATGATGATGCTCTGGCCCCAGCCCTTGTGGCAGCATTCCAGGGCCTGGCGCATGGTGGTGGTGTTGCCGATGCACTCGAAGCTGTAGTCGGCGCCGCCGTCGGTGAGCTGCACGATCGCATCGACGATGGACGTATGATCCTTCGGATTGAGAAAGTGCGTCATGCCGAACTTGCGCGCCATGGCCTCGCGCTCGGGGTTCAAGTCCACGCCGATGATCTTGTCGGCGCCGACCATGCGAGCGCCCTGGATCACGTTCAACCCGATGCCGCCGAGGCCGAACACGACAACGTTCGCGCCGGCTTCTACCTTGGCCGTATAGATCACTGCTCCCACACCGGTCGTCACGCCGCAGCCGATGTAGCAAACCTTGTCGAACGGCGCGTCGCTGCGAATCTTCGCCATCGCGATTTCCGGCGCCACGATGTAGTTGCTGAAAGTCGATGTGCCCATGTAGTGCAGCACCGGTTTTCCGTTGAGCGAGAACCGCGAAGTACCGTCCGGCATCAGGCCGTTGCCTTGCGTTCCCCGGATCAGCTGGCAGAGGTTGGTCTTGCGCGAAAGGCAGAACTTGCACTGCCGGCACTCGGGTGTGTACAGGGGAATGACGTGATCGCCCGGCTTGAGCGAGGTGACACCCGGGCCTACATCGACCACCACGCCCGCACCTTCATGCCCCAGCACCGCCGGAAACAGCCCCTCCGGGTCTTCGCCGGACAGCGTGAAATAGTCGGTGTGGCAAATGCCGGTGGCCTTGATCTCGACCAGCACTTCGCCTGCGCGCGGACCGTCGAGGTCGAGTTCTTCGATAGTGAGCGGCTGGCCCGCTTGCCATGCCACAGCAGCACGTGTTTTCATGAAGTCTCCTTGTGCCGCGATCCTAGCGCGGTCCCTTCGGCTGCGCTCATTCCCACATAAGAAGGCCCACGTCATAATCTCACT
Organism: Pseudomonadota bacterium; assembly: GCA_040386635.1. GTDB lineage: Bacteria > Pseudomonadota > Gammaproteobacteria > Burkholderiales > Burkholderiaceae_C > Ramlibacter. Next base: position 1,142 of record JAZKFD010000095.1, read on the forward strand.
CAGATGACAACCTTGATCTCATTTGTGTTTCGTGCACTGCTGCTGGCAGCCGGCCTTGTCTCGGCTGCGGTGATCGCGCTTGGTGCGCTGGTCGTGCTGGCGCTCTGGTTGACCCGCGCGGGCTGGGCCAGGCTGACCGGCCGCCCCGCGTCGTCTTTCGCCTTTCGATTCAATCCTCGGCAGGGGTTCGAGCAGATGTACCGCCGCGCGCAGCAGGCCGGCCAGGCGAGTCGCACCCCACGTGCTGACTCCGTGCCGGGTACGCGCAAAATTGCCGATATCACCGACGTCGAGCCCAAGGCCCCTTAAACACGCCCTGCGGACGCGCTGGACGCGCCAGGCGTCACCTGGCGCTAGGATGGCGGTTCCACAACAGGAATCACCATGCCCAAAGGCTACTGGATCGCGCGCGTCGATGTTGACGACGCCGAGCAATACAAGAAGTATGTCGCCGCCAACAGCAAGCCGTTTGCCGAATACGGCGCACGCTTCATCGTACGCGGTGCGCCCTTTGAAAACCCTGAAGGCGGCGCTCGCGCACGCAACGTGGTCATCGAGTTTCCGAGCTATCAGGCCGCGCTCGATTGCTATCGCTCACCCGGCTACCAGGCCGCGATGGCCTTGCGCGCGAATGCCGGCACCTGTGACATGGTGATCATCGAGGGCTACGACGGTCCCCAGCCTGCATGAGGCGCTCGGCCCGGGGTAAGTGCGGGTAAGAAAAAAATTCGTATTTTTTCAGCGTCTGGGCCGTTCCAGCCATGAGCACAGGGTGATACTCGAGGTCCATAACCGAAGAGATCGACTACATGAACCTCATACCCCAAATCGGCCCCATCGCCGCACTCGTTGCCGGCGTGCTCATCCTGGTCATGCCCAAGCTGCTGAACTACATCGTGGCAATTTATTTGATCGTTATCGGTGCGGTCGGCCTGTTCGGAAAGTAAAAGCCGCTCTTCACTCAGCGCTGGGTCGCGTGCAAGGCGTACAGCTTTTGCATGCCGCCCAGCCAACGGTCATAGTCCTGCGCCTTGTTCAGGAAGTACCTGGCGACTTCCGGATGCGGCAGGACCAGAAATTTTTCTTCGCGCATCGTCTCCACCACGTCTGCAGCGACCTGTTCGGCCGACAGCACGCCGTTCACGCCCGCTGATCCCGTTCCACCCGCAGTCATTGCGGTCTGCACGGATTGCGGGCATAGGCATGAAACCTTCACGCCTTTCTTGCCATACGCAATCCGCAGCCATTCAGCAAACGCGACGGCCGCGTGCTTGGTGACGCCATAGGGCGCGCTTTCCACGATGTTGAGAAGGCCTGCGGCCGACGCAGTGACCACGAAGTAGCCATCGCCGCGTTCGACCATGGCCGGCACAACGGCGCGGGCGGCCCAGACATGCGCCATGCCGTGTACCTGCCACATCTTGTCCCACAGCGCGTCTTCCAGCTCGATGCCGCCCATCCGACCGAGGATTCCGGCGTTCGACATGTAGATATCGACCTGGCCGAATTTTGTCTGGGTGGCGGCAACCATCGCCTGGATATCAGCCTCCACGCTGACATCGCATTTCACCGCCATCGCGCTGGCCCCGATGTCGCTGGCGACGCACTGGGCCTGCGATTCGTTGAGATCGGCGACCACGACGCCACGTGCGCCTTCGGCCGCCAGCCTGCGTGCCAACGCGGCGCCGATACCGCTCGCAGCGCCAGTGACGATGGCGACTTTTCCACGGATGTCCATAACAGTCCTTTCGGTTTGCGGTCCAAGTATGGACCGCTCGGCCGAGGGCAGCCAGCCACCCAGGCGACAGGCAACTTCCCGGCGGTATCGGGTGCGAGTCCCACATCACCCGATATGAGTCGTCCTACGCGCAGCATGGGGTCGAGCATCGAATATCTCCCCAACCAAACTGCAGCAAGAACGGAGACCCGACATGAATACGACAGACGACCTCGACGTGGAAACTGTGACCGTAGCCGGCCGGGTCGATCCCGGAGCAGAAGAGATGTACTGGGAGCGGGAATATTTTCGCCAGCACTACTACAGCCCCGGTCTGGACTATGAAGATTACGCACCAGCCTACTGTGTTGGCTACATCGGCTACGCGCAGTACGGCGGAAGTTTCGAAGACGCCGAGAAGTCGCTGATTTCCAACTGGATGCGAATCAAGGGCGACTCCCGCCTGACACCCGAACAGGCCATGCAGGCGGTGCGCGCTGCGTGGACGCGGATGGAGGGGCGCAACACGCAATTCGTCGCCGTGCGCAACGAGACGCTGGTTGGAAAGCTCCTGCGACTTCGCGTGCGACTGCCTTCGTTGAGGGTTCAGACCGCTGCCTTGCGCTGAAGGCCCGAGACACAAAGCAAACGCGGCCGAGGCCGCGTTTTTTTTCGTCTGCAAGCCGCCAATCAGTTGAGGCATCAGCGCAAAAGAAAAGGGGCCCCGGCCCCCGTGGTCACTGTGAAGATTCGCCTGGCAACCGCTCGTGTGCCGGAAGATCGGTCGCATCGTTGGGATGGACCTGGCGCTTTCGCAGCATCGCCTCGAAGGCGGTGTCTGCCCCGGCTCCGCTGCGCGGCTCGGCGGGCGCCGCAGGGGTGGCGCTCGCAGCCTTGGTCGGTGGGGTATTTGCATTCATAGCCCATGACTCCCGCCCGCTGCATCGTCGGCTTCGCCGGTCTGGTGGCGCTGCTGGCTTTGCGAGATCATGTGCGCCATTGCGCTGGCCGCACCCTCACCAGAATGGCCGGAGTCGTTGTGCTCACCGGCCTGGTTCTGGTCATGGGACCGGTTCTCGTCCTTCTGGTCTTTCTGACCGTTTTTACTCATTTTGGCTCCAGATCATTGGTGCGGCAGCCCTCTGCCACTCACCACCTATTTTCTTAAGCCCATCCAAACCCGACGGTCGGAACCCGGCTGAGGTGACCGTAGGAAAAATCTGATGACTCAGGTCCTCACAAGAGCAGTCAGGCGACCGTATCGATCAGGCCAGCTGCCCGGCGCACTTCGACACGGATTTCTTCTGTCAGCCGGGCCTTGAGGTCCATGAACTGCGGCGTTGTCTTGACCGAGTAGTGGCGCGGGTGCGCGATTGGCACCGGCAAGTCGCATTTGATTCGGCCCGGCCTGGCGCTCATCACCACCACACGGTTGCCCATGAAGATCGCTTCATCGATGTCGTGCGTGACGAAAAGCACGGTCTTGCGTTCGGCTTCCCAGATTCCCTGCAGCAGTTCCTGCATCAGCTCGCGGGTCTGGTGGTCGAGCGCGCCAAAGGGCTCGTCCATCAGCAGGATACGCGGATCGTTCGCGAGCGCCCTCGCCAGCGCAGTGCGTTGCTGCATGCCGCCAGACAGTTGCTTGGGGAAGTGCCCCTCGAAGCCCTTCAGGCCCACCTTGACGATGAACTCGCGGGCACGGGCCTGCTGTTCGGCCGATGGCATGCCCTTTTCGCGCAGGCCGAAGCAAACATTTTCAAGAATCGTCAGCCAGGGAAACAGGGTGTAGCTCTGGAACACCATGCCGCGGTCGGCACCTGGCGCGGTGACGGGCTTGCCATCGAGCGAGATGGTCCCGATGGTCGGTGTGTCCAGTCCTGCCACCATGCGCAGCAGTGTGCTCTTGCCGCATCCGGAAGGGCCCAGGATGGTGATGAAGTCGTTTTCTTGCACCGCGAGATCAGTGGCCTGGAGTGCGACCGTACCGCCCGGGAAGGTTTTCGAGACGCCGGAAATGTCGAGTATGTTCATCACAGGCGCGCCCACGGAAACAGCTTTCGGTTCAGTGCCTTGAATGCAAAGTCGCTGGCCAGCCCGATCAGGCCGATGACGATGATGCCGAAGATGATCTGATCGGTTGCAAGCAGCGCCTGGCTATCGGTGATCATGTGCCCGATGCCGCTAGAAGCGCCGATCAACTCGGCGACGATGACGTAAGTCCAGGCCCACCCCAGCACCATGCGCAAGGTTTCCGCGATCTCGGGTGCGCTGGACGGGAGCAGCACGCGCGTGACGATGCCGCGGTCGCCTGCGCCTAGCGTGTACGCCGCCTCGACGAGGTCGCGCCGCGTGTTGCCAACGCTCACTGCGATCATCAGCACCAGCTGGAAGAACGAGCCGATGAAGATCACGGCCAGCTTCTGCGCCTCACCAATGCCCGCCCAGAGAATCAGCAGCGGGATGAAGGCCGAAGCCGGCAGGTAGCGTGCAAAGCTCACGAACGGCTCGAAGAATGCTTCTATGGGCTTGTACGCACCCATCATCACGCCCAGTGGTACGGCGAGGAAGGCAGCAATCGCAAAGCCGCCCAGCACCCGCCACACAGTCATGCCGATGTCCTTGCCGAACCCCTGGTTCGCCAGCAGGTCCCAGCCGGACCGTACCATCGTGATGGGGTCGGCAAGAAAGGTTTTGGACACGTAGCCGCCCAGCGTGAAGGCTGCCCACACCAGGAAGAACAGAATGAAGAAGCTCACGCCCAGCACGACTCGCGTGCCGGGGGAGACAGGTTGAAGCGGACGCAAAGCGGAAGATTTCTGATTGGCTTTACTGGATGAAGCGCGTGTCGGCCAGCTTGCTCATGTCTGGCGCGACCTTGATGATGCCCGCTTCGAGCAGCAGGTCGGCAGCTTCCTTGCTGAACGCTGCGTGCTCACCGGCAAAGAATTTCTGGTTGGCAGCCTTGTCCTGCCAGCGCAGGAAAGCCGCCGACTTGCCGAACGCCTCGCCGGTCTGCTTGACGTCCGCGCCCATGATCTCGTAGCTCTTGGCGGGATCCTTTTTGATCATCTCGACGGCCTCGAAGTAGCTGTCAGCCAAGGCCTTCGCGGCCTTCGGGTTCTCGGACAGGAACTTGGGCGTGCAGCCGAAGGTGTCCATCACCATCGGGTAGTCCAGCGTGGTGGCAATGATCTTGCCGGCTTCCGGCTTGGCGCGAACGGCGGAAAGATAAGGCTCGTAGGTCATGGCCGCATCGAGGCCGGCGGTGCCTGCGATCATGGCGTTGGCGGCCGCCTGAGGCTCCAGGTTGACGATCTTGACGTCCTTGGTCGAAAGGCCGTTCTTCTTGAGCATCCACGCGAGCGTGAAATAAGGCGCGGTGCCGGGTGCACTTGCTGCAACCGTCTTGCCCTTGAGGTCGCTGATCTTCCCGATTGCGCTCTTGACGACCATGCCATCGGCGCCGTAGCTCTTGTCCAGCTGGAAGATCTGCGTGGTGGCGACGCCGTTGGCGTTCCAC
>JAZKFD010000095.1:6388-22729 GCA_040386635.1 Pseudomonadota bacterium
CTGCGGAATCTTCTTGATCGAAACGTCAAGGCCGTTCTTCTTGAAGATGCCGGCCTCCTTGGCGAGCGTGAGCGGGGCAAAGCCCGTCCAACCGGAAATGCCGACCGAAAGCTTCGTCTCCTGGGCCTGCGCGCTTGCGCACGTCAGGGCCACCAGGGAAAGGGCAAGGAACTTCTTCATGGGGATCTCCGTGGGGGTTGGGTAAAAGCGAACTCAATGTATGCAGGGTTCATGCCAGACGCAATTGGTGCAACTCTGGAATGACCTGCTCGGTGGCATGGCCGATGGCACCGCTGGATACCAGATGCCGCACAGCTTCCATGTCATGCGCGAGGCTGCGGTCCTGCATCATTGCGGGTGAGACCGTGCGCACCAGCCGCATCACGCCTTCCAGCGCGGGGCTGCTGGTGAGCGGGCGCAGGAACTCGATGCCCTGCGCAGCGGCAAGCAGCTCGATGGCGACGATGTGCGCCGTGTTCTCCAGCATCGGGCCCAGGCGGCGCGCGGCGAAGGTCGCCATGCTCACATGGTCTTCCTGATTGGCCGACGTCGGCAGGCTGTCCACGCTGGCCGGATGCGCGAGCGATTTGTTTTCGGAGGCGAGGGCGGCTGCCGTAACGTGCACGATCATGAACCCTGAATTGAGGCCCGGATCCGGCGTAAGAAAAGGTGGCAGGCGCGACACCACCGTGTCCACCAGCATGGCGATGCGGCGCTCGGCAATCGCGCCGATCTCGGCGATGGCCACTGCGAGGGCATCGGCAACCAGCGCCACCGGTTCGGCGTGAAAGTTGCCGCCGGACACCATCTGGTCCTCGAACACGAGGGGGTTGTCGGTCACGGCATTGGCTTCGATCACCAGCACACGCGCTGCGTATCGCATCTGATCCAGACATGCGCCCATCACCTGCGGCTGGCAGCGCAGGCAATAGGGATCTTGCACACGATCGTCGTTTTCCAGATGCGAATTGCGTATCTGGCTCCCCGAGGTCAGGGCGCGATAGGCCGCTGCGCAGTCTATCTGCCCGGGCTGCCCGCGCACGTCGTGAATGCGCGCATCGAAGGGGGCATCGCTGCCGCGTGCCGCATCAAGGGTCAGCCCGCCCGCGATCACCGCGGCTTCGAACAGACGGTCGAGCGCAAGTAGCGCGTCGATGGCCAGGGCCGTGGAAACCTGCGTCCCGTTGATCAGCGCCAGACCTTCTTTTGCGCCGAGCTCCAGCGGCGCGATGCCGGCGTGATTCAGGGCCGTCGCAGCAGGCATGCGCTCGCCACCATAAAAAACCTCGCCTTCGCCAATGAGCGGCAGCGCCAGATGCGCGAGCGGTGCAAGATCACCCGAAGCGCCGACCGAACCTTGGCAGGGAATCACCGGAATGATGCGCTGGTTGTAGAAGGCCAGCAGCGTGTCCACCACTTCTTCGCGTACACCAGAATGCCCGCGGGCGAGACTTGTCGCCTTGAGCAGGAGGATGAGCGCAACCACACACTCATCGAGCGGACGCCCGACGCCCACGGCGTGCGAGCGAAGCAGCTTGAGCTGCAGCAGCGCAAGGTCGCTCCTGGCAATGCGCGTGGAAGCCAGCTTGCCAAAGCCCGTATTCACGCCGTACACCGGCTCATCGCCGTCGGCCGCGCGCTGCACCAGGGCGGCACTGGCACGTATGCCATCACGACAAGACGGCGAGAGCTCGACTTGCTCATCTGGCCTGCTGCACAGTTGCCGCAGTTGGGTCAAAGTGAGCTTTCCGGGGGTCAGGATCATGGGACTTCCGGAGCTATCGCAGCATGGGCAGGTTGAGCTTGTTGTCTCGCGCCGACTCCATGGCAATCTCATAACCTGCGTCGGCGTGGCGCATCACGCCGGTGGCAGGGTCGTTCCAGAGCACGCGTTCGACCTTTTCAGCGGCTTGCCTCGTGCCGTCGCAAACGATGACCACGCCCGCGTGCTGCGAATACCCCATGCCGACGCCACCGCCGTGGTGAATGCTGACCCAGGTTGCGCCGCTGGCGGTATTGAGCAGGGCATTGAGCAGGGGCCAGTCGCTCACGGCATCGCTGCCGTCCTTCATGCTTTCGGTCTCGCGGTTGGGCGACGCGACAGAGCCGCTATCGAGGTGGTCGCGGCCGATCACGATGGGTGCCTTGAGTTCGCCCGTTCGCACCATCTCGTTAAACGCGAGCCCGGCCAGATGCCGTTCACCCAGACCGATCCAGCAGATGCGGGCCGGAAGGCCCTGGTAGCTGATGCGCGCCTGCGCCATATCGAGCCAGCGATGCAGCGCTGCGTTGCCCGGAAACAGCTCCTTCATCTTCGCGTCGGTCTTGCGGATGTCTTCTGGATCGCCGGAGAGCGCTACCCAGCGGAACGGGCCCACACCACGGCAGAACAGCGGGCGAATGTAGGCCGGCACGAAGCCGGGATAGTCGAACGCATTGGCCACGCCGAAATCCTGCGCGACCTGGCGCAGGTTATTGCCGTAGTCCACCGTGGGTACGCCCATCTCGTGAAACTCGAGCATGGCCCTCACGTGGGCTGCGCAGGAAACGCCCGCCGCCTGCTTGAGCGCGGCGTGCTGCGAAGCCTCCTTTTGGGCGGCCTGCCATTGTTCGACGGACCAGCCGGCGGGCAGGTAGCCATTGATGATGTCGTGTGCAGATGTCTGGTCGGTGACGATGTCGGGCCGGATGCCACCCGCCCTGGCGCGCCGTGCCAGCTCGGGCACGATTTCGGCGGCGTTGCCGCACAGGCCGATGGACACAGCTTCCTTGCGCGACGTGTGGTGCCCGATCATGGCGAGCGCCTCGTCCAGGTCCTTGGCCTGCTTGTCCAGGTATTTCGTGCGCAGGCGGAAGTCGATGCGCGACTGCTGGCATTCGATGTTGAGCGAGCAGGCACCCGCGAACGATGCTGCCAGTGGTTGCGCGCCGCCCATCCCGCCAAGCCCCGCCGTCAGTACCCAGCGCCCCGCGAGATCCCCGCCGAAATGCTGGCGGCCGGCTTCGACGAATGTTTCGTACGTGCCCTGCACGATGCCTTGCGTGCCGATATAGATCCAGCTGCCCGCCGTCATCTGGCCGTACATCATCAGGCCGGCGCGATCGAGTTCGTTGAAGTGCTCCCAGGTGGCCCATTTCGGCACGAGGTTGGAGTTCGCGATGAGCACGCGCGGCGCGCCTTCATGCGTGCGGAACACGCCAACCGGCTTGCCCGACTGCACGAGCAGCGTTTGATCGGGCCTGAGCTTGCGCAGGGAATCGAGGATGGCGTCAAATGCAGGCCAGTTGCGCGCCGCCTTGCCGATGCCACCGTACACCACGAGCTCATCGGGATTCTCAGCGACAGCCGGGTCCAGGTTGTTCTGGATCATCCGATATGCTGCTTCGATCTGCCAGTTGGCGCACGTCAGCTGCGTCCCCTGCGGCGCCCGCACGGGGCGAGCCTTGCTGTCAAGGAAGGGCGTCGTCGAGAGATCGGACATGGTCACTCCTGCAATTTCCGCCAAATCGTAGTTGTCTATACAACTTGTGTCAACTGGGTTATTCTCCGATTCATGAGCGACGTTCCAGCGTACGAACAGGTCAAAGCCCACATTCGCCAGCGCATTGCGAGTGGGGAGTGGCGGCCCGGCGATCCGGTGCCGAGCGAGGCTGCGTTAATGGCGCAGTTTTCCATCAGCCGCATGACGGCCAATCGGGCCCTGCGTGAACTCTCGGCTGAAGGCCTGGTCACCCGGGTGCAGGGTTCCGGCACCCGGGTGGCGCAGCTGCATCGGATTTCATCGCGCCTGATGATCCGCGACATTCACGAAGAAGTTGCCGAGCGTGGGCACGTTCACGCAACCCGGGTGATTCGGCTGGCAAGGGAAGAAGCGGACGGTGATCTCGCTGTTTCGCTGGGTCTGCCTGCTGGCGCAGTAGTGTTCCACAGCGTATTGGTCCACATGGAAAATTCGGTGCCGATCCAGTATGAGGATCGCTATGTGAATCCAGCCGCCGCACCGGCATACCTAGACACCGACTTCACCCGGATTTCGCCGACCTTGCATTTGCTGCAGCACGCGCCCCTGACAGAAGCAAGTTACTCCATCGAGGCCTGTTTGCCGACTGCGCAAGAGGCGCGCGAACTGTCCATCAAGCGCACCGAGCCTTGCCTGGTGATGAAGCGCCGGACGGTGAGCGGCGCCAATGTCGCGAGCGTGGCGCGCCTGCTGTATCCGGCTTCGCGTTACAGCTTCGCAGGGGAGTTCCAGGCATGAGCTGGACGTTCGTCCTGCTCGACAGCGTTGGCGCCCAGCCCTGGCGCAACGGCGGCGGCATCACGCGAGAGTTGCTCGCGTGGCCCTCGGTCGAAGAGTGGACGGTCCGCATCTCGGTGGCGGATGTCACCCGGGCCGGGCCGTTCTCGTCGTTCCCGGGCGTGCAGCGGTGGTTCGCAGTGCTGTCCGGCGAAGGGGTTGAATTGACGGTTGATGCGGCGGTGCGGCGGCTCACGCCCGCGGATCCCGCGTTCGCGTTCGGCGGCGACGCGACGGTCGAGTGCCGGCTGCTGGGCGGTGCCACGCTTGATTTGAACCTGATGGTTAAATCACGTCCGGCGCGAATGCGAAGAGTCAGCGGTACGTGGTCCGAACGGGTCGGCAGGCAAGCCCTGGTGGCGGTTTTTGCGAACGCCTCGGACGTTTCTATCTCATGCGACGGTCTGACCACACCGCTGGCCAGAGGCATGCTGGCCTGGCGCATGGTGGACAGTCAAACGCGCATACAGCTCTCGGGCGGCGACGCCATCTGGATGGAGGTCGAGTCTTGACAGTTTCGCTCTGGACCCACTGCCGCGTTGCAACCATGCAGCCCGAATCGACGCTGCCCTATGGTCTCGTCGAAGACGCGGCCATCGCCGTGGATGACGGGCGCATCGCCTGGGTCGGCAGGCATGCCGATCTGCCTGCGCAATGGACCAGCGGTGCTATCGAGCACCACGATTGCGGCGGTGCGCTCATCACGCCCGGCCTCATCGACTGCCACACACACCTGGTCTACGGTGGCGATCGATCTAATGAATTCGAGCTGCGGCTGAAGGGGGCCAGCTATGAAGAAATTGCACGTGCCGGTGGCGGCATTGCCTCGACGGTTCAGGCCACCCGGGCAGCCAGCGAACAAGAGCTGCTTATCCAGACCCTGCCGCGCCTGAAGGCGCTGATGTCGGAAGGCGTGACCACACTGGAGATCAAGTCGGGCTATGGACTTTCGCTGGAGCATGAACGTAAGTGCCTGCGGGTGGCAAGACAGCTGGCCGCGCAGGAAGGAATCGAGGTCCGCACCACCTTTCTGGGCGCCCATGCATTGCCCCCCGAGTATGCAGGCCGGTCCGAGGAGTATGTCGATGCGGTGTTGCAGATGCTGCCGCGCTTGCATCACGAGGGCCTGGTCGATGCGGTCGATGCATTCTGCGAGCGCATCGCCTTCAGCCCTGCGCAGATCGGGCGTGTGTTCACCGCGGCGCAGGTTCTGGGCCTGCCGGTCAAGCTGCACGCCGAACAGTTGAGCGACAGCGGAGGCGCCCAGCTGGCGGCCCAGTACGGCGCGCTCAGCTGCGATCACCTGGAGTGGTTAAGTGAGGATGGCGCACGCGCCATGGCAAATGCCGCAAGCATTGCCGTGCTGCTACCCGGCGCTTTTTACTTTCTTCGCGAGACCCGGCTACCGCCGGTTGCCCTGTTACGTGAGCACGGTGTGCGCATCGCGATTTCCACCGACTGCAATCCTGGTAGCTCGCCGTGCACGTCGCTGTTGCTGATGCTCAACATGGCCTGCACGCTCTTTCGCCTGACGCCCGAAGAGGCTTTCGCGGGCGTGACGCGCAACGCAGCGCTGGCCCTGGGGCTTGCCGATCGCGGCGTGATTGCGCAGGGAAAGCGCGCCGATATGGTGCTGTGGAACGTACGCAGCCCCGCGCAGCTCGCATATCCGATGGGCCTGAATCCGCGCCGCGCGACCGTGATTGGCGGAAAGATTCGATTACTGGGATTTGATGACTGAGCACACAACATTTGCCCTTGAGCGTGGACGTATACCGCTGCTGGTGAGCATGCCGCACATCGGCACCGACATCCCGGATGAGCTGCGTGCCGACTATGTGGCGCGCGCCCTGGAAGCCGAGGATACAGACTGGCATCTTGCGCGCCTTTATGACCATCTGGAATCGATGGGTGCGAGCGTTTTGCGGCCCCGTTATTCGCGTTATGTGATCGACCTCAATCGCCCCCCGGACGATAGACCGATGTACCCGGGCGCCTCCAACACCGAACTGTGCCCGACGCGCTTCTTCACGGGCGATCCGCTGTATCAGCCCGGTCGCGAGCCGGGCGTGCAGGAACGCAATCGCAGGCGCGACCTGTACTGGCGCCCCTATCACCACGCATTGCAAGGCGAGCTTGACCGGCTCAAGGGTGAGCACGGGCACGTGTTGCTATGGGACGCGCACAGCATCCGCTCGGCGATCCCCTGGCTGTTCGAAGGTGTGCTGCCGGGATTGAATATCGGCACCGCCGATGGTGCGAGCGCGGATGCGGGGATCACGGCGGCGGTGGCGCAAGTCGCTGCCCGAAACCCCCAGGTCACACACATCGTCAACGGCCGCTTCAAGGGTGGCTACATCACGCGCCATTATGGAAACCCGGCCAGCCAGATTCATGCCTTGCAACTGGAAATGAGCCAGAACCTGTACATGAACGAGGCCCCGCCGTTTGCCTACGATGAGGCGCAGGCTCGTTCGATCCAGCCGGTATTGCGGGGCATGATGGATGCAGCCCTTCAGGCGTGCAAAGGGCTTTATGCAAGGTGAGACGAGCTTCCTGGCGCCGTGGGCTTGGATCAGCGGCGAGTGGCGCAGCAATGTCTTTCTGGTGGCAGGTGCGGATGGTCACTGGAGCCGGATCGAGCCCGACGCGCAGGGCGGTGAGCATCCTGCAGCGCAAGTGCTCGCGGGCCCGGTTCTTCCAGGCCTGGTCAATGGACACAGCCACGCATTCCAGCGCGCAATGGCCGGACTGACCGAGCGAAGTGAATCGACAGACGATGATTTCTGGGGTTGGCGCGAGCGGATGTACGGCGCGGCGCTGCGCATAACGCCCGGGCAACTGGAGGCAATCGCGGGCTTTCTCTATGCAGAGTTGCTGCAAGCCGGCTACACCCAGGTTTGCGAGTTTCACTACCTGCACAACGACCATGACGGCAAGGCCTACGCCGACTCTCTGGAACTCTCCCACGCCTTGATTCGCGCGGCAAAACGCGTGGGAATCGGCCTGACACTGCTGCCCACGCTCTACATGCGCCAAGGCTTCGCAGCGGCCGGTCTTCGAGCGGACCAGCGGCGGTTTGCCTCCACGCCCGAGTCGATCCTGAACATGGCCAGCCGCGCCGCCTCACTCGGACCGGAAGCCGGCTTGGTAAACGCGGGCGTTGCGATTCACTCCTTGCGGGCGGTGGGCGAGGGGGCCATGCGGCAGCTGGTCACCGGTGTTTCGGGCGCGATGCCGATCCACATTCACATTGCCGAACAGCGCCGTGAAGTCGAAGATTGCGTGGTCGAACACGGCCTGCGCCCCATCGAATGGCTGCTGTCCCAGGCGAGCGTCGATGAACGGTGGAATCTGGTTCATGCCACGCAGGCCACAAGCGCTGAACTCCAGGCGCTGCGCGACCGGCATGCGTGCATCGTGCTGTGTCCGAGTACTGAGGGCAATCTTGGTGATGGGGTGTTCGACCTTCCCGCGTGGATGGGACAAAGCGGCAGCTGGTCGATTGGCTCCGACAGTCACGTCACCCGCAGCTGGCGGGAAGAATTGCGATTGCTGGAGTATTCGCAGCGCTTCCACTTGCGCAAGCGCAATGTGGCCGCCAGTTCGGCGTTGAGCCAAAGCTCCGCATCCGCGCTGTTCGAAGGCGCGCTGCAGGGCGGGAGCGCTGCGTCCGGGCTGCCGCTTGGTGGCATTGCGATCGGCGAGCGTGCCGACTTCATGGTCGTTGATGGCGAACAGTCCACACTTGCTGGCATTGCGCAGACCCACCTGCTGGACGCACTCGTCTTCTCCAGCCCGGAGGCGCCGATGTTGAATACCTATGTAGCAGGGCGCCGGGTGGATTTCGACATCCGCGCCTTGCGCAGCGACTTTGTCCGCGCCATGACTTCGCTCTGGTCGTGACGCGTTCCAGGCAATCGATCTGTCGCATTTGCGGATAAGGTCGCCCCGCGATTACGATCAGCCCATGAGTACCCTGAGCGCAACGACTGACCCCAGCGGTGCCTTGCCGCCGGTGCCATTGCGGCAAGACGCCGGCGTCATCGGCCTGGTCGGCCTGGCCCACATGATCAGTCACTTCTCGCAGCTGCTGCTGGCGCCCTTGTTCCCGTGGCTCAAGGACGCGCTGAATGCGAGTTACACCGAACTCGGTTTCCTGATGACGATCTTTTTCGTCGTGTCGTGCGGCGTGCAGGCGGCGTCCGGATTCCTGGTCGACAAATACGGTCCGCGCCCGATCCTGTTTGCCGGTATCGGCCTGCTGGGCCTTGCGGCCTTCGGCTTTGCGATGAGCCCGAACTACTGGACGATGGCCTGCTTCTCGGTCGTGGCCGGTATCGGCAACGGCGTGTTCCATCCGGTGGACTACACCTTGCTCAACCGCAAGATCAGCCCCGGGCGCCTGGGACATGCCTACAGCTTTCACGGCATCACCGGCAGCCTGGGCTGGGCCCTGGCGCCTGCCGTGATGGTGCCGATTGCCATCGCTTATTCGTGGCAGGCGGCTTTGATGACGGCAGGCGCGTTGGCCTTCGTCGTTCTCGCCATCCTCTGGCTCAACCGCGGCAAGCTCGACCTTCCGCTTGCAGCGGCGCGAAAGGCAGAGATTGCGGCGCAGGGAAAACCGCTGGTGCCGGGTGAAGGCAGTTTTGATTTCCTGCGGATCCCGGCAGTGTGGATGTGCTTCAGCTTCTTTTTCTTCTATGCGGTCGTGCTGAGCGCCATCCAGGCCTTTGCGCCGACGGCCGCACATCACCTGCATGGCGTTCCGATGGCCCTGGCAGCCATGTGTCTCACGGTTTACATGGTGCTGAGCGCGGGTGGCATGGTGGCCGGGGGATTTCTCGCTTCGGACCCGGCCCGTTGCGAACGCGTCGTTGGCCTGGGTTTCGGTGCTGCAGCATTGATCGCCTTGTGGATCGCGCTTGGGCCGGTGCCTGCCATGGCAGTGCCTGCGTTGTTTGGGGCGATGGGATTTGCCAGTGGTCTGGCAGGCCCGTCGCGGGACCTGCTGGTCAAGCGATCCACACCGGAAAACGCCACTGGCCGTGTGTACGGGATCGTTTATTCCGGCCTTGACATCGGTCAGGCGCTTGCACCGCTTTTCTTCGGTGCGTTGATGGACCACCAGCAGTATCGAGGTGTCTGGCTGGGGCTGGTGTTCATGCAGGCGGTGCTCATCACGAGCGCGTTCAATGTGCGTAGGGTCAGGCGCACGGCGGCGCCTGCATAAGCCGCTTTCGCAACGGTGCGTTCTGGCGCACGTTATCCTTGATGCATGTACGCCGCCTATTTCGGCCTGAAGCACGAGCCGTTTTCGATCGCGCCGGACCCCCGCTACCTCTTCATGAGCGAGCGGCACCGCGAGGCGCTGGCGCACCTGCTCTATGGGCTGGGCGGCGGCGGGGGCTTCGTGCTGCTTTCGGGCGAGATCGGCACCGGCAAGACCACGGTTTGCCGCCTGTTCCTGGAGCAGATTCCGCCCAACTGCAACGTTGCCTACATTTTCAACCCGAAGCTCACGGTGCTGGAGCTGCTGCAGTCGGTCTGCGAAGAGTTCCATATTCCGGTGGTGACCTCGCCGCGAGGCGACGCACCGGCAACCGTCAAAGACTATCTCGATCCGCTCAACGCCTTCCTGCTGGAATCGCACGCCGCCGGACGCAACAACGTGCTCATCATTGATGAGGCGCAGAACCTTTCGGCCGAAGTTCTCGAGCAGCTTCGGCTGCTCACCAACCTTGAAACGCGCGAACGCAAGCTGTTGCAGATCGTGCTGATCGGCCAGCCGGAGCTGCGCACGATGCTGGCGCGGCCCGAGCTGGAACAACTCGCGCAGCGTGTGATTGCGCGCTATCACCTGGATGCGCTGACACCTGCAGAGACCGAGCAATACATTCGCCACCGCCTCGAAGTCGGCGGCCTCGAGCGGCCCATGCCATTCGACAAAAAAGCCATTGCGCGCGTGCATCAGCTGGCCCGTGGTGTACCGCGTCGCATTAACCTGCTGTGTGACCGTGCGTTGCTCGGCGCCTTCGCCAACACGCAGGGCGCTGTGGATCGCGCAACCGTGGACAAGGCGGCAGCAGAAGTGTTCGACAAACCGGTTTCCACTGCGGCGCCAGGCCAGCGCATGTCGCCCGCCCTTGTGCTGGCTCTGGGCCTGGTCGCCGGGGCAGGGCTGTTCGCATGGGTCAGTCAGCTGATGCGCCAAGGTGCGCCGGCACCCACGGTTGCCTCCACTCAGGCGAAAGCGTCGCTTCCTGGGATGGTGGCGCCAGCCGAACCCGCATCCGCTGCTGCGTCCGCGCAGACTGCTACAGCGCCTGCAGCGCCTGCAGCGCGCGCAACGCCTTCAGCGCAATCCGCGCCGCCCACTCTCTACACCGACCCCGAAAAAGCACTGGTCGAACTGGCCAGGGCCTGGAAGATCGAGCCGGGTGAAGGAGGTGTTTGCAAGGTAGCTGCGACCCGGCAGGTGCAATGTTTCAGTCGCCCCCTGAATCTCGCTCTCATTCGTGAACTGGGGCGGCCCGGCGTGGTCACGCTCGATGCGAACACGGGCAAGCCCACCTATGCCGTTCTCACAGCGCTGACGCGAGACAGCGCCACACTGAGCGCCGACGGGACCGAGCAAACCGTGACCCTCGCGGCACTCGCATCGCGCTGGCAGGGCGACTTCGCGACCTTGTGGCGCGCGCCTCCCGGCTATACCGGCAGGAACGACGCCCGCGGCGAGACGATCGCCTGGACGGCTGCGAGGCTCGCCGCCATCGACGGTGCACCGCCGCCCGCTGGTCGCCAGACCCTCGATGCACAGCTCAAGGCGCGCCTGCGCTCATTCCAGCTCGCCAACGGACTGCCGGCAGATGGATTGCCCGGACCGATGACCTATATGCAGATCAACCGCGCTGCGGGTATCGATGAGCCGCGTCTTCGCGCCGAGTCCCTCAGCGCCAACAAGTCGTAGAAACCCATGTCATACATCCTCGACGCCCTTCGCAAAGCCGATGCACAGCGCGCGCGCGATCCGGTGCATGGCATTCACGCCCAGCCGTTGCGCAGCTCCGCTGATCTGTCGTCGCAGGCAAGCTTGCGCCCCTGGCATATCGGAGCCGGGCTTGGCGTGGCCGCGGCAATCAGCGTGGCTGCCTGGTTCCTGATGTCTGGCGGCGACAAGGACACTGGCCGTGACAAGGCAGAATCCGTCGCATCCGGCCCGACCTCCACCCGCGCCGGTGTTCAGGCACCGGCGGCCTTGCCTCTGCCTCCGCCAGCTCTGCAGGCCCCGGCTGCGATGCCGCCCGCCGTTGCGCCCACCGCCCAGAGCGCAAGTCCGCCTCCGGTAGTCGGCACGACGATCCAACCGCCACCGAGCACCTTGCCGCCGCCTGCGCCACCTACCGAAAGCCAGCTTGCCGCTGCAATGCCGCCCAGCTGGCCGCAGGCCTCAGAGGACCCGCGCTCGCCCCGCAACACGCGCCCAGGCCGCCGCTTCGGTGAAGGGATGGCGGAGGGCATGGCGCCGCAAGCGCAAGCGCAGGCTCAGGCTGCCGCTGCGCCTCTTGTGCCACCGCCTGGGCCGCCGGTAGCCCCGGCAGCCATCGCTTCGCCGCCGGTTGCAACTACGTCCATCGGTGCTCCGATAACCGGGATGGCCGTGCCGCCCGCAGCTTCGATGGCGCCGGCCACGCCGGTGTCTCGTGGCATGCCGCAGGTGATGCAGCCCATTCAGCCAGTACCGGGGGCACGATCTGTGCCCGCAACCACTGCTGCTGCGGTGACGGCGCCGGCTGTAGGGCTACCGCCTGACGCGCCCAGGCTCGCAATCAACGGCGGCGTCTACTCAAGCAGCAAGGCGCAGCGCATGCTCATCGTCAACGGCCAGGTCTATAACGAAGGCAACGAAATTGCGGCCGGCGTCGTGCTGGAAGAAATCCGCAACAAGACGGCCGTGGTGCGCTTTCGCGGATCGCGCTACACGGTCGAATATTGACGCGCCACATGTTGTGACACCCCTGCTGGATTAAGTCGCATACCACGTCCGCTGCGTATGCAAGGCCCAACGTTTTTTGGTTACTGATCTTGCGTGAACGCGTGAACTTGTAAGCCCAGTCATCCGTAGGATCGGCACTTCTTACAACGCCACTCAGAGGAAGTACCCATGGCCCTGCAATCCCCGTTTTTCAACAAGCGCGAAAACGAACCGTACAACCCCCGCCAGGGCGCGGTGAATCCGAATGCAGCGGCTGTCGCAGGCGCTGGCTCAACCACCGCGGCAGCACCGACGGCTCCAGCGGCCAATAGCGCGCCGGTCAAGGAGGGTGAGAGCAAGCTGACCGTCGGGCCGAATATCAAGCTGAAGGGCGTTGAGATCACTGACTGCGACACGCTGGTGGTCGAAGGATCGGTCGAGGCGACCATGGATTCGCGCGTGATCCAGATTTCAGAGCGCGGCTCGTTCAAGGGTTCAGCCGACATCGACATCGCAGAGATTCGCGGCCATTTCGAGGGAACGCTCAACGCGCGCCAAAAGCTGGTGATCTATTCGACCGGCAAGGTGACCGGGCAAGTTCGCTACGGCACCATCGTTATCGAAGAGGGCGGCCAATTGTCTGGCGAAATTGCGTTCGGCTCGGCTGCGCATAAGGCGCCCGCGACCACAGCGACGCCTTCGCGTACCGGATTGCAGAATGTGCTCAGCGCCGCTGGCTGACCACTAACGCCTGTCAGCGGAGTTGTCGCTCTCATCCTCCTTGATGGAAATTGCGATTGCCCGGGCATCGGTTGCTGAATGGCTGGCGAAGGGCGTCTCGTCCAGCGCGTTCATGAGGTTATCCGGCTGCTGATTCCGGTCCATCGCCCGGAAGTCGTCAAGGGTGATTTCGACGAGGGTGTTCGCTGCATCGATGTTGGTGCCGAGCCGGTTCAGGTCGATCGTGACAGCAGTTCTCATGTCGAGATCTCTTTGCGCCGTCGCTTTTCGCCGATAGGTGCAAGCTGCCAGATTGATCATGCCCGCATTGAACCAGTTAACCCCCGCAATCACGCCCCACCAAGCGGGATTGTCTTCGGGCGGAGGATTGGCAGCCGCGTAAGTAAAACCGGCTGCAGCGCCCAGGGTCAGTACCGAAATCCCGTTGACCACTGCCGACTTTGTGGCGGGACTGATGCTGTATGTCGTCGCGACCATCTGGTTGTAGGCATTCAAAAGGCGTGGATTTTCGAACGCATGGAGGTTGACGGGGTCTTCTTCTCTTTCGAGTTGCGCCGCTTCAAGTTCATGCGTTGCATTGTGAAGTCCGGTGACGGCGTGGGCCACCGCGCGAAAGGCGGGAATGTGTGCCATGCCCTCAGTCAAGTCGGGATCCCCAGCTATGGCGCGCAGGTCATCGTTGCCTGTGTATTGCAGCAGTGCGTTCAGAACTGGAGCTGGAGCGATGTTCGTGAAGTGTTGGCCGCGGGGCGCGGTGAGGGACAGGAGTTGAAGGCCTTCCGAAGGCAGGTCAAGATTGGCCGGGCCGGCCGCAGGCACGTCAAACGACAGCTGCCTTTCCACCGCTGGGTGCGTCGTTTGGGAGTCGCTGCAAGCGGACGCTTGATTCAACTCGATTTGTACTAGCTTTTTGATGCGGTCACTTTGGATGCCAAGCATGGAAGCCCTTCTTTCCAGCTCGACATGAGCTGTTACTTGGCTACTGAGTAACGATGATCTGGGTTTGGTTCCGTCGGCAGATCGCTGACGTTGGGCTTGCAAGCTCCATCTAGACTTTAGTTTGATGCCGCGCAATGCAAGTGTCGAGCACGTCGCAAAAATTCCTCTCCCACCAGTCTTTCGCGGAGAAAATCTCCACCTCGCTGTAGCCGTCGAAACCCTGCGCCTCGACCCAGCGGCGAATGCGCGGTATGTCGATCACGCCGTCGCCCATCATGCCTCGATCGTTGAGCAAATCTGTGGTGGGCGTGAGCCAGTCGCAGACATGGAAGGCCATCAGGCGCTGGCTTCCAGCGCGCTCGATCTGCTGCTCGAGTTTGGGGTCCCACCACACGTGATACACATCGACGGCTACGCCGAGCGCGCCGGTGCCGCCGGGGTCGAGGGCGTCGCAGACGTCCAGCGCCTGCTCCATGGTGTTGATGCACGCGCGGTCAGCCGCATACATCGGATGCAGCGGCTCAATGGCCAGCGGCATTCTCACCGTCCTGGCGTAGTCAAGCAGCTCGGCGATCCCGTCACTTACTTGTTGACGCGATAACGCGATGTCCTTGTGCAGCGCCTTGCCTGCCAGTGCGCCAGGCAGGGCGCCGACGACGAGCACGAGGCACTTCGCGTTCAGTTCACAAGCTTCATCGACGGCGCGGCGGTTGTCGTCACGCACGGCTTTAAGGGTCTGTGCACCCACGGCCGGAAACATGCCACCGCGGCAGTAGCCGGACAGCTCGAGCCCGTGTTGTTTGACGAGCCTCGCGACATTCCCAAGCCCCGCGGCGGCGACCTGGTCACGCCACGGCGAGATCGCGCGAATGCCGCGAGCAGCGCACGCTTCGATGATGTCGGTCAGCGGCACCTCGACGCCGCGGCTCTTTCGAACTGTTGCGGTATTGACGGAGAGCCAGCGGTGGTCTTGGCTGAAGTCGCGCATGCCTTGGGTTCCGTTCACTCTGGGGGCCGCTACGGCTATTGATCCACGCCGTGCATGGTCATCAAGCCCTTCATGCGCCGCACAGCCAGCTCCGGCTGCTCCAGCAGGTTGGCCGCATCGGCCAGCCGGAACAGCTGGGCAAAGTGCTGCAGTGACCGCGTGCTCTGCTGCCCGCCTACCATCGTGAAATGAGTCTGGTGACCATTGAGCCACGCCATGAAGACCACGCCAGTCTTGTAGAAGCGGGTCGGTGCCGAAAAGATGTGGCGCGACAGCGCAACGGTCGGTCCGAGAATCGCGTGAAACCTGTCGATGTGGCCCTGCGCAAGTTCGCCGAGCGCAGCGCTTGCTGCAGGCGCAATGGCATCGAAAATTCCGAGCAGCGCATCGCTCTTGCGGTGCATCGCATGGTCGCCGAAACCATCGCCCGCGATGAGTTCCGCGTAGTTGAAGTCATCGCCGGTGTACATGCGGACACCGGCGGGCAGGCGACGGCGCATCGCGATTTCCCGGTCTTTGTCCAGGAGCGAAATCTTGATGCCATCGACCTTGTCCGGATGGGCGGCGATGATGCCCAAAGCGGTGTTCATCGCGGCATCGACATCGCTGGTTCCCCAGTAGCCAGCCAGCGCCGGATCGAACATCGGGCCCAGCCAGTGCAGCACAACGGGTTGCCTGGCCTGCGACAGAATCCGGTCATAGACGCGTTCGTAGTCGGCAGGGCTTCTCGCAACACGGGCGAGGGCGCGGCTCGCCATCACGATCAGTTTGCCCCCGAGCTTTTCGATCGCGGCCATCTGCATTTCGTAAGCTTCGATGACCTGATCGACGGTCGTGACGTGCTCCAGCACAAGGTGGTCAGTGCCGCACCCTGATGCGACCAGCGCGCCGGGCACGTCACGCGCAGCATCCAGCGACCGGCGGATCAGTTCAAGCGAGGTGGGCCAATCCAGCCCCATGCCGCGCTGCGCGGTGTCCATGGCCTCGGCGACGCCCAGCCCGAGCGACCACAGGTGCTGCCTGTAGGCGATGGTCGCGTCCCAATCGATCGCGCACTGCACCCAGGGGTCGATGGCCGCGAGTGGATCGGCCACCACATGCGCGGCCGAATAGGCGATGCGATTGAATTTCACGCCGGCAGGCGGCTTCACGGGTTGCGTGCCGCACAGGGTGTAGGTGCCCAGACCGCCCTGGACGGACGGTAGCTTGAGGGTGAGCGTCATCTCAGACCTCGAGCCGCGGCACATCCACCCAGCGGCGCTCTTTCCACGATTGCAGCGCGGCTTCCACCAGTTGCACGCCCTTGGCGCCTTCGGGCAGTGTCCAGCGATACGGTTCATCCTCCACCACGTGGCGGATGAAGTGCTCCCACTGGATCTTGAAGCCGTTGTCGTAGA
>JAZKFD010000096.1:0-8546 GCA_040386635.1 Pseudomonadota bacterium
CTATTTGTTGTCAGGAGTCAAGGTGGGGGCGCCTTCAGCCAATCCAAGGCCGAAAGCAGCGCGGAACCGGCGATTTTACCTGCCAGCGCCCGTCTGCTGGGGTACCCGGGAAGGCGTTGGTGCCAACTTGGCCACCTGAGTGGCATGCGAGTGCCGCAAGTTGCTGCCCGCCATCAGGAATTTCTGCGGGTCCTGGGGGATACCTTGCACCATCACCTCGAAATGAAGATGCGGCCCCGTGGACCGTCCGGTCGTTCCGACCTCGGCGATTTTCTGGCCCCGCCTGACGAGGTCGCCCGCTTTGACCCAGGTGCGCGAGGCATGTGCATACCGGGTCACGAGATTGTTGCCATGATCGATCTCGACCAGGTTCCCGTAGGCCGGATGGTATTCCTGCGTGACCACCACACCTCCCGCAGCGGCCAGGATGGGCTCGCCGTGATCGGCCTGGAAATCCAGGCCGGTGTGGAGCGCAGAGCGGCCGGTGAAGGGATCCAGGCGCCATCCGAACGAGGAGCCGAGCTGCCCGCCCCTGAGCGGCTGCTGGGTGGGAATCATCTTGCTGCGGATGTGCTGGTCAAAGAGGCGCGACTCCATGACGGTCATCACGTCGGTGTGCCGTCCGGTCAGCTTTTCCAGGTCATCCAGCGTCGTCTGCAGCTCGAGCATCGAGAGCGGCCGACCGGACACCAGCGCGCCGCCCTGTCCCGGTGGCGCCTTCAGGTCTGATTTATTGATACCGGCAAGGCCGGACACCCGGTCGCCCAGGGCTTCGAGCTGCACCATGCGCGCCTGCATTTCACCCAGCTTGCGCGCCATGACATCGAGGTTCTCGCGCATGAAGCGGTCGCGCTGCTCGAACTCATCCTTGACCACCAGCCTGACCAGGGTGCCGACAATGGGCCAGCCCTCACGCGCGCCCTTGAGAAATACCCAGTGGTACATGCTGGCTGCCAGCACCATCATGACCAGCGAAAGCCCGACCACTGCGAGCACCAGTTTGGTCCCGCTCAGGTGCACGGCGCGGCTCTTGGCCAGCCATGCATCCGTGATAATGAAATGCACTGTTCACCCCTCACGTTATCGTTTTCGGGATTCGATCCCCCTCGCCCCATGGACCGCCAGCCCCTGGACCGCCGCCTGCACCCCGTCTCGCTCCAGCAAGCCGCCGGGGAATCGCCGATGCTTGCGCAACTTGCCAGACTTGCCCGCGAATCCGGCGAGCGCCTGAAGGCGGTGGAACTGCTGATACCCGCACCGCTGCGCAGCGCCATCCGGCCAGGACCGATCGATGGCGAAGCCTGGTGTCTGCTGGTTGATACCAGCGCCGGGGCCGCAAAGTTGCGACAGGTGGTACCTGCGCTGATAGCTCATCTGCGAGCCCGGGGGACGCAGATTAACTCAATTCGCCTGAAGGTCGAAGTACCCGGAAAGTAGCATTCACGGTCTGGCGACCGGTCGCGGCGCCGGCTCGGGTGAATCAGCCGGGAGCCAGTCCCGGCATGCGCGACGGCTGGCGGGCGTCGAGCAGTTCGCGTTCGATGGGAACCAGTTCGTCGTCGATTTCACGGATCACGCTGTAGTAGCGAAACCGCTGGACGCGGTCAGTCTCCGAAGCGAGTTGAATGCGGATGGCGTCGGCTTCGGCCCGGAGACGGACGGCTTGTTCCCGGAGCACGCCTGCTTCTTCCGGGGTCATGGCCAGGGGGGGATTGGGACGCTTTCCGACCTGGTCAAGCCAGGAGCCGTATTCGCGCGTAGCGCAGGCTGGAAGCAAAGCAACGAAGGAAAGCAGGAGCAGTAATTTCTTCATGATGCGCTGATTGGAATGTGCCGATGTCCAGCAGGATAAGGCCGATCACGCCTGCATGGAGCTCTTCAGCGCAGCGTTCGCAGATAAGCCGCCATGTCACGCGCGTCCTGGGGCGCCACGTCGAGCTGCGGCATGGCGGTACCGGGCTTGACCTGCTGCGTTTGCATGAGCCACAGGGCCAGGTTTTCGGGGGTGTTGGCAAGCGTCCCTGCAATCAACCGCCGACTGCCCATGCCGTCCAGGGGCGGCCCGACCTGCGGTCTGGAACTGGTCACGCCCGGAATCGTGTGGCAGGCGCTGCAGGCGTACTGATGAAGCGCCTCCCGGCCCCGCTCCACATCGACGGGCGTCACATCGGCTGCCGTGCTCATCCCGCGTCCGCATGAAGGCCCGGAACCCGCCTGCCGGATGACTTGCTGGTACGCCTGGGCATCGAGCTGCGGCAGGCGCTGCATGAAGGCCACCAGATCCCACAACTCGGAGTCCGTGAGCCGGTACTCCCACGCCGGCATCCCACTCATCCGGATGCCGTGGCGGGTGACCCAATACAACTCGCGCGGGCGCCAGTGCTGCTTGGCATCCACCAGCGGCCCGGGAATGGGCTGCATGCTCTTGCCGATGTCGGATTGAGACACGCCAGGCGCGCCGTGGCACTGCACGCACTTGTCCCGGAAGCACGCTGCGCCCCGCACCTGCATCCGCTCGTCGGCCAGGGGCGGCTCATCTATGTCGCGAGCACGCAGGCGCACCGACTGGCGCATGGCCAGTTCAAGAACCGAATGAGTCGATTGAAAGTGTTGCCGGGTCGCCGCAACGCTGTACAGCCCCGCATAAATGACGACCGCTGCTACCACCGACGCAAGCGCGGCGAGCGCAAGCACAGTCGCCAGCGCAACAAGAACCCAGGATTGATGCCACGATTTTTTATGCATCCGCTGGTGATTCTGGCCCACGCCGATGCGCCTGCGGGCCAGAATCGTCCGATGCCGTCGATCTTTCTTTACGCGATTGCTGCAGCGCTGCTTCCTGCGTGGAGCACGGCTCAGGCATCCGGGGCCGCAAGCGTTGAGCGGGGCCGTGCGCTGCTCTCGCAATACCAGTGCGGTGCGTGCCACTCCATCGAAGGCGTTGCATCGGCCCGGGGTAGTGTCGCGCAACCCCTGAAGTCCTGGAGCCAGCGCAGCTACATCGCGGGTCGCCTGCCCAACCGCAAGCCCGTGCTCGCGCAGTGGATCGCCGAACCGCAAGCGCTCATCCCCGGCACTGCGATGCCCAGCATGGGCGTTTCCCCCGAGGATGCGCAGGCAATGGCCGAATACCTCTTTTCCCTCCAATGACAGGCGGCGTACTGCAAGCCGCCGGCGAGGCTGCGCGCTCGATCCAGACGGTCAGCTGGGTCCTGATCATCGGCAGCCTGCTCATTTTTGGCGGCGTGATGGCCCTACTTGCCTGGGCGCTGCGAAGGCGCGCGGCACGGGTGAATCCGGCACTGTGGATTGTCGGGGGCGGCGTGCTGTTTCCCGGCCTGGTGCTCGCCGCGTTGTTCGCATGGTCCCTGCCCTACACGCCAGCCTGGAAGCCGCTGCCACCCGCCGGCGCGCTGGTCGTCAGCGTCAAGGCCCATATGTGGTGGTGGGAAGTGCGCTACCGCGACCCGGCCAGTGGCGCCGAGATATTCACCGCCAACGAAATCCGCATCCCGACCGGACGGCCGATTTACCTGGCGCTCTCCAGCGCCGACGTGATCCATAGTTTCTGGGTGCCATCGCTTGCCGGCAAGATGGATATGGTGCCGGGGCGCCTGCAGCATCTGATCGTGTCTGCTGACAAGCCCGGAATCTATCGCGGCCAGTGCGCGGAGTTCTGCGGCGAGCAGCACGCGAAGATGGCGCTGCATGTGGTTTCGCTGGAGCCCGCGGCATTCGACGCGTGGCTCGCGGCGCAGGCGCAACCTGCCGCCGCGCCAGCCACGGCCGTTCACGCGCAGGGGATGCAGGCCTTTGCCGCCAACCGCTGCAATGCCTGTCATGCGGTGCGAGGCCTGACCCCCGGCAGCCGCCTTGGCCCGGACCTCACCCATGTCGGCAGCCGGCTGCACATTGCGGCGGGGACCCTGGCCAACACGCAAGAGGGCCGGGCGCACTGGATCGCCCATGTGCAACAGGTCAAGCCGGGTGCCCGCATGCCGTCGTACGAGAGGCTCGATGCGCAGGCGCTCGCAGCCATCAGCCAGTGGCTGGGATCATTGAAGTGACGTCAAGTGAGTTGAAGATGGCAAAAGAATCCAGGGCGCTGCCCAACTCCCTGCCACGACCCGCGGGCGAGCTCGAGGCGCTCCAGCGTGCATGGAAGCCGCCCAAGGGCTGGCGACTGCTCACGGCAGTGAACAACACGCACATCGGCCCGTACTACATCGGCATGGCGCTGGTTTTCTTCGTGCTGGCCGGTGTACTCGCGCTGATCATGCGTGCGCAGCTCGCGATGCCTGAAAGCGCGCTCGTCAGTGCAGGCACCTACAACCAGCTGTTCACCATGCATGGCACGGTGATGATGTTTCTCTTTGCCGTGCCCGTCGTCGAAGCCGTCGCCGTCTGGCTGCTGCCCAATATGCTGGGCGCGCGCGATCTGCCGTATCCGCGCCTGTCGGCCTATGCATTCTGGGCTTACGCCATCGGCGGGCTGGTGTTCTTCTGCACGATCTTCTTCGGCGCCTCGCCCGATGGCGGCTGGTTCATGTATCCGCCCCTCACCGGCAAGGCGCATTCACCAGGCATCGGCGCCGACTGGTGGCTGCTGGGCATCGGCTTCATCGAGATCTCGGCGATTGCGGGTGCGATCGAACTGATCATCGGCATCCTTTTCACGCGCGCGCCAGGCATGACGCTGATGCGCATGCCGCCGTTCGCCTGGGCGATGCTGGTGACGGCATTCATGATCGTTTTCGCGTTTCCGGCGATCATCGCCGGCACGCTGCTGCTGGAGCTGGAGCGCGCCTTCGACTGGCCCTTCTTCATCGCCGAACGGGGCGGCGATCCGGTGCTGTGGCAGCACCTCTTCTGGTTCTTCGGCCACCCCGAGGTCTACATCATCTTCCTGCCCGCAGCGGGCATGGTCTCGATGATGGTGCCAGTCGTCGCGCAGGCGTCGCTGGTGGGCTACCGCGCCATCGTGTGGGCGCTTGCAGCCGTCGGACTGATCAGCTTTTTCCTGTGGATGCATCACATGTTCACGGCCGGGCTGGGTCCGCTGGCGATGCACCTGGCCTCCATCGCGAGCTTTGCGGTTGCGATCCCCAGCGCCGTGCAGGTCTTCGCCTGGATCGCCACCTTCTGGAAAGGTACGGTGCGCACCACGACACCGTCGCTGTTCCTGCTGGGCTTTCATTTCATCTTTGTCCTGGGTGGACTGACGGGCGTGATGGTCGCCGTGCTGCCCTTCGACTGGCAGGTGCACGACAGTTATTTCATCGTGGCGCATCTGCATTACGTGCTGATCGGGGGCATGGTGTTCCCGCTGTTCGCCGGCATCTACCACTGGGCGCCCCTGTTCAACGGCAACCAGTTGTCCGAACGGCTCGGGCGCTGGGCATTCGGCTTGATGTTCATCGGGTTCAACCTGGCGTTCTTCCCCATGCACATCGCGGGCCTGCAGGGTATGCCACGACGGGTGTACACCTACGCAGACGGCCTCGGCTGGAATCTGTGGAACGCTCTGTCCACGGTCGGCGCCTTCGTGTTCGCGGCGGGCGCACTGCTGTGCCTGGCCGATCTGGTTCGAACGCTGCTGCGCAAGGAGCGCGAGCCTGGCAATCCGTGGAATGCAGATACGCTGGAATGGCTGCCGCAGGACTGCTACGGTGCCCGCAGCATTCCACAGGTCGAATCGCGCGAGCCGCTGTGGGACCGGCCGTCGCTGGCCAAAGAAGTGGAGGCTGGCCAGCACTGGCTGCCCGGCACGGTTTTCGGCGGTCGCGAAACCCTGGTCACCAGCCCGGTCAAGGCCCAGATCCGGCAACTGATTCGCTTGCCGGGAGACGGCTGGGCTCCGTTCATCGCCGCTGCGGGCACGGCTGGCTTTTTCCTGATGCTCACCGTATCGTGGGTGGCGCCCGCCTTCCTGTCCGGCTTCATTTCGCTCGCCGCGATCCTGGTCTGGCTCTGGGGCTCGGACCAACCCCCACCGGCTCCCATGGCAACGATCGGCGACGGCGTGAAGGTCCCGTCGTTCGCAACGGGTCGCGCATCGCATTCGTGGTGGGCGATGATGATTCTCCTGGCGGTGGACGCGACCATCTTCGCCTCGCTTGCCTTCTCGCACATTCATGTGTCGATGGCCCTGGATGTCTGTCCGCCGCCCGGAGCTGCCCTGCCCCCGGGCGGGATCTGGACGGCGGTGCTGCTTGCTGCGGGCTCCGCCTCGATGGCTCTGGCGGTGCGGCAACTGCGCGGCGAACGGCAGGCGTGGCTGCGCATCCTGCTGGTGATCGCGATGATGGCCTCGGTCGGCGGGATCGCCTGGGATCTGATCGCGCATCGTCAGGCCGGCCTGACGCCACGCGACAACGCATGGAGCGCGACCGTGGCGGCCTTGTTGGCCTGGCAGGTGTTCCACGCACTGGTCCTGCTGGTCATGGGCGCGTTCACCCTCGTGCGCTCGCTGGCGGGCTGCCTTCGCACCGACGCGCGGGCCACGCTCGACAACACGGCACTGATGTGGCATTACGTGACGATCCAGGGAACAACGGCTGTCTTTCTGGTGCGCTGGTTGCCGCAATGGATGGGCAGCTAGATCCCGATACCCCTCTTATTGCGGTGATCGCCTACACGCCAGCGGCGTATTCACCAACACACTGCGGCGATGAAAACCCATCGCATTTTCTCCCGTGCCCTGCTGGGCTGCGCACTGGCCGCGTCCTTTTCAGCCCCATTCGCTCAGGCGCCCGTCCCCGGCATCGGTCCCAATCCAAGCCTGCCTGCGCCATCCGGGAAGCGGCTCATCCCCACCGTCAACATTGCGCCCGCCCAGGGATGGCCGCAAGGTGTCATGCCCCGGGCTGCCGCAGGCTTCAAGGTCACGGCGCTCGCCACGGGGCTTGTGCATCCGCGCTGGGTCTACACCCTGCCCAATGGCGATGTACTGGTCGCCGAGAGCAACAAGCCGGCGCCCAAGGAAGGCGCGAAGAACGTGCATGCCGAGGGCGTGCGCGGAAAGGCGATGGGCCTGGTCATGAAGCGCGCCGGTGCGGCCGTGCCGAGCGCCGACCGCATCACGCTCCTTCGCGATGCCAATGGCGACGGCGTGGCCGAGACAAAGACGGTTTTTATCAGCGGGCTCACCTCGCCGTTCGGCATGGCGCTGGTGGGCGACGAACTGTTCATCGCGAACGCCGACGCCATCGTCAAGGTGCCGTATCAGGCGGGGCAGACCAGCATCACTGCCACACCCGTGAAGGTGACGGATCTGCCCTCAGGCGCAAATCACCACTGGACCAAGAACATCATCGCCAGCCCCGACGGTAGCAAACTCTATGCGACCGTCGGCTCCAACAGCAACATCGGCGACAACGGAATGGCCTCCGAAGAAGGACGCGCTGCAATCTGGGAAGTGGACCGTGCCAGCGGCAACAAGCGCCTTTTTGCAAGCGGGCTGCGCAACCCCAACGGAATGGGCTGGGAGCCGCAGTCCCGGGTCCTGTGGACGGTCGTGAATGAACGCGACGAACTCGGCAACGATCTGGTGCCCGACTACCTCACGTCCGTGAAAGACGGCGCCTTCTATGGCTGGCCCTGGAGTTACTGGGGCCAGAACGTCGATTCGCGGGTGAAGCCGGCCAACCCCGAAATGGTCGCAAAGGCGATCGCACCCGACTACGGCCTGGGCGCGCACGTGGCGCCACTGGGCCTGGTGTTCTCTGATCCGCGGATGCCCGGCACCTATTCCAGCGGCGCCTTCATCGGGCAGCATGGCTCATGGAACCGCAAGGAGCTCAGCGGCTACAACGTGGTTTTTGTTCCTTTTGTAGGGGGTAAGCCATCAGGTCCGCCGCAGGAGTTTCTGGGCGGGTTCCTCAGCAAGGAGGGCAAGGCCTACGGACGGCCGGTGGGCGTCGCCCTTGACGGCAAGGGTGCGCTCCTGGTGGCAGATGACGTTGGCAATGTGATCTGGCGCGTGGCGCCTGGCGGTTGAGGGTTCGCTGGGTCGCGCAGGCAGGCGATGTCGATTTGGCTCCGTGTCGTTCGTCGTCAGGATGGAAGGCGCTTCGAAGATTTCGCCGACCAGTCAACCCATCAGGAGCAAATGCATGTCATACATCGACGGTTTCGTGATCGCAGTTCCCACGGCCAACAAAGACAAGTTCATCGAGCACGCTCGCACGCTCGACCCGATATTTCTCGAACTGGGCGCGATTCGCGTCATCGAGGGCTGGGGCGACGACGTGCCGGACGGCAAGGTCACCGATTTCCGCCGCGCGGTCCAGGCCACGGCCGATGAGACCGTGGCATTTTCGTGGGTCGAATGGCCGGACAAGGCCACGCGCGACGCCGGCATGAAGAAGATGATGGAAGACCCTCGCATGGATCCATCCACGCCGGGCAATCCGCCTATGCCCTTCGACGGCAAACGCATGATCTTCGGCGGGTTCGTGCCGGTGGTCGAAGTGAAGGCCTGAACGGAAAGAATAAGTGGTGCCGATTATCGGATTCGAACTGATGACCTACCGCTTACAAGGCGG
>JAZKFD010000097.1:0-7208 GCA_040386635.1 Pseudomonadota bacterium
TGGCGACCCTGATTGCCGCTGCAGCCCTTGGCGCTTGCAGCAAGACCGAAGCTCCGGCGCCGGCTCCTGCTCCCGTCGTTGTGCCTGCACCCGCACCCGCACCGGCTCCCGCACCTGCTGCTGACGCTGCTGCTGTTGCCGCTTCCGGCGCTGCTGCTGCTGCCTCCGGCGCTGCTGCCGTCGCCACCGACGCTGCTGCTGCCGCTACGGGCGCCGCTGTTGCTGCTTCTGGCTCCGCTGCTGCCGCTTCCGCTACGAAGTAATCGGTCCGCGCCGAATCACAATTCGGTTGCGCTCCATGCAGAAAAGCCGCCCTCGGGCGGCTTTTCTGTTTCTGGAACGCAGTAATGGCTCGTCAGGCTGTGAGCCAGCCACAACCATTGGGTCCGTCGGCGACATGAATGTCCTCGTCGCCACAAGACAGCGCCGAAGCAAGCGCCCGGCGGGCAAGCTCCGGCCGGTTGTTCTGCTCACTGAGATGCGCCGCAACCACCTGCTTCAGGCCCGACGGGAGAATGGCTGCAGCAATCTGCGCCGCCGCTTCGTTGGAGAGGTGGCCGTAGGCACCGCCTACCCGACGCTTCAGAAACGCCGGGTAGCTCGATTCGGCGAGCTTGTCGGGGTCATGGTTGCATTCCAGTACCAGTGTTCGGCAACCGGTGAGCTGCGTCAGGACATGGGTGCTGGCGTGGCCCAGATCCGTGAGCAGACCCAGGCGCGAAACGCCGTCGTGACAGGTGAGTTGCAAGGGCTCCCGCGCGTCGTGTGGAACCGTGAACGGCATCACTTCCATTGCGCCTAGGTCCATGGCAATGGAGTCACAGGCGATTCGCAGCAACCCGCCAAAGTCAGGCTCGCCAATGGCTACATATGTGCCGTGGCTCATCCATACCGGAATTCGCTCGCGCAGGGCGACCTGGCGGGCGCAGCCGATATGGTCGGCATGTTCATGGGTGATGAAGATGGCATCGAGCTGGTCGGCCATCATGCCGGCCTGCGCCAGCCGTCGGTCGAGCTGGCGAATACCCAGTCCGCAATCGACCAGCAGGTGCGTGGTCGTGGATCCGCTGCGCGCCTGGACGACAGTTGCGTTACCGGAACTGCCGCTGCCCAGGCTTTTGAATCGGATGGCGCTCGTGGTAACCCCGCAGGCTTACTTCAGGTCGTCGGCGATCACCTGAACGATGCGCTGCGCGTTGACCGACGTCTCGGGGGCGCCCTGCGCATTGAGCACCGAGACCGTAGTCGATTCGCCCTGGCTGCGCAACGTGATCCGGAACTTGAGCGGTGGCTCACTGCTGTCGGAGCGGAACAGTTTGGACAGGAAGCCGCCTTCCTTTTTGTCAGCGTTCGGCTGCACGTACCGCACGAAGTAGGTGCCCTGCGTGCGATCGCGGTCTTCCACGGTGAAGCCGGTGCGATCCAGCGCGAGACCGACGCGGCGCCACGCCCGGTCGAACCCCTCGTCGATCTGCACGACGGGCGAGCCGTTGACGGCGGCAATGCGCGATGACGCCCTGGAAGGGGCCGTTGCCGCGAGCGCCTTCGCCTGCTCTTGCGGCACGCCCAGGCGAACCATCAGGCGGCGCAAGAACTCCGTTTCGATCTCAGGATCGCTCGGGCGGGGCTGCCAGACCGTTTGGTCCTTTTCCTTGTTGTTATAGACCTCGATCATGCCGCGATGGCTGATGTAGATTTCGGTGCCGCCCGAGGCCGAACGCTCCAGGCGCGTGCGGAAGCGGTCGCGCTCCGCGGTGGAGTAGGCCGAGTCGATCAGCTTGCCCAGCGTGTTGCGGATGAAATCCTGCGGAATCTTGGCGCGGTTTTCGGCCCAGTCGGTTTCCATGATGCCCAGGCTCGACTGGTCGAGCGTCAGCAGGAAGCCGTTTTCGAGCCAGAACTCGCGCACAGGGCCCCAGAGCTGGTCTGCGGGGCGGTTGACGACGAGCCAGCGCTGCGAACCAGAGCGTTCGATGCGCACATCGCCCAGCGTGTTGGTGGCTGTGGGCGCACCGGGCGCTGCCTGGCCGACTGCGAATGCGCTGGCCGTCACGGTGCCGCCGGGCACCTGGTAGCGTGAATCGCGCGAGAGCTGGTTCAGGTCGGGCGGCACTTCCAGCGAGACGCCACGGCCTGCGCTCTTGTAATCGACTTTGTCGCCGTCAAGGACCGAACAGGCCGAGAGCGCGGCGCACATCGCCAGCAGGCCCAGTTTTGCAGATTGCTTCACTTCATCCCCTCAGGATTGGATACGTCGAAAAATATCAGGATCAGGAAACCAGGCCGGCCGAGGCAAGCGCGGCTTCGACGCCTGCTTCATTGGCGGCGGTCAATGGCGTCATGGGCAGGCGCATGGCCGGGCCACACAGGCCCATGCGGGCCATGGCCCATTTCACCGGGATCGGATTGGCTTCCACGAAAAGATGGCGATGCACCGGCATGAGCTTGCGCTGGATTTCCATTGCGCCGCGCGCATCGCCCTTGACGGCTGCCATGCACAGCTCATGCATCAGTCGCGGCGCCACGTTGGCGGTCACGCTCACATTGCCCTGGCCGCCGCACAGCATCAGGGCCACGGCGGTCGGGTCGTCGCCCGAGTAAACGGAAAAACCCCGGGGCACGTCGCGAATCAGCCATTGCGCGCGCTCGATGTTGCCGGTGGCTTCCTTGATGCCGACGACGCCGGGCACCTGCGCCAGGCGCAGCACGGTTTCGTGTGCCATATCGGCAACGGTGCGGCCGGGTACGTTGTAAAGGATGATGGGCAGGTCGCCGACAGCTTCGGCAATGGCCTTGAAATGCAGGTACTGGCCTTCCTGCGTAGGCTTGTTGTAGTAGGGAACCACCTGCAACTGGCAATCTGCTCCGACCGCTTTGGCGTAGCGTGCCAGCTCGATGGCTTCGGACGTGGAATTGGCCCCGCAGCCCGCCATGATGGGTACGCGCCGGTTGGCCTGCTCGACGGAAACCCGGATGATTTCCTGGTGTTCCTGCACATTGACCGTGGGCGACTCGCCGGTGGTGCCAACCACGCCGATGCAATCCGTGCCCTCGGCGATGTGCCAGTCGATCAACTTGCGCAGGGTGGGATAGTCCACGCTGCCGTCTTCGTGCATCGGGGTCACGAGGGCCACGATGCTGCCTGTAATCGGTGTCATTGTCGGAGGGGAAATCTGGCTGGAAAGAACGATTGTAGCTAGAGCACAGCTACAGCTCGTAACGCACGGCAAGCTCTCCCGCGACCGGCCGGACGGCCGCGACCCGCTGGATGTACCGCGGCGGCTGCTCAATGAATCCGTCTTCGTAGGCAACAACGCGCAGATTCGCGCAGGCTTGCAGCAATTCGCCCGTGCGGAGCAGGAAGTCAGGACGCGATGGCTTGCCCACGGTTTCGTTGCCGGCCGCGAACGTTTCATATAGCAGCACGCCACCTGGAGCGACGCTCTGCACGATCACGCCCAGAAGCGGGCGCCACAGGTAATTGGTGACGACGACGGCGTCAAACGTGCGCCCGGCGAATGGCCACGGTCCGTTTTCGATGTCAGCCTGCAGCACCTCACCGACGCCGGCCAGCGATCCGATCGCATCGGCCGACCGATCGACCCCGGTCACCGGGTGCCCGCGCGAGGCGAACCAGCGCATGTGGCGGCCTGCCCCGCACGCGACATCCAGCACGCGTCCACCGGGCGCCACCAGGTGCGACCAGCGTTGCACCCAGGTTGATGGCGCTTCGGATCCGTGCATTCCTAAAAGCGTATGGCCAGATCGATGAGGTTGGCCGGGCCGCCGGAACCGCCGATCACTGCCGCACCAGGAGCCGCAATGTATGGAGTCGCTGCACCGGTGGTGAGCGACACGTTGTAGAGCGTGAATGGGCCTGTCGGTGCGGCGCGCAAGGCTGCCAGGGCAAGACCGTTGCTGCCGCCGCCGATGTCGAATGCGGCGGCGCCCGAGATGTCAATCCCGATCGGGCCGATATCGGTCAGCGTTCCGTTGTTAGGGGGGTTCTGCAGCGTCAGCTGGTCGGTGTTGCGCTCCAGGTTGAACAGGGACGTGGTCGTGGTTCCGCCAAAACTGTTTGAATACGCAGCAGCCGCGACTACCGCCGGCGCGGAGGCGCGGTTGATGGCGCCATCGGTGGTCGTCGCCCCGGCTGTCACGGTCGTGCCGGCAACTGTCGCGGTCTCCACGACGATCCGCAGGCTCTGCCCGTCGCTGGTGATCACTCGCAAGCGGTCAGCCGCCGGGTTGAAGTCAACGCCGGTGACAGTCCCGCTCAGCCCGGTGTAGGGCGCAGTCAGATCGCCCGAGTCGGCAAACAGCGTCGCCCGCAATACGGCTGCGCCGGTGGTCGCGTCGATCGTGTAGAGCTTTCCCGCGTTCGTCAGTCCAAAGAGGACGCCGTCGCGTGGGCGAAAGTCGATACCGACCAGTGTTTCGCCGGTGCCGAGCCCCGTGACCGCGACGTTCGACGCGAGCGTGTTGGGTGTGCGCAGGTCGAAGGAAGAGAGGCGGTTGTCGCTGGTGAGCGCAAGGGCGGTGGGCCGAGCCGCCGGTGCAACGGCCAGGCCCCGGATGGCGTCGTCGCCGGAAATGGCCCCAATACGTGTCGCCGCGCCCGCAGTGGCGCCCAGGTTGATGCTGTACAGGGCCGTGTCGGCGCCGAGTCGAAGCGCCGCGTAGCCCGTGTTGGTCCTCGCATCGATGTCGAAGCCATTGACGCCATCGGCGACGAGCCCAAGCGGCACGCCCCCATTGACGGTTCCCGCATTGGGCGGATCCTGCAAGAGCAGTCGGCCCGCAGCTACGTCGAGATCGAACAGCTGGGTCGTCGATGTGCCAGCGAACGAATTGGTGTACGCCGCCGCGGAAACGATGTTGCCGGCTGGATTGATCATGCCATCGGTGGTGGTGTCCCCGGTATCGACATTGATGCGCAGGTTGAGGCCGGTGTCACTCACCACACGAAGCCGATCGGCAACCGGGTTGAAGTCCACAGCGAAATGCGTTCCGCCCACCAGAGTCATATACGGGTTGTCATCGCCTGCCAGGGGACGGAGTGCCGACTTGAAAGTCGCAACACCCGTGGAAGGATCAATAGTGAAGATATTGCCTGTATTGCTCAGGCCGTAGAGCTTGCCGTCGGCGGGCCGGTAGTCAATGCCCAGGAGCGATTCATTGGTGAGGCCGCTGATGGTTACCGAGCCGACCTCGGCGCCAGGTGCCGTGCGATTGAACGATTTAAGTTTTCCGGAAACGGTGAGCACCACGGTGTCGCCCACGGCCTGCGGCGAAGACGGGCCAGGCGCGGGTGAGTCATCACCCCCGCCGCAGGCCGCGAGGCCGAGGGTTGCAATGACCACGGCGCTCGACAGCGCCAGATTTCGAATCGACATGGTTTCTCCGGTAGTTAAGGCGTGCGCCGCGAATGCATTCGCGCAAGGACGCACCTCGCCTACTGAGGGTACGCGGCGCGCACCGGATCGGATTGACAAAACCGCACTGCCGCAACAAGAGTTTGGTGACAAGTTGTGGCGGATGGGCTGCCTGCGCTAGAAGCAAGACCAGAGCTGCTCAGCCAATGCGACCAGGATCGTCGGCTTCGTATAAAGCAGGAACACACCTGCCAGCGCGGCAATGGCCAGTCCATAGACGAGGACCCTGGTCAGACTTCTGCGCACGTCTGAATCTTCCCGCACAGATGGCCTCAGGCGGCCCGCAGCGAGGGCGAGCGCTGGATCGGCGTTTCCCGAACCGGCAAATTGACCAGCGCGGCGAAGATGCCCAGGGCAATCGAGAT
Organism: Pseudomonadota bacterium; assembly: GCA_040386635.1. Classification (GTDB taxonomy): domain Bacteria; phylum Pseudomonadota; class Gammaproteobacteria; order Burkholderiales; family Burkholderiaceae_C; genus Ramlibacter. Next base: position 5,801 of record JAZKFD010000097.1, read on the forward strand.
GTACCAGACGATGTCGTAGCTGCCGGTGCGGTCATATAGCAGGCCGCCGAGCCAGACGCCCATGAAAGAGCCGATCTGGTGGCTGAAAAACACGAAGCCGCCCAGCATCGACAAATGCGCGACGCCAAAGATGCCGGCCACGGTCGCGTTGGTCGGCGGCACCGTTGAGAGCCACAACAGCCCCATCACGCTGGAAAAGATATAGACCGACATCGGCGACAGCGGCGCCCACAGGAAAATCGAGATGGCAACGGCGCGTCCCAGATAGATCGCCGCCAGGATCTTGCGCTTGGCGAGCCTCTGCCCGAGGCTGCCCGCGATGTAGGTGCCGAACACGTTGAACAGGCCGATCAGCGCCAGCGCATAGCTCGCCACTTCGGGCGACAGACCCTTGTCTTTCAGGTAGCTGGGCATGTGCACGCCGATGAATACCACCTGAAAACCGCACACGAAGTACCCGGCCATCAGCAGCTGGAAGCTGGGATACTTGAACGCTTCTTTCAGCGCCTGCATGATGGTCTGTTCGCGTTGCGGGACAGCGCCCCCCGCAAATCCCGGCTCCCGAAGTCCGAACGCCAGCGGCGTGATGATGAGGACCGCCATGGCCAGCACCAGCAGCGCCTGCTGCCAGCCCAGTCCCGAAATCAGGAAGCCTTCCACCGGCACCATGAGGAACTGCCCGAACGAGCCCGCCGCAGCCGCGACACCCATGGCCCACGACCGCTTTGCCGGGTCGATCTGCCTGCCGATCACGCCGTAGATCACGGCGTAGGTCGTGCCGGCCTGCGCCGCGCCGATCAGCACACCGGCCGTCAGGGTGAATGCGAACGCATTGGGCGACAGCGCCATGCCAGCCAGCCCGAAGGCGTAGAGCACCGCGCCGATGATGATGACGCGGAATGCACCGAACCGGTCGGCCATCATGCCCGCGAAAATGCCGAAAGTGCCCCAGGCCAGGTTCTGGATGGCGATGGCGAAAGCGAAGGTTTCGCGGCTCCAGCCTTGCGCTTGCGTGATCGGTTGCAGCCACAGCCCGAAACCGTGGCGGATACCCATCGAGAGCGTCACGATGGCAGCGCCGCAGGCAAGCACCTGCCACATTGAAAGTTTGGGAGTCGAGGGCATGTGCGTGACTTGGGGTTGCAATCCGCCGACTTTAGCGAAACAGCTCGTGCATTGCTTGCACCGGGGCTGACGGCAGCGGTGAAAGTTTGGCGGTCCATTGATGCCGGTTGCGCATCTATATGCTCCTCTGTCCCAAGGAATCTGTAGATAAATACAGTGTCCAATGGCAGCGCGACTACAATCCGACCCTCTCATGGCGACCAAGCAACCACCCGAATATTCAGAAGGCTCCATCCGCGTGCTCAAGGGCCTGGAGCCCGTCAAGCAGCGGCCGGGCATGTAC
>JAZKFD010000098.1:0-15275 GCA_040386635.1 Pseudomonadota bacterium
CGGCACGCCGGTGAACTCGCTGCACGACAGCATGCCGTGCGTGTACTGCACCGTAGGCACCGCGACGTTGCCCCACTCCATTCCGGTGTTGGCACCGCATTCGATAAAGTGAAAACGCGAAACCGATGGCAGGCGCAACAGCTCATCCATCGTGAACACCATCGGCGTTCTGACAAGACCATTGAGCATGAGCCGGTGCTGCGTCGGATCGATATCCCACCAGCCCTGGTGATGCCGCTCGAAGTGCAGGCCGCTGGGCGTGACGATGCCAAAGAGCGACTGCAGGGGCGCGAATGAGACCGAAGCCTGGCGCGTCTGCGTCAGCCCGGGGCTGATGCGCCGCTGCACATTCTTTTCATGTTTGGAGGGTGCGCCGTAACCATCGGTCGCGACAGCCTGGCCCAGACCCCTGGTGTGAGGGGGCAGCTCAAGAATGGCGCGGTCGCCTGCACCCTGGATTTGCGCTTGGACCTGCACTTGCGCATTCACCGCCGTGCCGCCACCTGCCGCCACGGCCGCTGCGAACGCACTGCGAATGAAGTCACGCCGGCCGCGGCGCGCCTGCACCCCCACCTGCACGATGTCATCAGGCCCCAGAAAGTTTTCCGGTGCCTTGCAGAGCCTGCCGCGTGTCGATTCCAAGATGCCATCTCCAGCTGCTTAATATAAGCAGTTACGAATGTATAGGGATCAATCGAATCGCGCCAAAGGGCAAACCCTAGTGCCAGCCCAACACTACTGCGGCTGCCGCTCCATCAGCAGGAATGTGTTGTACGCGTTCATGCGGTTTGCGGCACGAAACAGCGGCATCTGCTCGAAGCGGGACCAGTCGACTCGTGCATATGCCTCGTCGAACGGTTCCATCTCGCGCGCCGCCCGTCCCATGGTCTGGCGCAGGTAGAGCAGGTAATCGCGCGTCAACTCAAGGTCCTGCCTCGCCTGCGTTGAAAGCGCTCCGTGACCGGGCACCACGACCTGCGCGTCCAGTGCGAGGATGACGCCCAGCGACTTGATCCACTGTGCGCTATCGGCCTGTCCCACGAACGGGATGCGCCCGCGAAACACGAGGTCGCCCGCAAACAGCACCCTTTCCGCAGTGAAGAACACCACCAGGTCTTCCGGTGTATGCGAGGGCCCAACGGGCTGGATGCGCAGTTGCACGCCGCCCACGTCCAGCTCGTACGGACCATCGATCCAGCGGTCGGCCGGCACGAGCCGCGTGTCCGCATCGATCCAGGGCGCGAGCTCGATGCGAGAGGCTGCAAGCCGGCTTTGCGCCAGGTCCGAATTGAGGTATTCGCGTGCCGCCTGGTGCGCGATGATGGTTGCACCTTCGCGCCTGAATTCCTGCAGCCCATAGATGTGATCGGCGTGGTAATGCGTGACGATGACGTGCGTCACCTTCTTGCCGGTCAGCCGCAGGATCTCGGCCATCAGTTCGCGCGCCAGTTGCGGTGCGCCCAGGGCATCGATCACGACAACGCCAGCGGGTGTCACGATGAAGCCGGCGTTCGAGATGAAATTACGGTTTGCTGCAGAGCCGAGCGCAGCCTCTCCCTGCACGAACCACGCTGAAGGAGAAACCTGCTGCGCGGTCACGCGCGCGGCCTGAGCCTGTGCATCATTCCAGGGCCAGACGACGCCTAGCGAAAACGCCAGCACCCACGTGATCAGCCACCGGGTCAACACATTCACTCAGACCAGATCGGCTTCGATGGCGATCTGGGTGCAGATCGCCCGGCAGAGTGTCACCACGCGGTCGTTGACGATGCGGTAATAGATCTGCACGCCTTCTCGCCGCTTGCCAAGCACACCTGCCTGGTAGAGCGTGTTGAGATGCTGCGACATGTTTGGCTGCGTCGTCGCGATCGCCTCGAGCAACTCGCTCACATTCTTCTCGCCGTTGCAAAGGCAGCTGATGATCTTCAGCCGCATCGGCGCCGACATCACCCGGAACACTTCGGCGGCTAGCTCGAACACCTGGTCGGACTCGGTCGCTGCGGTCGCCGTCGGCTGGTTGCGGGGTAGAACGGTCTGTGCAAGCATGCTCCCAGGGGAGCGAAGCGCGGCGGTGCGGGCCATGAATGTCGTCCTTTGAACCGGTCAGGGCTTGATGTAGGCAAACCGCTCGCGAGCCTGCAGCTGGCCCACCCGCGCAACCCCGGACGGCACGAATTCCGCGTCCATCGAGAACTGCTCTTTCTTGAGGCTGCGGTTGCGAAGCGTGATCTCGCAGACCTCGAATCGCACGCCCCTTGCCTTGAGCGCGCTCACCAGCGAGCCGTAGTCGACATTGGGGTTCTTCTTGTCCTTCGCGCCCTCGAACAGGAAGTCCACGCCGTCCGCGTGCGTCACCACCGTGATCTTCGTCTCGGGGGCGACGTCCAGGTGATTGCGGATGTTGCGCAATCCCTTGGTTGCCTGCATCTCGGCGTTGTCGATGTGATAGACCACCTTGTCAGCGCCTTGCGGCTGAGCGTGCGCAACCGGGGCAGCTGCCAGCCATCCGGAAAAGGCAAGTACGGCGGCCAGGGCAAGTGTCTTCATAGGTGTCTCCTGCTGTATATCAATAGATTACCACCGACTGATGTTTTAGCCATCAGGGCAAAATGCGGTCCAGTCGTCTTTCCGTTGTTGGGTTCCTCATGTCCATTCTTTCTACGCCACAAGGCGTGAACCAGTTCGTCCTGTGGGGCGGACTCTTTCTTGGCCTCGTCTTTGGCGCCGTTGGCCAGTGGTCGCGCTTTTGCGTCCGGGGCGCGATTGCCGACTGGGTCGTTTTCCGCGGGACGAGCCGCTTCATTGCATGGATGCTGGCCGTGGCAGTCGCAGCCCTGGGCACGCAGATCCTGATCAGCCTCAACCTGTTCGATGCAACGCGCACCCTCGCCTGGAGCAACCGCTTCGCCTGGGCCTCGTGCCTTGTGGGCGGGGTGCTGTTTGGCTACGGCATGGTGCTGGCAGGCGGCTGTCCGCAGCGCAGCCTGGTCAAGACTGGCACGGGTGACCTCAAGGCCCTGATTACGCTGATCGTCACGGCTATTGCCGCGTTGATGACCCTGCGCGGCCTATTCGCGCCCCTGCGAATCGACGGCCTGGACCGCTGGAGCATCACGCTGGCCACGCCGCAAGACCTCGGCTCCATCCTGGCGCCTGCCGCCGCGGGCGCGATCCGGTGGGGATTCGTTGCAGCCATCGTGCTTTTTGCGGGGGCCCTGTGGTGGCGCCACCGCAAGACGCTGGACGCGACCCACTGGGTCGGCGCGATCTGCATCGGCCTTCTGGTGCCTGCCGCGTGGTTGCTCACCGGGCATTTCGGCTTTCTGGCCGAGCATCCCGAAACGCTGGAACCGGCCTGGCTCGGAACGCAAAGCAAACGGCCCGAAGGACTTTCGTTCTCTGCGCCGCTGGGCCATGCGCTGGACCTGCTCACGCTCTGGTCGGACAAGAACACCGTGGCAAGCTACGGAATCATGGCAGCCATGGGCGTGCTGATCGGCAGCTTCGTGACTGCGAAACTGCGGGGCGATTTCAGGCTGGAATCGTTCCACAACAGCGGCACCCTCGTGTCGCATCTCGTGGGCGGCGTGCTCATGGGTTTTGGCGGCGTCACCGCGCTCGGATGCTCGATCGGCCAGGGCCTCACGGGGCTGGCGATGCTGTCAGCGGGAGCCGTGGTTGCCGTGCTGGGCATCGTGATCGGCGCGGTGGCGGCGCTTCAGTTTGCGGCGCGCCGCATCGAGGACGACAGCGCCCCTGTCGCAGCGTCAACCGCCCACTGATCGCTTCAATTCCGGAAACACCTTGCCGATCTTGGCGGTGACGTAATCGCCATAGGTGCCCTCGAATGCCTGGAGATTCGCGCCATCCCAGCGCCTGCCGCTGTCATCCTGCCCCGCACCACTGCCTGGCACGGGCTGCACGAGCGTCGCGAAGTCGGGATCGAAGAACAAGGGTATCGAGAGCCGGTCGCGCCCGCTGGTGTTGATGGCGACCCGGTGCGGCACCGATCGCAGGCGGCCGCCGGTCATGCGATCCAGCATGTCGCCGATGTTGCACACGAATGTGCCCTGCACCGGCGGTGCATCGATCCAGCCGGAATCGGTGCGCAACTGCAAGCCGCCCACGTCATCCTGCCAGAGCATGGTGAGAAGGCCGTAATCGGTGTGCTCTCCGACGCCCCACTGGGTTGACGATCCCTGCGGCACGGGGAGGCTGGGATAGTTGAACAGCCGCAGCAGGAGCAGCGGATCGGCTGTGCCGTGTTCCTGGAAATACGCCTCTGGCAATCCGAGGCCGAGCGCGATGCCGCGCATCAACGCATGCCCGAGCTGCTCCATCGCGTCGATATAGGCCAGTACCGTCTCGCGGAAACCATCGAGCGCAGGCCACAGATTCGGCCCATGCAGGATCACGCCATCCCGAACACGCGGATGGTCCGGGCCGAGTTCCTGGCCAAGGTACAGCCCCTCTTTCCAGTCCGGTCGGCCAGAAGTCAGTTCACCTGCCAGGGGAAAAAACCCTCGCCATGCCGTCCCGCCTGCGGACATCGGAATCGACATCTTCTCCGCCCGATCGAGCTTGAAGAAATCGCGTGACAGCTGAACCAGTCGCGCGATGAGGCCAGCGTTCACGCCGTGGTTGGTCACGTAGAAAAAGCCGTACGCGCGTGCGGCTGCGTCGATTTGCCGCGCGACTTCGAGGCGCGCTCGTGGCGTGGCGCTTGCGGCGAGCGCGGCTACGTCGATGATGGGAAGTTGGTCCATCGCCAGAGTTTAGGTTGCCGCAGCGCACTCGCGCGGTCCTACAGCAAAGGCGCAACATTCCGACAAGCGCCAGGTGCCTTCCCGACGTAAAACCATGTCTGAAACACAACTCACGCAAGGAACACCATGTCAGCCAATAAAAGCCCAGGAAACACCCGCTCGGATAACAGCAGTGGCGGCGGCAATTCCTCCAGCAAGCAAGGCAACGAACAGCAGTCCGAAAAGCAGGGGGCCAGCCAGGTGGACCAGGCGGCGGCTCAAGGCAAGCAGACCGGACAGGCCCCAAAGGATGGGGACATGAAGCAGAAATCGCAATCCGGATCGGACAGTAAGTCCTGACCACTCCGGAGTGCCCGCCCCCGCCCTCAGTGACGCATTAGTTGCGGTAGGGCTTGGGCGGCATCTCCGGGGCGACGTACGGCGGCTGCACGACGGGCGCCGGAACCAGCACCACCGGGGCCGGCACGACCACTTCGGGCACCACCAGCATCGCCAGCTCGGGCTGCGCAGGAGGCACGACCTTGAGAAGCAGCTTCGAGCTGACGACCGGCACGACAGGGATGGGGAAGAACGTCTGAATAACCGGCACTGAGTTGTCAACGACCGGTGGAATGATCGGTACCGGGATCGGCGCGGGCGCTGACGTAGGTGCCGGTGCAGGTGCAGACGTTGGCGCCGGTGTGGGGGCCGGTGCGGGCGGAGACGTTGGCGCCGGTGCAGGTGCCGACGTTGGCGCCGGTGTAGGTGCCGGTGCGGGTGGCGACGTCGGCGCCGGCGCAGGTGCGGACGTCGGTGCCGGTGTAGGAGCCGGTGCGGGTGGCGACGTTGGTGCCGGCGCAGGGGGTTGGGTTGGGGCCGGTGTGGGTGCAGGCGAGGGAGCTGGCGTTGGGGCCGGCGGTGCTGGCGTGGGCGCCGGTGCTGGCGCGGCCGCAGTGATGGTGCCGGTGGATCGTGCGACTGCCGGTCCGCAGCACGCCGTCGCCAGCGCATAGCGGTCCGCATTGGGGCCGGACAAGGTGTAGCCCGAGTAGGTAATCTGCTTGTTCGTTCCGACGGTGCTCGAATCGAAACTGGCCTGTGCGCCAGGCGACGCGACAAGCGTCACACCCGCTGGCGAGCCTTTCAGCCCCGCCAGCGTCACGCTCGTGCTCCCGTCAAAGGCTTTGGTGCCCTCTGCGAACACCAGCATGTGCTGGTGCAGCGTTCCGGGAATACTCAGCACAAACTTGCCGGTACCCAGGTAGTCGGTCGGGGTCGCGTAGGACGTCGGGTTGTAGTAGATGTTGACGGGTGCGTCGGTGGCGTTCGCCCCCGTGACGGTAATGCTGCCGGGCGCGCCGTTGAGGTTGACCGTGCCGCTGCCGGTGCCGCCTGTTCCCGCGCTAAACACCAGGCCACGTTCAAGACCGAGGCTGCGCTGCGAATCGGAGGCGCCGTTCGTCAGCGTGATGGCGCCGCTGACGTTGACGTCGTTGGCCGCGCACATCGTGATGTTGCCGTTGGTGGCTGTGATCGCGGCTGACGAGTTGATGTTGCGGCCTGCGCTCAGCAGGATACTGCCGCGCGTGACACTCATGGCAGCGTTGATGGAGATATCGCGGCCACAACAAATCACGATGTTGCCATCGACTGCCGTGATGCTCGAGCCGCTTCTGACGATGACATCGCGCACGGCATTCATCGTGAGTGTGGTCGGCCTTGTGCCCGGCACAGCCGTCCAGCTGATCACATCGTTGACGAAGATATCGCCGTTGGTGCCGGACCTGCCTTGAGCGGACTCGATCGTCACGTTATTGGACACGAGCGACGTGCTCAGCGCTGCGCCCGTGATGTCTCCGGCGGCACCGATGGTGAAATCCGCGGGGTCGATGAGCCAAGTGCCCGTCGATCCGGCGGCAGCCGCAGTGGTGATCCTGGCGGCCGGCGAGATTTTGACCGTTGCCGCAGACGTTTCGATGAAGCCGCCATGGCCGGTGACGGGTGCGCTCGCGTCGAGCGTGCCGGCCACGTGGGTGGTGCCCGATTGCATGTCGCCCAGCAGGATGATCCGGCCTTCGCGGTTTTCAATGGTGCGTGCCTGGATGACACCCGTGTTGTTCACCACCGTCGAAAGCAGGTTTCCCGCTCCGTGCGTGGTCAGGAGCGCCTGGCCGCCGTCGGCACGAATGACGCCGCCGTTTTCCACCAGTGCATTGACGGTTCCCTTGTCCACGATGACGTTGAGCAGCCTGTCGCCGGCCATGTCGAGCGTGACGGCATCGCCGCCAACCAGTGCAATGGTGCCCATGCGGGCGAAGATCGCGCCGTCGTTGCGCACCCTGGCGCCGAGCAGGGCGACATAGCCGCCGTCACTTGCGCTGATCGAACCTTCGTTCACCACCGCGCCCCGGCCCGCCCCGGAGAAACTGTATTTGCCGGCCATGAAGTCCGCATCGGCGATACCCTGCGTGGACGCCACGAGGCCCCCCACATTGACCGATGCGCCTGCACCGAACAACACGCCGTTCGGGTTCACAAGGAACACCTTGCCGTTAGCAGACAGGGTGCCGAAGATCGAGGAAGGGTCAGGACCCAGTACGCGGTTGAGCGCAACCGAGCTTGCTCCGGGTTGCACGAATCGAACCGTCTCGCCAGCCGCGATGCCAAAGCTTAGCCAGTTGAGCACGGCGCTCGGGGTTGATTGCTGGATGGTAGTGGTCGCTCCGCTAGTCGAGATCGTTGCGCCGCCGGCTGCAACCGATCCGCCCACTGGGGCTGCATGGGTGCCCTGGGCAGCTGCCATGAATGAGACAGCGATCGCCACGGCGATACGGCTGCGAGAAAAAGTGTTGGGGCGGCTCATGTGGACTCTGCCTTTCAGAAGTACTTGACCAGCTGGACCCAGAAGCGTCCGGAGCGGTCGGGAGCCGAAAGCGAGACCTGGTTGCCCAGCTTGCGTGCGTAATAGGCGCGTGCCTGGAAGTTGCCCGGATCGCCCCAATTCAGGCCAAACCCGGCGCCGCTCAAGGTGCGGTCATTCGAACCCGCAGTCCAGGGACTGTGGTTCGTCTTCACTGAGCCGGCATCGACAAAGGCAGCCAGCTGCATGTACCCCGGCAGCACCGCCGGCTTAGGCAGGTCGTATCGCAGCTCGAGGTTGAGCAGCAGGCCTTCGTCCGCATACGCTTCGCCTTCGGGATAGGCGCGTACCGCGTTCATACCGCCCAGCACCATCTTTTCGGAGCTGTCGAGATTTTTCGAGGCCACCTGACCGCCGATGGAGCCATAAACGGAGAACGGCCCCGCGCCCAGGCGCTGCGACCGTGAAGCACTGAAGGCAAGCTTGCCAAAACTGCCATTGGTTCGCGCGGTGATCGCATCGGTAGCGCGTGCTGCCGGCGTTTCGATGTCGAGCACGCCAGACGACAGCGCTGCCATGTAAGTGACATAACCGCCGCCGCCCCAGCTATCCGTTCGGTCGCCCAGCAGGCTGGCGGTCAGCACGCGCGACTTCCTGTCGGTTTCGCTACCGGTGGAATCGACGCGGTCGTTGAACGACTTGAAGTCGTAGTTGAGCTGCGCATGCAGGTTGCCGTTGCGTGAGCGCTGAAGCGGATAGCGGCCAAAGACACTGGCGACCCGCGCCGTGCCATGGGCCTGCAAAGGCGCGAATTCCCGACCCAGTTCGTAACCGAGCCAGCTGTACGCCACGCCGACTTGTCCGCGTCCGAGCTGGCGCTGCCAGGAGGCACGTGCGTACTGCAGCCCGGAACCGGAAGTGAGCACGCGCAGGCTGGCGACGTCGCCCAGGCCCATTGCATTGTTGAGGTTGAGCGTCGCACCGACGCGGTATCGGCCGGTGTACCGGTTGCCCGCGTTATCGGCATCGACACTGCCGCTGAAGCGAGCGCCCGGCGTGATGTCCACCAACAGATCAGAGGTGCCAGCCACAACGCCCGGTGCGAGCGTCGAGCTCACGACGACGCCAGGCAATTCAGACAGCATCAGCAAGCGGCTCTCGAGCGGATCGGACAGGATCGCGTCCCCGCTGTTCAGGCCTTGCAGAGCGGCCTGCGGTATACCCTCGGACAAATTGGTGCTGTTGCGCACGGCAATGCTGCCGTAGCGCCCTTCGCTGACAACGATGGAGACGGCGCTGTCCCTGATTTCCTGCGCCGGCAAATAAGCCAGTGCGACGAAGTATCCGTTCCAGCGGTAGTGTTCGGTGATCCTCGCTGCCATGGCCTGCAATTGCGACAGCGAGACCTGGGCGCCGGGCACAAAGCCGGTGAGCGCCAGCAGTTCCGACTCCGCAAATGCCGTTGCACCGGTGACACGGAGCGACTGCACGCGGATCTTTACTTCATCACTCGCAGGTGGTGTCGTCGGCGTGCGCTGTTCGATTCGCACCTGCGGCGCAGTTCTTGGCTGAACGGGCGAAGGCGGAATCTGGAGCAGCTGACCGCCTGCGCCAGGCGGCTGTTGTGCAGCTGCGGTCTGCGCGAGTGCCAGTAGTGCCAAAGGCGCAAGTGCACAGCTGAAATAGCGCGATTTGCGCGCCGGATTTTTATACATGAATCCCCCTATCGAACCTCATCGGAACGAAGGCGGATGCGGAAAGGCCCGCCATCGACGTCCGATTGAGGTCGCCAGAATGCGCGCGTACCAATACTTGAGTCTGTACGGTAGCGAACACTGGCCTTGGGTGAAATCCTTAAGGTCGATCCGGTGAGGTGTCCTGCACCACGGTGCTGAGCGGGATCCCCGAGCCTCTAGCTGCCCATCGCCCCGTTGCCGGTTACGCGACCTGACTTTGCAGCGCCTGGCACACAGCGAGCGTCACCTCTGCCGTAGTGGCCGTCCCGCCGAGATCCCCGGTATGCAGTGCCGTGTCTGCCGTAACGCGCTCGATCGCACGCATGAGCTGATCGGCCGCAGTCTGCTCACCGAGATGCTCCAGCAGCATCACCACCGACCAGAATGTCCCCACCGGGTTGGCGAGTCCCTTGCCCATGATGTCGAATGCCGAGCCGTGGATCGGCTCGAACATCGACGGATATCGGCGCTCGGGATCGATGTTGCCCGTTGGCGCGATGCCCAGGCTGCCAGCCAATGCGGCCGCCAGGTCCGAGAGGATGTCCGCGTGCAGGTTGGTCGCGACGATGGTGTCCATCGACGCGGGCCGGTTGATCATGCGCGCCGTTGACGCATCGACCAGTTCCTTGTCCCACTTCACGTCCGGAAACTCTTTTGAAATCTGCAGCGCAATTTCATCCCACATTACCATCGCGTGCCGCTGTGCATTGCTCTTGGTGATGACCGTCAGCAACTTGCGGGGCCGCGACTGCGCAAGCTTGAAGGCAAAGCGCATGATGCGCTCCACGCCTGCCCGCGTCATGATCGAAACATCGGTCGCCGCCTCGATCGGATGCCCCTGGTGCACGCGGCCCCCCACCCCTGCGTATTCACCTTCGGAGTTTTCACGGACGATGATCCAGTTGAGGTCTTCCGGCTTGCAGCGCTTGAGCGGCGCATCGATGCCAGGAAGAATCCGCGTCGGACGCACATTGGCGTATTGATCGAAACCCTGGCAGATCTTCAGGCGCAAACCCCAGAGCGTGATGTGGTCCGGGATGTGCGGATCGCCGGCTGAACCGAAGAGGATGGCGTCCTTGCCGCGAAGGGCATCCAGCCCGTCGTGCGGCATCATCACGCCGTGGGCGCGGTAGTAGTCGCCGCCCCAGTCAAAGTTCTCGAATTCGAAACGAAAGGAGGCGCTGCCGGTAGCCATCGCCTGCATGACCTCTTGCCCTGCGGGCACGACTTCTTTTCCGATCCCGTCTCCAGGAATGGTGGCAATCTTGTATGTCTTCATGGGTGTCCGTATGTGCAGTTGCTGCTGAAGCTGTCCACTGTAAGCGGGTCATCGCTGACTTCAAAGGGCAGCTGGATTTCAGGGAACGCGCCCCAGCACTTCGAGCGGACCGTTTCCCGGTGGCACGCGCACGACAAGGCCATCTCCGGACGAAAGCGTCTGCCCCGTCAGCTGCGTGATGTTGACCTGATGCGTCACCACGACCAGCGCGCCCGGCCCTTTCCAGTTGGCGAGAAGCGCGCGCGCACCAGCGGTCTGGCGATCCATGTCGCCGCGCCGCTCGAAGAACGAATTGAACAGGGGCTCATCGCGCAGCGGCGCCATTGCCTCGAACGCAAGACGCGCCGTGTCGCGCGTGCGGCACCACTGCGAATGCCACACCGACTGCACGCGAATCCCGCGGTCGCGCAGCATCTGCCCCAGGCGGCGCGACTCGGCCCGGCCCTGGTCATCGAGGTTCCGCTGCGATGCACAGGCATCGATCTTCATACCCGCCGGATCACCAATGCCGGGTGCGGTGGCATGGCGAAACAGCACGATCGCACCGGGCCTGGCGAGCGCCGCCCAGCCGGCGTCGTCGGCGAATGCGGTGAAGCTTGTGAGCGTGAGCAGTAACGCGGCCGCGCAACGCGAGAGGGGGGAAAGCATGCCGGATGATAGGAAAAAAGAAAAAGCCTGCACGCAGCAGGCTATTGGATTCGTCTACCCAAGCCATATCCGGGCAACCAGCATCACGGCTGTCCCCACGACGATTGTCCAGAACAGGCTGCGCTTCCACACATAAAACGCAAGCCCCGCCAGCGCCCCAAACAGACGCGCATCCAGCAGCGTATCGATCAGGTGGCCCTGCGTCATGACCAGCTCGAGCGCAACCACGGCAGCCAGGGCCGCGGTTGGCGCGTACCGCAGCCCTTTACGCAGCCACCGGGGCATGGGCAACTCGCCCTCGGGCAGCAGAAAGAACGCGCGGCAGAACAGGGCAACCAAGGCCATGCCGATCGCGGTGAGAGGGTTGACGCCCGCACAACCCTTGCGCAGGGTAGTGGCGTGAGTCACCCCTTCATTCAGATGAATTCAACGCCCGTCGCGGCCAACCCGACGATGTCAACGTTCAACAGATTCACTTCGTGTTCGGCGGCCAGCACACCAAACCCGGCCTGCGTCACGACGCGGCTGTCCAGCAAGCCAACGAAATCGGAAAGCGTTGCTGCGTCAGGTCCCACGCCCGCCAGGTTGGCGTACAGCAGCCTCACGACAGACGTGTTGCTCGCGCCCGCACCCAGCATGAAATCGAGCGCGCCCTGCATCAGTGCCTCGTAGCTCATGCCTGCGTCCAAGTGGGACAGCAGGTGTCCGACGTAGTAGGCACTGGATACCGCTTCCGGGCCGGCCACCGCGCCGAGGATCTTGACCGCGATACCTGCGTTGCCGTTGATGTCCAGCGCGACATTCACGTCGGCCATTTGAAGTCGCTCCACACTCACCAGGGTGTCCAGGGTCTGAAGACCCTTCGCAATCTGAAAACCCAGGGGGGTGGCGGTGAGCGTGTATTGATCGCGAAGACCCAGGTAAACGCCGGTATCCAGTCCCGCGCCTCCATCCAGCAAATTCATGCCGCCCAGCCCTGTCAGCGTGTCATTGCCGCCTGCGCCGCTAATGGAATCCGCGCCGCCTGCGCCGGTCAGCACGTCCGGCCCCGCTGCGCCCACGAGTACCAGCCCCGGCTTGGTCATGAAGTCATAACTGGACGTGCCAGCGTAGCCATTGCCGACCAGGTCGGTGATCACACCGGGAGCGAATTCAAGCTTGTAGGAAGTGCCCCAGGCGAGGTCTGCGGTGGGATTGATCGTCAGTGTGCTGCCCGAGATGGTCAGGTTGCTGCTCGTGGCCGCGTTGTAGGTCTGCACGGTCACGCCAGCCGCTGTCTTCAACACCACGTTGCCCGTGCCGCGCTGGATCGCCTCGCTGAAGGTCACCACGACATTGCTGTCGATCGACGCACTCGCCGCCCCGTCCAGGGGACTGAAAGTCAAAACGGACGGCGCAGTGCGGTCGGGAGCGGCGCCGGTGGTGAAGTCATAAGTGGTCGTGCCCGCGTAGCTGTTGCCGGCGAGGTCCCTGACCGTGCCGGCGGCGAGTTCCACCTTGTAAGAGGTGCCGTAGGCCAGGTCTGCGGTGGGATTGATCGTCAGCGTGCTGCCCGAGATGGTCAGGTTGCCGCTGGTGGCCGCGTTGTAGGTCTGCACGGTCACACCAGCCGCTGTCTTCAACACCACGTTGCCCGTGCCGCGCTGGATCGCCTCGCTGAAGGTCACCACGACATTGCTGTCGATTGACGCATTCGCCACCCCGTCCAGGGGACTGAAAGTGACGGCCGACGGCGCAGTGCTGTCGGGAGCAGCGCCGGTGGTGAAGTCATAACTGGTGGTGCCCGCGTAGCTGTTGCCGGCAAGGTCCTTGACCGTGCCGGCGGCGAGCTCCACCTTGTAAGAAGTGCCGTAGATCAGGTCTGCGGTGGGATTGATCGTCAGCGTGCTTCCCGAAAGGGTCAGGTTGCTGCTGGTGGCCGCGTCATAGGTCTGCACCGTCACCCCGGCCGCAGTCTTCAACACCACATTGCCCGTACCGCGCTGGATCGCCTCGCTGAAGGTCACCACGATATTGCTCGCGATTGGCGTACCCGTTGCTCCGTCCGCAGGGCTGAAAGTCGCCGCCGACGGCGCAGTCATATCTGCCGTCAGTGAAACAACCGTGTCTGAAAACTGCGCGTACTCGATGCCAGTCAGCAAGTCGGTTCCCGTGGCGGCGCTTGAAATCGTATAGCCGCCCCCAGTCGCCGTGATCACGAAACCCGCTCTGCTTGCCGCATAAATGACGGTGTCACCACCACCGGCTCCGATGAGCGTGTCGTTACCGAGACCGCCCATGAAAGAGTTGTCAGACTCATTGCCTGTCAGCGCATAGAGACCTGAACCGGATGCGAAAAGGTTCTCGACATTTGCGAGCGATGCAATGCTGTACGAAAAGTCCACCCATATGGTGTCGGTGCCTTCGTTGACGTACTCGACGACGAGGTCGCTGCTGCTTGCGAGGAAGTAAACGTCGTTGCCTGCGCCTCCAGAGAAAACATCCGTTCCGCTCCTTTGGGCCGGGTCCAGGTCGAAAGAGTCCTCCCCGTTGCCGCCATCGAGAGTGTCGTTGCCGACTCCTCCGTTGAGAGTATCGTTTCCGGCGCCACCGGAGAGCGTGTCTGCGCCTGCGCCCCCGTTGAGAATGTTGGCGACTGCGTTGCCGGTTAACCGGTCAGCTCCGGAGCCCCCCTCGGCGTTTTCAATCACCACGCCCACGGCGATCCACACGTTGAACACCTCGCCCAGATTCACGCCATACGGACTCATCGCAAAAACGCTGTTCCCGACTTTGGATCCCTGCCCGGCCACCAGGTTGATGTCACTGCCAAGCGCCGAAGTGTCTTTGATCCAGTCGGTTCCGCCTGCGTCCCAGATGGTCTGGTGATAACTGTCGGCTCCGAAACTGTAAGTCGTGGCCCCCGAGTTGAAGGACGCGTTGGCGCCGTAGATGGCCTGGATGGCCTGGATGTCAACGACCATCGGTGTCGTCGGCTCATAGGTGAAGAATGCCCATGGCGTGCCAAGCAATGCCGTGTAGCTCATGACCGTGAACGAGCGACTGTCGACGGTGCTGCCAATCGTGCTGTTGTAGCCCGAAGTGTCGAACGGGTGTTTCAGTCCGAGAGCATGACCGATTTCGTGGACTACCGTCTTGTACTCGCCAGACCCGAGGGACCACGCCTTCGTGAACGATGAACTTTGGGTGTTGAACCAGACATCGCCACCCCGCACGGACCCGCCGGGCGTATAGGCCCAAGCCTGCCCGTCGATGCCGGTGACGGCACCGTCCGCGTAATCGAATCGAATGTCGCCGACCACGGTGGAACTATCGACAACTTCATTGAACTGCAAGTTGGCCACCGAAGCCCACGATTCGAGTGCGGTACGCACCGCGGCACGATTGGCGGTGGTCAGGCTGAACGAAGTGGACCAGGGCTCGTCAGTACCTGTGGAAGGGCCGTAGCCTGAGGTCGTGCTGGTTGACCATTGCGACTCCGACGTCGCGAAGCTGTAAGTGATCGTGCCCGATGTCCACCTTGTTCCGTAAATCAGGGAATCGACAGGGTTGTTGCCTGTCATGGGAACCAGCGCCGAATTACCCCAAGTGGTGGGCGTAGCCATTAGAAATCTCCATGCCCTGGCGAACTCACAGGGATGCACCGATGGTGCTTTACGGCAGAGCTAGTGTCCAGATGAGGTCATAGGGAAATTGCTTTGGAGGTAACGAAATGTGGATGCAGCATTGCGCCGCCCCAACTGCTCGCGTAAACGTCTGCGCAAGCGTCTTCAATCCCTCGACATGATGCCGGCATCGACACTCGCACCCGATTGCACTTTCAAACGGTAACAACCATCGCTCAGGCAGTTTGGCGTCTGCATCTGAAGCAACCAAGAAAACAAAAAAGCCCCGTGGATAGGGGCTTTTGAGGGGAGTTGGTGGTCTCGAATGGACTACCGAAAACACATTCTTGGCGGAGAGGGTGGGATTCGAACCCACGGTAGGGTCGCCCCTACGCCTGATTT
>JAZKFD010000099.1:0-2765 GCA_040386635.1 Pseudomonadota bacterium
ACATCGCATCAAGCCCGAGGTCCGCGAAGCGCGGAGCATGGGTTTCGTTCAGTAACGTCAGCACCTCGGTCCGCTTGCGGGTCATGACCCGCTTGTGAAGACGCACGATGGTGCGGCTGGCGGTATTGGTGCACAGCGAGGGAAAGACCGCATGCACGAGCGCCGCCACAGCGCCGTACAACAGGCTGCCTGAGAACGACAGGGCCGTGCCCATGTGCTGCCAGTAGCTTTCGCCAACGCTTTTCGGGTGTGAGGTGAAGATGTTCATGGACACGAAGTCTAGGCAGGGCTCATGAGAAAAGAATTGCAAAATAGTGGTTTGAAATGCCTGCAATATAGAAAATATTTCTCATGGACAGCCGAGACTTAAAGATACTTTCCATTCTTCAAAAAAATGGCGCAACACCGATCGCCGAGTTGGCTGAGGCTGTAGGCCTGTCGTCCACGCCATGCTGGCGTCGCGTGCAGAAGCTGCAGGACGAAGGCGTGATCCGTCATCACGTGGTGCTTTGCGATGCGGCGAAACTGAACGTGGGGGTGACCGTGTTCGCATCCGTGCGCACCAATCAGCACAGCGATGCCTGGGTGAAAAAGTTCGTCCAGGCCACGCGCGATATTCCCGAAATCGTGGAGATCTACCGCATGAGCGGCGACATCGATTACCTGCTGAAGATTGTGGTGCCCGATATCGCGGGCTACGACGCGGTTTACAAGCGACTGATCCGGTCAGTCGAGTTGCAGGACGTCAGTTCGAGTTTTGCCATGGAGGTGCTGAAGTCGACGACGGCGCTGCCGCTTCACTACGTCGACTAGATCGCCCGGGCGACCACACGCAGCACGTCCTGCCCATACTTCTCCAGCTTCGTTGCACCAATCCCGCTGATGCCCTGCAAGTCATCCAGCGAGCGGGGCGACATCGCGGCAATCGCAGCCAGTGTCGCGTCGTGAAAGATGACGTAGGCCGGAAGGTTGTGTTCCCGCGCCACATCGGCACGCCAGGACTTCAGCGCGGCAAATCGGTTGGCCCCGTCGATAGTCAGGCCTGCCGCCGCGACCGGCGCGCGGGTTCGCTCGGTCGTGCGCCGCCGCGAGGGCGTCGGAAGCGACACCGACTCGCGCAATTGGACCACCGTTTCGCCCTTAAGCACCGCCCGTGAGCCGCTGGTCAGACGCAGCGTATTGAATGCCTCGCTATCGACCGACAGCGCTCCCGTGGCGATGAGCTGGCGAAGCACCCCGCGCAACTGCACTTCGCTGAATTGCGCACCGATGCCGAACGTGCTGAGTCCCTCATGCCCGAATTGCTTGACCTTTTCGGTCGCCTTGCCCCGCAGGATGTCCATGATGTGGCCCGCACCAAAGCTGATACCGCTTTGCTGCTGCACGCGGTAGATCGTTGAAAGCAGCTTGCGCGCCGCATCCGTGCCGTCCCAGACGGCCGGAGGAGCGATGCAGTTGTCGCAGTTGCCGCAAGGCGTACTCGCCTCGCCAAAATACCCGAGCAGCCTCACGCGGCGGCAGTCGGTCGCTTCGGCCAATGCCAGCAGCGCGTCAAGTTTGCCGCGCATCACCTGCTTGAACTCTTCCCCCGCGGGGCTTTCGTCGATCATCCGGCGCTGGTTCACCACGTCCTGCAGGCCGTAGGCCATCCAGGCGTCTGCAGGAAGCCCATCGCGACCGCCCCGTCCGGTCTCCTGGTAGTAGCCTTCGATGTTTTTGGGCATGTCCAGGTGGGCCACGAAGCGAACATCGGGCTTGTCGATTCCCATGCCGAATGCAATCGTCGCCGACATCACGATGCCTTCTTCGCGCAAAAACCGGTCCTGGTTCGCCTGCCGCACGTCGGGGTCCAGTCCTGCGTGATAGGGCAGGGCGCGAATGCCCTGCGCGCTGAGCGTGGCGGCGATTTCTTCCACGCGCTTGCGGGTCTGGCAATAGACGATGCCGGCGTCCCCTTCGTGTTCCCGCTCGATGAAGCGCAGCAACTGCGCCGTCGCTTCATTCTTCTCGACGATGGTGTAGCGAATGTTGGGCCGGTCAAAGCTGCTGATGAACTGGCGGGCATCGCCCAGCTGCAAGCGCTCCACGATGTCGGCCCGCGTGATGTCGTCGGCGGTCGCGGTGAGCGCCATGCGCGGCACATCGGGATAGCGCTCGTGCAGCACGGTGAGAGCCCGGTACTCGGGACGGAAATCATGACCCCACTGGCTCACGCAATGCGCCTCGTCGATCGCGAACAGCGCCAGCCGCCCGTTCTCGTGCATGGCCTGTAGCTGCGACAGGAAGCGCGGCGTCGTCACCCGTTCAGGCGCGGCATAGACGAGTGTGACGTCGCCGCGCAACATGCGCTTTTCGACGGCGCTTGCCTCCTCCATCGAGAGTGTCGAATTGAGAAAAGCCGCATCCACCCCTGCTTCATGCAGCGCGCCGACCTGGTCGTGCATCAGCGCGATGAGGGGTGACACGACGATGGTGACGCCGCGCCCCGCACGCTGTCGCGCGATCGCGGGAATCTGGTAGCAGAGCGACTTGCCGCCGCCGGTGGGCATGAGCACCAGTGCGTCGCCTCCGGCGATGACGTGGTCGACGATGGCGGCCTGGGGACCCCTGAAGTGTTCGTAGCCGAAGACTTCGTGCAGGATCGCGGCGGGTTGGGCGTTGGCTGATAAGGACAAGATGACGCTATTGTCCGCAACTGGGTGGGTGCTGCACTTTGTTCCTACAATGCCATCACCATGAAACCCATCGTGTACACCCGTGGCCAG
>JAZKFD010000100.1:0-6930 GCA_040386635.1 Pseudomonadota bacterium
GTCGGCCTGGATGTACTCCATGATGTGGCCGATATGGAACTTGCCGTTGGCGTAGGGCAGGGCGGTGGTGACGAAGAGCTTACGTGGATTCATGGGGGCCTACAGTGGAGCCGGAATTCTATTCGTCGCGCGTGAGCCGGCTTTTTCGCTGGATAGCTTCTTATAAGAACAAGATACACAATATAGTCATATTGCATTCATAGAATCGACCGGCCCAAGGCTCTTCGTTGGTTCTTCAAATGATTCCATCCAGCGCGCAGCGCCCGGTCCCCGGGCCGACGATTTCCCCCAGCTTGCCGCGATCGACTTTCTGCGCCAACACGATTAGCGCCGGTCTCAGTTTTTGCAGGGAGGGCATCATCCAGCCGCCCGTCAAGGCACTGGGACTCACGACGCTGTGGGCAAGCCACTACGCGTGGTCCGCCCGGCATGAGCCTGCAGTGGTGGGGCTTGTGATTTCTGCCTCCTTGGCGGCTGGAGTGCTGGTGGGGTGGAAACTGGCGGGCCACGAGTTCGGCACCAGCACTGCGGGCGGAAAAATCGCCAGCGGAATCTGCGGTCTTGGAGCAAGTGTCGCCGTTGCCGGAGCCGCCATTGGCAATGCGCCGATCGCACTTGCAACCGAGACATTGGTTGCACTGGGCGCCCTTGGTCTGTTGGCAACCCGGTTGCACGCACGTCGTACCCATCATGACGTGCAGCCATGCGTAAAAGCTGCGGTCCTCGCTTGCGCGGTCATGGCGTCGGTAGCGTTGTACTGCGCAGTGGGTTCGCAGTGGCCGGCCGAGTTGAAGGTCACACGACTGGGCGGCGCGACTGATGGCTTCCTGATCGCGCGTCAATGTGGCGCAATTGTCGAGTCGCTTGCTGTTGAACTGGCCAAGGAAGTGGTTGGCGGGTGCGGGCCGTCGGTGGACCCCAAGGCGCTCACGCTAGAGGCGCGCATCCTTGCATGGATCAAGGCTTTGGTTCCCTACCTGGGTGTTTGCGTGGCGGTGAACGGAGTTCTCGCACCGGCCCTGCTGCCGGACGATGATGGTGCAAGTGCCGCAATTTCTTTTGCCGACATGTTGCCCTCGGTCATGGCAACCTGCCTCACGAACATGTTCAGGAACGGCCTCAATACCGCAGCTATCCTGAACGCATGGCCCAGTGGAAGGCGCGCAGGGGTTCCCGAAGACCCGCGCCTGCATGAGCCTGCGCACAAGACGTTGTCACAGCGGACGAACTCGATCGTCGATCGTTCAGCGGCGCGCTATTTCCTGATGCTCGCAAGGACAACGACTTACGTTTTCATGCGCACGCATGGGTTCACGGTGGTCGAGTCAGCTTTGGCGGCGCAGGCGAAATACGCAGTCTTCAACCAGTTCCGGGAACTGGTGGCCAGCCTGATGGGCGGCGAAAGCTGGACACCCGAGACGACGGCGCAACTGTCAGGTCATGAGCCGGCTTCGCGGATCGACCTGGACGACATCGAAGCCTGCTTTGACGCCCAGGAAACGGAGCGCGAATATCAGGAGGCGCTGGAGGCGGCGCTGCGGGCGGATAGTCCCGCGCCTCCTTGATTGGCACTGACGGCGAGTTGCCTAATTGGCAATCGCTACACTCATCGCCAACAGGAATACACCCCAATGGCAGTCACACCAGAACAGTTGCTCCAGGCCCTCACGGCCGTCACCGATCCCAACACGGGCAAAGATTTCGTCAGCACGCGCCTGCTTAAGAACCTGCAAGTGGATAACGGCGACGTTTCGTTCGACGTCGAACTCGGCTACCCCGCCAAGAGCCAGATTCCTGCGTTGCGTAGCGCGCTCGTGAGCGCCGCAAGAGGCGTGGCAGGCGTGAAAAACGTGTCTGCGAACGTGACCATGAAGATCGTGGCGCACGCAGCGCAGCGCGGCGTGGCCCTGATGCCTAACGTCAAGAACATTATCGCGGTGGCGTCAGGCAAGGGCGGAGTCGGCAAGAGCACGACAGCCGTGAACCTCGCACTGGCGCTCGCAGCCGAAGGCGCGGCTGTCGGCCTGCTCGACGCCGACATCTACGGCCCGAGCCAGCCCATGATGATGGGCATTGAAGGCCGGCCCGAATCGTCTGACGGCAAGACGATGGACCCGATGGAAAACTATGGTGTCCAGGTCATGTCGATCGGATTCCTGGTGAACCAGGACGAAGCCATGATCTGGCGCGGGCCCATGGCCACGCAGGCACTCGAGCAGCTGCTTCGCCAGACCAACTGGACAGACCTGGACTACCTCATCGTCGATCTTCCGCCTGGCACAGGCGATATCCAGCTCACGCTGTCGCAACGCGTGCCCATGACCGGCGCGGTGATCGTCACCACGCCCCAGGATATCGCGCTGCTCGATGCCAAAAAGGGCATCAAGATGTTCGAGAAAGTTGGCGTGCCGATCCTGGGCATCGTCGAGAACATGGCCGTGCACATCTGCAGCAACTGCGGCCATGCCGAGCACATTTTCGGCGAGGGCGGCGGCAAGCGGATGGCGGCGCAGTACAACATGGACTACCTGGGCGCCTTGCCGCTCGACATGCAGATCCGCCTGCAGGCCGACAACGGCAGGCCCACGGTGGTGGCCGATCCTGATGGCGAGGTGGCCGGCATCTACAAGGCGGTCGCGCGCCAGGTTGCGATCAAGATCGCTGCGCGCGCAAAAGACTTTTCCTCCAAATTCCCTTCGATCAAGATTTCGAAGGACACCTGAACGGGGGCAACGCCATGAGCACACGTCCCAGCATCGAAGTCGCAGTAGTCATGCGCCGCGAGCGCATCGACAATCGCTGGCAGCCGTGGCGCTGGGCACTGGAAGACGTGGTGCCGCAGGAACCGGGATTCGGTGACAGGCCGCACTTGCTTCGCAAGGCCGACGACGACGAGCGCTGGCTGCACCCCGGCTTTCTTGTGGAGCTTTACCGCGACGATGCCGAGGGTTATTACCTCAACGCAAGCACGCCCGCACCCTGCTTTTTCGTGCTGTGGCGGATGGAGGAGGAAGCTTTGCTCGGAGACGAGCCCATGCCGGTTCCGACGATGGTGTCGCTGAGTTATCACGACGCGGGCCGCTGGCTCGACGCGCAGGAAACCGTCGAGCAGGTACCCGCGCCAGAGAACGTGGTCGCGTGGTTGCAGGCGTTCGTTGACGAGCACTATGTTCCCGAACCCAAGCGCAGAAAGCGCCCCGAGAGCTTTCGCGCGCTTGCCGACCGGTTCGGAAGTCCGGCGAAGGTTTCGACCGAAAAGAAGCTAGGTGGAGACGGCCATGGCTGACGGATTTCTGGGCCGATGGTCCAGGCGCAAGCTGGACGTGAAGGAAGGGAAGGCGCTTGAAGCTGAGCCTGCTGCTCATGCTGCCGCGCCAGCTGGTGTGGCTCCTGAAGCCGATGCCGCGGCCGCTTCGCCTGCAGCGCAAACGCCCCTGCCTGCGCCTCCGCCTGCACCGGCACCGCCCCCTACGCTCGCCGACGCGGACCTGCTGACCTCCTCGTCGGACTTCAGCCGGTTCGCCGCACGCGACGTTGCACCCGAAGTCAGGAACGCCGCGATGAAAAAGCTGTTCGCCGACCCTCACTTCAATGTGATGGACGGCCTGGACATCTACATCGACGACTACTCCAAACCCGACCCCATGCCCGCGGGCATGCTGCGGCAGCTCGCCAGTGTGAAATTCCTGAACCTGTTTGATGAAAAAAAGGAATCCGACCCAGCCCTGCCAAGGGAAGTTGCGGATAACCCTACAGATCAAACCGTGGCACAGTCGCCCCCAGAGCCAGTAGCAGTACCCGAACCAGCCGACGATGCCAACCCTGATTTGCGATTGCAACCAGACGATGCCGCTTCAGGAAAAGATCCTGGGCGCGGCACTTCATGAAGACCTGAAACTTCACTCGAGCCTTTGCCGGCGCGAGGCTGGGGATTTTCAGCGCGCGATCAAGGGCGGCGGCGAAGTCGTCGTGGCGTGCACACAGGAAAAACGCCTCTTCGGCGAAATCGGCGAGCAGACCGAAGGTGCGGTCAGCACCATCCGCTTCGTCAATATCCGCGAGACCGGAGGCTGGAGCCGCGATGCTGCAAGTGCGATGCCCAAGCTGGCAGCGCTGCTTGCTCAGGCCAGGTTGCCCGAACCCGAACCGGTTCCTACCGTCACGTTCAAAAGCAATGGCCGGCTCCTCATCATCGGCGCCCTTCAGGCGGCGGAGCAGGTCGCGGCCGCGGTGGGCGACGTGCTCGATGTCACTGTTTTTGCCCAGGCAGGCGAGGGTGCGCAAGAGCGCCGGTTTCCAGTGCTGGGCGGGCGCATCGATTCGATCAGGGGATGGCTGGGCGCTTTCGATTTCGCGTGGACGGCCAACAACCCCATCGACCTGGACCTGTGCACACGCTGCAATGCATGCATCAATGTCTGTCCCGAGAATGCGATCGGCCTGGATTACCAGATCGACATGGACAAGTGCCAGTCGCACCGGGCCTGCGTGAAGGTTTGCGATGCGGCCGGTGCGATCGACTTCTCGCGCGCGAGCGAATCGTTCAGCGAAAAGTTCGACCTGGTGCTGGATCTGCGCGCCGAGCCTGCATTCAAACAGCACGCGCCGCCGCAGGGCTACTTCCATGCGGTGGGTGGCGTGAGCCTGCAGACTATCCTCAAGCTGCGCGAACTCGTGGGCGAATTCGACAAGCCGAAGTTCTTCAACTACAAGCAAAAGCTCTGCGCGCATAGCCGCAATGAGACCGTCGGTTGCAACGCCTGCATCGAAGTCTGCTCGGCAGAAGCGATCAGCAGCGAGAAGTCACGCCAGCAGATCAAGGTGAACCCAAATCTGTGTGTGGGTTGCGGCGCATGCACCACTGTATGCCCCACCGGCGCGATCACCTATGCCTACCCTCGGGCGAACGAGCAGGGCACGAAGTTCAGGACGCTGCTGTCCACCTACGCAGGCGCCGGCGGCAAGTCGCCGGTGGTGCTGCTGCACAGCCAGGAACGCGGGCAGACACTCATCGAAGAACTGGGCCGCGCTGCGCAACTCAAGAAGGCGCACGGCATTCCCGCCAACGTTATCCCATTCGCGCTCTGGCACACCGCCAGCGTGGGCCTGGACCTGTGGTTGTCGGCTGTGGCGTTCGGTGCTTCTCAAGTGGCGGTGGTGGTGACGAGCGAGGAGGCGCCGCAATACATCGACAGCCTGAAGGCGCAGATGACGATTGCCCAGGCCATCGTCAATGGACTGGGCTACGCCGGTACGCATTTCCACTTGCTGTGGACGTCGACATCGCAGGACCTCGACACCAAGCTGCAAGCCCTTGCGCAGACCCGGCAGCAGACGCCCAGGCAGCCGGCGCGCTTTTCAGTGGCCGCGGAAAAACGCGCGACGCTCGACCTGGCGATCGACCACCTCGTCGAGCACGCCGCCGTACGACCCGAGGCGATCGAGCTGCCTGCGACCGGTTCGCCGTTCGGCTCAATTGGTGTCAACAAGGACAAGTGCACCCTGTGCATGAGCTGCGTCGGCGCCTGCCCGTCCAGCGCCCTGCTCGACAACCAGGACAAGCCACAGCTGCGCTTCATCGAGAAGAACTGTGTGCAGTGCGGCCTGTGCGCTTCAACCTGCCCGGAAGACGCGATCGTGTTGCAGCCCCGCCTGTTGCTCACGCCCGAGCGCAAGGAGGCGCGCGTGCTCAACGAAACCCAGCCCTACGGCTGTGTGCGGTGCGGCACCCCGTTCGGCACCCTCAAGGGCGTCGAGTCGATGCTGGCGAAGTTGTCGGGCCATTCCATGTTCCAGGGCGCGGCCCTGGAGCGACTCAGGATGTGCGGAGACTGCCGCGTGATCGACATCTATTCTGCAGACAACGAAGTCAAGATCACGGACCTCTGACCTCTGACCTCTGACCCCTGCCCACTGTCCTTCCAGCCGCGAACCCATGATCCCCAACATTCCGGTGTCGTCTGCGCTTGACGAAGAAACGGCGCGAGCCGAAATCTACGGCTTGCTGGCGCAGCTTTATTACGCGCGGCCAGCGCCTGCGCTGCTCGCTGCACTGCGTGTGGCTGCCACCGAATCACCGGCTGCTGGCGCCTTCCTGGAGGAACCGTGGCGTGATGTCGTTGCGCGGGCGCGCGAGATGACCGACGAGGCGATCGGCCTGGAACACGATGCCCTTTTCGAAGGTGTGGGCAAACCTGAAATCTATCTCTACGGTTCTCATTACCTTGCGGGCTTTCTGAACGAGAAGCCCCTGGCGCGTCTTCGCGATGATCTTGCAGCGCTTGGCCTGGAGCGCGACGAGGCCATGCCCGACACCGAGGACAACATCGCCTATCTCTTTGAAGTCATGCGGTATCTGATCGCCGGAGAGGACGTGGCCGTGGCCAATCTCACGCGCCAGTCCGAGTTCTTCGCGCTGCACCTGCAGCCCTGGGTGATGACCTTCTGCGATACGGTGTCGCAGCATCCCAAGGCCCGTTTCTACGCAACGCTCGCTGCCTTCACCCGCGCCTTCATCGGCGTGGAAATGCAAGGCTTTGACATGCTTTCGTAGTCGCAGGTCAGGCACATGGCTGTAGCGCGTGGCGACACTCATCGTTTTCCCCTAGGACTAAGCCGTCCGTTTTTGCATGCAAACGATTGCGGCATAAGTCACACTGGTCTAGAGTAGTAAAAGCTTGTGAAAAGCAGGAGACAACATGTCGGATAACCAGCAAAAAAAGCCGTCGCGGCGCGGTTTCGTTTTTGGCGCCGCCACGGCTGGCGCAGCAGCAGCAGCCGTCGTTGCGCTGCCTAAAGTCCAGGAGCTTGCAGCAGAGCCGGCAGCCGCGCTGCCGATGCCTGAGCGTGGAGGCGGCTACCAGCTGTCGGACCATGTGAAGAAGTACTACAGCACCACCCGGACCTGAATTCAACTCCCACACGAGGAGA
>JAZKFD010000101.1:0-3769 GCA_040386635.1 Pseudomonadota bacterium
GGGCTGGCGTTACACCAGGGCCGGTCGAGCGACGCGTCGCAACGGCTTCATCTCTTTTATCTCCGGAGTCTCCATGCTGGGCATTGCCCTGGGCGTGGCCGCGCTCATCATCGTACTGTCGGTGATGAACGGGTTCCAGAAAGAAGTGCGCGACCGGATGCTGGGCGTTGTCTCGCACATCGAAATTTTCGGGCCGGGCGGCGGCATGCTTGAAGACGCCAACCGCACGATGTCCGAGGCCAGGCGCAACCCTGAAGTGACAGGTGCGGCCCCATTCATCTCGGCGCAGTCGCTGATGGCGCGCGGCGAAGAAATGCGCGGTGCGATCGTGCGCGGGATCGACCCGGCCAGGGAGCCCGAAGTCACCGACCTCGCCGCTTCCATGAAGCCGGTGCTCGACAAGCTCAAGTCAGGCGAATTTGGGGCGGTGCTGGGCGTCGAGCTGGCGCGTGCGCTCGGCGTACAAGAGGGCGACCCGGTCACGATGATCGCGCCGGGCGGGCAGGTTACGCCCGCAGGTGTCGTGCCGCGCCTCAAGCAGCTGACGGTGGTGGGTACCTTCGATTCGGGCCATTTCGAATATGACAGCGGTCTGGTGCTGCTGCACCAGGACGACGCGGCGCGCATCTTCCGCCTCGAGGGGCCCACCGGCATTCGCCTGAAGCTCAAGGATCTGCACAAGGCGCGCGAGGTCGGCGCGGAGCTTTCGAACACCCTTAGCGGGCAGTTCCTGGTGCGCGACTGGACGCGTCAGAACCGCACCTGGTTTGCCGCCGTGCAACTTGAAAAGCGGATGATGTTCATCATCCTCACGCTCATCGTGGCCGTGGCCGCCTTCAACCTGGTCAGCACGCTCGTCATGACGGTCACCGACAAGCGGGCTGATATCGCAATCTTGCGGACACTGGGCGCAAGCCCGGGCAGCATCATGGGCATCTTCGTCGTGCAGGGCGCAACCGTCGGCGTGATTGGAACAATGGCCGGATTGCTGCTGGGGCTTGGTGTTGCCGTGAACATCGACGTGATCGTGCCGGCGCTCGAAAGTGCGCTGGGCGCGAGTTTCCTGCCGCGCGACATCTACCTCATCAGCCGCATGCCCAGCGATCCGCAAAGCGACGACATCGTGCCGATTGCCGTTATTTCGCTGGTGCTGGCATTCGTTGCCACGCTGTACCCCAGCTGGCGTGCCAGCCGTGTAAATCCGGCGGAGGCGCTGCGCTATGAGTGACATCGTTCTGAAAGCGCAGGGCATCACCAAGCGATTCCACGACGGCACGCTCGACGTCCAGGTGCTCAAGGGTGTCGACCTCGAAGTTCGAAAGGGCGAGACGATTGCGATCGTCGGCGCTTCAGGTTCAGGCAAGAGCACCTTGCTGCATCTGCTGGGTGGCCTTGACGCGCCGACTTCCGGCCAGATCGAGTTGATGGGTCATGACTTCACCCGGCTGGACGCCGCAGCGCAAGGGCGGCTGCGCAACGAACACCTCGGATTCGTCTATCAGTTCCATCACCTGCTGCCCGAGTTCAGCGCGCTCGATAACGTCGGTATGCCGCTTCGTATCCGGCGCCTGCCGCTTGAAGAATGTGCCGCTGCTGCGGCGAAGACGCTGGAATCGGTGGGTTTGCGCGAACGCGTCAAGCACAGGCCGGCCGAGTTATCGGGTGGCGAGCGTCAGCGCGTGGCAATCGCGCGCGCGCTGGTGACCAATCCGGCCTGCGTGATGGCCGATGAGCCCACGGGCAACCTGGACCGGAGCACGGCCGACGTGGTGTTCGAGATGATGCTGCAGCTCGCGCGCGATCGCGGCACGGCCTTCATTCTGGTAACGCACGACGAGACGCTGGCTGCACGCTGTCACAGGCAGCTGCGGCTGGTCGAAGGGCACCTGAGCTGATCGGACGCGGCAAGCCGCTCCAAATCAGAGGATGCGGTTGAACCACAGCAGCGACAGGCCGGCTGACAGCAGGGCCAGAATGCCTGCCACCAGCGCGAACAGGGCGGACACTTCGGTTTCTTTCTTCTCGACCGTGAGACGTGAACTGAGCGTCTCGTACACCTTCTTCAGATCGGCCGCCGTCCCTGCGTAGTAGTAGTCGGCGCTGGTCTTGTTGGCGATGGACTTGAGCGTTTCTTCGTCAAGCCGCACGCGCATCGACCAGCCCTCGAATCCGATCGTCTCGCCATCCACCGTGCCGATGCCCACGGTGTACACGCGCACGCCCCGATCAGCGGCGATCTTGGCGGCTTCCAGGGGATCCACGCCGGTGGTGCGCTGCCCATCCGTCAGCATGATGATCGCGGCGGAAGCGTAGGAACCCGGTGCAACCGGCGTGAATTCCTTCTTTTCCTTTTTCTCGGTGTCCAGCGACAGTCCCCGCTGGCGATCGCGTCCACCCTGCATCGATGCGATGTCGATGCCGGCATCGGGAAAGAGCGTGGCAAGCGAAATCACGATGGCGTTGCCGGTGGCCGTTGCGCGCTGGAGCTGAAAGCGATCGATGGCGGTCACGAGGTCTTCGCGATTGACAGTGGGCAATTGCGCGACCTGCGCCGATCCGGCGAACGCGACGATGCCGACCTTCACGTGGCGCGGCAACTCGGTGATGAAGGCCTTGGCCGCGTTCTGCGCGGCAACCAGCCGGTTGGGCTGCACGTCGGTCGCGCGCATGCTGCCCGACACGTCCATCGCCAGGATGATCGTTTGCTGGTTGGAAGGCAGCGTGACGACTGCAACCGGTCGCGCCGCTGCCAGCAACAGGGCTGCCATCGCCAGCAGGAACAGAAGCGGCGGTACATGCCGCTTGAAGCTCTGCCCCGCACCCATCGCTTCCCTCACGATGGAAAGCGTTGCATAGCGCAGCGCGACCTTTTTCTTGCGGCGCAGCAGCCATACATACAACACGACGAGCACCGGTAATACCAGCAGCATCCAGAGGTTTTGTGCCCAGAGAAAGTTCATGATTGCAGTCCTGTCAGGCCGCGCGCCTCAGGTGCGCCGGCAGTCCGCCCCCAGCCGCGAGGCGGGTGCGGCGCTTGCGCATGTCCACAAAGCGCACCACCGCCTCGACCATGTCGCCGTCTGTTGATAATTCGAGGGCATCCACGCCCGCCTTGATAAAGCCCTGGCGCAGGTCGGCTTCGCGCTGGGCGGCAATCCGGGCGAAGCGTTTGCGAAAACCCGCGTCGTGTGTATCCACCAGCAACTGCTCGCCGGTTTCGCTGTCGCGGATGGTGAGCAGGCCCAGGTCGGGAATGTCGAGCTCCAGCGGATCGACAACCCGCACGGCGACCACCTCATGCCTTTGCGCAAGCAGCGCCAGTGGCCGCTCCCAGCCCGGTTCACTGATGAAGTCGGAAACCACGAACACGGTCGAGCGGCGCTTGATGAGACCGGCAGCAGATTTCAGCAGGTCCTGCAGGCGGGTGATGTTGCCGTCCTTGATTTCCGGGCGCTTGTTGATGCTGTGCAGGATATGCAGCACGTGAGGCCGGCCGCCGCGCGTGGGAATGATGGTGTCCACGCCCGTGCCGTACAGCATCGCACCCACGCGGTTGCCGTGCCGCGTCAAAAGGCGCGCCAGCACACCGACGAAATCTGCAGAGACGGTCCGCTTGCGGATTTCACCCGACCCGAAATCGACGGATGGGCTCAGATCGACCAGGAACCAGGCCGCCATCTCGCGGTCTTCGGTGAAGACGCGCACGTGGGGCACCTGCAGGCGCGCCGTGACGTTCCAGTCGATGTGGCGCACGTCGTCCTGGTGCTGG
>JAZKFD010000102.1:0-24802 GCA_040386635.1 Pseudomonadota bacterium
AGGACGGCATCGAGAAATTCACCACCGAAATCCGCGCCGACAACATGCAGATGCTCGGTGGCCGCCAGGGCATGGGCTCGCCCGCATCGTCGGGGGATGACGACGGCGGTGGCTACGAACAGCGCCGCGCGCCGGCCAGCCGTCCGCCGGCGCCGCAAGGTGGCGGGCAGCGTCCCGCTGCGAAAGCGCCCCCGAGTGGTTTCGATGACATGGATGACGATATTCCGTTCTGAGCGAACCCTCAAAAGGGGCTGCTAGGAGGAAATGACGCCCCCGCCCAGGCACACCTCGCCGTCATACAGCACGGCCGATTGACCCGGCGTCACCGCCCATTGCGGCTGCGGAAAATCGAGGTGGAACGAGCTATTGGCATGGGCGCCGAGCACGCAGGGCGAATCAGACTGCCGGTAGCGCGTCTTGGAGCCATAGGCTCCGGCCTCCGGGGCATGCCCCGCAACCCAGCTCGCATCATCCGCATCGAGGGCCGCCGATAGCAGCCAGGGATGATCGTGGCCCTGCACCACCCACAGGATGTTGCTGGCCATGTCCTTGCGCGCAACAAACCAGGGCGCGTGATCGCCCCCGCCGCGCTGCGCGCCCTTGGCCTTGATGCCGCCAATACCCAACCCCTGCCTTTGCCCCAGTGTGTAGAACGACAGCCCCTGATGCTGTCCGATGGTTCGTCCGCGCTCGTCCTTGATCGGGCCCGGCTCCTTGCTGATGTAGCGGTTGAGGAAGTCGCGAAACGGCCGCTCGCCGATGAAGCAGATGCCGGTTGAATCCTTCTTCTTCGCGTTGGGAAGGCCCAGGTCTTCCGCGATCCGGCGCACTTCGCTCTTGCGCAACTCGCCCACGGGAAACAGCGTCTTGGACAGCTGCGCCTGCGAAAGCCGGTGCAGGAAGTAGCTCTGGTCCTTGGTTTCGTCCAGGCCCTTCAGTAACTCGAACGCGCCCTCGTTTTCCCGGACGCGGGCGTAATGCCCCGTGGCGATCTTGCCGGCGCCCAGGCGCATCGCATGGTCGAGGAAGGCCTTGAACTTGATTTCGGCGTTGCACAGAACATCCGGGTTGGGGGTGCGCCCGGCCTGGTATTCACGCAGGAACTCGGCAAAAACCCGGTCCCTGTATTCGGCCGCGAAGTTGACGTGCTCGATCTCGATGCCTATCACATCGGCCACGCTCGCCGCGTCGATGAAGTCCTGGTTAGACGAGCAGTATTCGTCGTCATCGTCGTCCTCCCAGTTCTTCATGAAGATACCGACGACGTCGTAGCCCTGCGCCTTGAGCAGGTGCGCGGTCACCGCGGAGTCAACGCCTCCGCTCAACCCGACGACCACACGAGGCTTGCTGTTCATTTGTGCGATTATCCCAAGGCTAGTTTGTCCACATGCACTACCGGCCCACATCTCCGCCATTTCCACGGCAGCGCCTGTCGCCTGCCGGCATGGCGACAGCGGGTGCCATTCACGTTGCGCTGCTGTGGCTCCTGTTGCAGCACACACCGCTCCAGCAGCAGATCCGCTACGTCGTATACCAGTATGTGCAGCCGATCAGCCCCGCGCCATCCGCCTCGAGCCGGGCGATCACGATCCGTTCTCAGACCCGGCCAGGCACGGCCGACAACAGCCTGGTCTTTTCGCGCAATCCCGAGTCGAGCGTGCCTCTGAAGACGACCACGCAGCTGCCCGAAAGGCTGCAGGCGAAAAAGCCGGTGCCCGCTCCGGTGCCCGCTACAGCCGCGCCCGAACCCGTCCCGGCTCTGGAAACCGCAGCGCCGCCAATGCCCGCTGTTCCTACGCCGGATCCACTGCCGTCAGTCATACCGCCCCTGTCTGTACCCGTCGAGATACTGCCACCGCCCGAGCCCGTGCCGGCTCCCGTTCCATTGCCGGCGCCGGAACCAACGCCTGCCCCGCTGCCGGACCCTGTGCCAGCGCCAGTTCCTCCGGCCCCCGCTCCGGTGCCAGCCCCCTTGCCGGTCCCGCTTGCCCCAGCGCCTGCGGTCCCAGCGCCACCAGCGCCACTAGCCCCAACGGTGCCGCCCGCCCCAGCTGCTCCACCCGCGCCCAGTCCCCCCGCGGCTGCATCGCCCGGGCCAGCACCCGCCCCGCCGGCGCCAGCAGGCCCCACTCAGCGTTTGCAAGGCCCGGTCGTCGATGTTCCGGTCGCGCCCGGTTCGCCGGGAGCGGGACGGGCCACGCCGATCCTGGTGCCCGCGCCGCCCGCAGACGGCTGGGGTCGTGCGGCGCCTGCCCCACCTGCTGCGGGATCAGCAGTGGCATTGCCCCCCGCACCGGTGTTGACACCGGCACTGCCGCCGCTACCCGGGCCGTATCGCATCCAGCGCCAGCGCAGCATCAGCGACATGGCCAATGAGCAACTGCGGCGGGGCAGGCCAAAAGATCCGCTGGCCGAAGGAATCGAATCGGGCTCGATCGACGATTGCATGCACGCCCCCCGGGATGCGCAGCAGGCTGGGGGGTTGCTGGCCGCGCCGGCCCTGATCGGCCGGGCGCTCGCCGGCAAGTGCGCGAAGTGAGCGCTCTCTGCCGTCTACGACATCTACGCTGGCGTGACCAGTACGTCAGGGTGCGTGTAGATCACTGACAGGGGATGCCTGACGCCCGCCAGATAGTCTTCGATGCACTGAAGCACGAGCGGGCTGCGATGCAGGTCTGCACAGGCGCGCACTTCCTGGGCCGTCATCCACAAGGTCCGCACGATGCCCGTGTCGAGCTTTTGCTCCGGGTGATGTGCGCCCAGCTCGCCGCAGAACGCGAGCCGCAGATAGGTCTGGTCTTCGCCCGTGGAGTTCTTGCGCGAGCGGGCCAGGTACATGCCCAGCAGGGCCGTCGGCCTGAACTCGTAGGCTGATTCTTCAAGGGCCTCGCGCGCGCAGCCCTGCTCGGGCGTCTCGCCGGGGTCCAGGTGGCCGGCCGGCGTGTTGAATCGCAGGCCGAGCGCGGTTTCTTCCTCGATCATCAGGAAGCGGCCATCCTGCTCGATGATGGCGGCGACGGTCACGCTTGGCTTCCAGGGCTTGTGCATGGGCGAGATTATGGACACGGGCGCGCATCAAATGGAGGCGCTGCAGCGTATGGATGCGACACAATGGACAAGTCTTTGGCTCATCCACGCTTCGTCCAGGTTTTCTATGCCCGCCCACCCACTCCTGTCCGCCCGTCTGATCGCGTCGGCCTGTGCACTGGCCGCGTCGCTGCTGACAGGGTACGCGCAGGCACAGACCGCACCCGCCCCCGGGCGCGCTGCGAGCGCTGCCAGTGCGACCGCCGACGCTTCCCTGACGCGGGGGACATCCGCGTCGGCATCGATGCCGGTCGGCCCGTCGGCAGTGCCGGTGCCTGCACCCGCACTGCCGCCCATCCAGCCAGCTGATGTTGCCAATCCCTACGGTCTGAAGGCGGTGTGGGCCCAGGGCGACTGGGTTGCACGCATCACGCTGCTGATCCTGGCGGTGATGTCGCTGGGCAGCTGGTATGTGCTGATCAGCAAACTGCTCGCGCAGTCGAAGATGGACACGCAGGGCAAAGTCGCCAACCAGAAGTTCTGGAAGGCCGACAGCGTCCGGCAGGGCGTGGAGCAGCTGCAGGTCGGAAGCCCGTTTCGCTTCATCGCCGAGTCGGCGCTCGAAGCCGCCCGCAAGCACGGCGGCCTCATCGGGCAGGTCGATCACAACACCTGGGTCGCGCAGAGCATCGAGCGCGCGATCGCCACGGTGCACAGCCGCACGCAAGAAGGCCTGGCCGTGCTGGCGACTGTGGGTTCCACCGCGCCTTTCGTCGGTTTGTTCGGCACGGTCTGGGGCATCTACAACGCGCTCGTGAAGATCGGGGCGTCGGGCCAGGCATCGATTGACAAGGTGGCCGGCCCGGTTGGCGAGGCGCTCATCATGACCGCCATCGGCCTGGCTGTGGCCGTGCCGGCCGTGCTGGGCTACAACTGGCTGGTGCGACGCAACAAGGTGGGCATGGACACGGTGCGCGCCTTCGGCTCGGACCTGCACACCGTGCTGCTGGCAGCCAACGCCCGCCGCTAGGGCCGCTGCTCCATCTGCCATGGCGATCCGCTTCCCGCACCAGATGCCCGATGCCGACGAGCCGCTGCTCGCGACCATCAACACCACGCCGCTGGTGGACGTGATGCTGGTGTTGCTCATCATTTTCCTGATCACGGTCCCGGTGGTGAACAGCTCGATCGGCGTGACGCTGCCGCGCGAAGCCAACGAAGCGCGCGAGGCCCAGCCGCAGGACGTCATCATCACGGTCGATGCGCAGGGCCTCGTGTATTGGTTCGACACCCCGGTTCGCGACCCGCAGGTGCTGGCCGGTGAACTGGCGCGCGTCGCGCAGGAAAAACCGCAGCCCGAGCTGCACATCCGCGCCGACGCCCGCGCCGATTACCAGTCGATCGGGCAGGTGGTTCATGCGGCGCAGCAGGCGGGCATTGCCCGGGTCGGTTTTCTCTCGGAGCCGCCGCGATGATCCCGCTGGGCAGCAGCGACGGCGATCACGACATGATGGTCGATATCAACACCACGCCGCTGGTGGATGTGCTGCTTGTGCTGCTGGTGATGCTCATCATCACGATTCCGGTCCAGCTGCATTCTGCGCGGCTGGAGATGCCGGGGCTCAGCACGCCACCGCCCGTCGTCGATCCGGAGATCGTCCAGATCGACGTCACGCCGCAAGGCGCGTGGTTGTGGAACGGGGAGCGCCTGGCGGACCGTGCCGAGCTGGAACGGAGGCTGCGCAGTGCAGCTGCGCGCCGTGAACAACCCGAGATTCACCTGCGCCCGAACAGCCTCGCCAAATACGAGCAGGTGGCTGCCGTGCTGGCGAGCGCGCAACAGGCAGGCCTGGTCAAGATCGGCCTCATCGGCTCGGAGCAGTTCGCCAGGTGAGGTCGCCCCGCGCGCGGCGCGGACTGGCTGCTAGGCTTCGTATTCTGGCGCGCCCAGCACCCAGATGAACGATTGCACATCGATCATGTCCCGCGCCTTGAAGCCGGGCCGCTTGTCCAGATCGCGGCGCAAGATGGCTGCGAACGTGAGCAGCGAGCGGTACACCTCCCATGATGGCTGCGGGGTGTATTCGAAATCGAACCCATAGTCGCGGGCAGCCTTGCGCGTGGCGCGCGGCTTGAGAAACAGGTGCCGGTCCGGTCGCGCCAGAAAGCCAAAGACCGTGGCAAGCGGCCAGGTCACCACGCGCGCTTCTCTGCGAGGCAACTCCGACAGGGCCTGCACCCAATCGTCAAAGCGCCGGTGCGGCGAGCCGCGTCCCCACAGGAATGCGTAGAGCTCGGTGGCAAACAGCCGTGCACCGGCGGCCGTCTTCACGGCGTCGCGCAGCGCCATCCGCTCGAACGAAAACAGCAGATTGCTGTTCGATTCGATCCGCACGGCGGTGTCTGCGATGTGCCGGAACTCCCCGCGCGCAAGCAACTTGCGAAATGCGACCGGCCCCAGTTGCTCTTGCCATTGAAGATGCGCGCGCTCCTTGAATGAGCGCTCGCTGATCTGATAGGTTTCGTCGAAAAAGCCGTTCGGGTAGTACAGCTCGAATTTGCGGCGGCTGCGGGCTGCGCCCAGGTAATTGACGTTGTTGGCGCGGGCGCCGGAAAGGGTTGATGAAAGGGATGCTGCGCGGAACATGCGGCAAGTTTTGGGCTCGCTTTTCGGTCGGTTTGTGGGACAACACCCCGCGCAGCCGTAGGACGCGCACTTACGCAGCGACGAGTCGAAGGACGGTGATTTCCGAGGGGGCACCGAAGCGCTTGGGAGGTCCCCAGTACCCGGTGCCGCGACTGACGTACACCTGCAGCTCATCCAGACGATGAAGCCCGGCTGTGTAGGGCTGCTGGAAGCGGACGAAATGATTCCAGGGCCAGAACTGCCCCCCATGGGTGTGCCCCGAAATCTGAAGGTCGAACCCGGCCGCAGCAGCAGCGCTTGCGCTGCGTGGCTGGTGGGCCAGCAATACTTTGACGGACGCATCCGGCGGCGCACCGGCCAGCGCTGCCTGGGGGTCGCTGCGGTGCGACTCGTCGAAATGCCCGGCGTTGAAGTCGGTGACGCCGGCAAGAACAAGCTTTGCAGCGCCGCGCTCGATGACCCCATGCTCGTTGAGCAGCACGTTGATGCCAAGGCGCCGCAGCTCGGCGATCCACGGCAGGACCCCTGCGTAATACTCGTGGTTGCCGGTGACGAAGAAACTCCCATCCCTGGACGAGAGGCGTGCCAGCGGCGCGACCTGGTCGCGCAACTGCGGCACCGATCCATCCACCAGATCGCCGGTGATCGCGACCACGTCCGCATTTTGGAGGTTGACCGAATCGACGATGCGCTCGAGATGCCGGCCGCGAATGGTCGGACCGATATGGATGTCGCTGATCTGCACGATCGTGAACCCATCCAGCGCAGCCGGCAGGCCCGGCACCGCCACATCGACCTTGACCACGCCGGCGGTCCGCCGCGCGTTCACAAACCCGGCGATGGTGACCCCGATCGCTAGTGACGGGGCGATGAGTGCGGTGATAGCCAGGAAGCGCTGCGTGGGCAACAGCGACTCCAGAACAAAGCTGCCGGCAAATCCTGCTAGCAACAGCGCATCGCGCACGACGGTAAACACGAAAAGCGAAGAGAACAGGCCCATTGCGAGCAGCCCGGCTGCGGCCATCGTGTCTGCGCGCGGCTGGCTGAACTGTCTTCGGGCTGCCATGCCCATCGGCATCAACGCCGCAGTGACCACTAGCAAGGCACTGAAAAGGATGCCGGGCCAGGCACCGGGCATGTCGGGCACCAGGCGGGCCCACACGTAATAGGCCAGCGCGGCCGCCAGACCGTAGAGGGTGAATAGAGGCATGAACGCCTCAGATGGTGCCGGACGGCCCCATTGAAACCCTTTGTCGCCTGTAAAATTCCGGGCTTCCCCCGACATATCCACCTGGACCTGAACCATGCCTCTCGTCTCCATGCGCCAACTTCTGGACCATGCCGCTGAAAACGGCTATGGCATCCCTGCTTTCAACGTCAACAACCTGGAGCAGGTCCAGGCCGTGATGGAGGCGGCAAAAGAGACCGGCGCTCCCGTGATCCTGCAAGCGTCGGCGGGTGCCCGCAAGTACGCAGGTGAGCCTTTCATCAAGCACCTCATCCTGGCTGCGATCGAGGCCTATCCCACGATTCCACTGGTCATGCACCAGGACCATGGCCAGAACCCCGACGTCTGCCGCGGTGCGATCGACCTGGGCTTTTCGTCCGTGATGATGGACGGCTCGCTCGAAGCCGACGGCAAGACGATCGCCAGCTACGACTACAACGTCGATGTCACGCGCAAGGTCGTGGACATGGCGCACAAGGTCGGCGTCACGGTCGAAGGCGAACTCGGCTGCCTGGGTTCGCTGGAAACCATGAAGGGCGACAAGGAAGACGGTCACGGCACCGATGCCACCATGACCCGCGAGCAGCTGCTGACCGACCCCGAGCAGGCGGCAGACTTCGTCAAGCGCACGCAACTCGATGCGCTGGCCATCGCGATCGGCACCAGCCACGGTGCGTACAAGTTCACGCGCAAGCCCACCGGTGACATCCTGGCGATCGACCGTATCAAGGAAATCAACCGGCGTATTCCCAACACGCACCTGGTGATGCATGGCTCGTCGTCCGTGCCGCAAGACCTGCTGGCGGCCATCCGGCAATACGGCGGCAACATGAAGGAAACCTACGGCGTGCCCGTGGAAGAAATCCAGGAAGCCATCAAGTACGGCGTGCGCAAGATCAACATCGACACCGACATCCGCCTGGCCATGACCGCCGCTGTGCGCAAGTTCCTGGCCGAGAACCCGGAGAAGTTCGATGCGCGGGAATGGCTCAAACCCGCACGCGAAGCCGCCAAACAGATCTGCAGGCAGCGCTACATCGAGTTCGGCTGCGAAGGCCAGGCCGCGAAAATCAAGACCGATTCGATGCAGGTCGTGGCGCAGAAGTATGAAAAAGGCGAGCTGGCGCAGGTTGTGAACTGAGGTTGGCGCGTTGATCCCCGCAGGCCGCCTTCGGGCGGCTTTCGTTTTGGCGCCGGCGTGGCATAATTTTCATACACATTGAAGGTGTATGAATGAGTACCCGAACTAACATCGTCCTGGACGACGACCTCGTCGAACAAGCGATGGTCCTTGCAGGCGTGACCACGAAGAAGGCCGCCGTTGAAGCCGCGTTGAAGGCCTATGTGCGCAAGCCCGACTACTCCGGGTTGTTGGCGCTCGAGGGCAGCGACGTGCTTGCCGATGACTACGATCCGAAGGCGCTATTCACTCATCCGCGCTATGGTGCTCCACACGGAGGATCGCAGGGGGCCATGCATGTTGCCGAGCCCGAGGCGGTCTATGTCAAACCGGCAGCGCGTGCGCGTGTCAAAAAACTGGCCGGCAAGTGATCGCAGATACCTCGGCCTGGGTGGAATTGTTTCGTGGCACGGGCTCGCCCGCTCACCTTCGGCTTCGACGAGCCCTGCAACGGCAGGAGCCGTTGCGCATGCTCGATCCTGTCTACCAGGAGCTTCTGCAAGGTGCACGGAGCCCGCGCCATTTCATTGCGTTGCAGCAGCAACTCGATGTCATACCGGCCTGGACGCCTGACGACACACATGAAGTCGCGCGTCAGGCCGCCATGCTCTATGCCCGATGCCGCTGGCAGGGACTCACCATTCGCAGTCCCAATGACTGCCTGATTGCGGCGAGCGCCATCGAGGCCGGTGAGCCGTTACTGCATGCCGATCGGGACTTTGAACACCTTGCGGTGATTGACCCGCGCCTGCAGTTCGCGCTGCAAGCGCCGTGATGGACAATTCGACTTGGCGCGCCGCCCGAGCTCTTTCCGCAAATCTTTTGAATCAATGACCCCAGCCCTCCACACCTCCGCGCTCACCTCGCTGCCCCTTCTGGCGCGCGGCAAGGTGCGCGACAACTACGCGGTCGGCACCGACCGGATCCTGATGGTGGCCAGTGACCGGCTATCGGCCTTTGACGTGATCATGGGCGAACCGATTCCGGGCAAGGGCGAGCTGCTCACGCAGATGGCGCTTTTCTGGTTCGACAAGCTCGGCCATATCTGTCCCAACCATCTGACCGGCGAGGCGCCGGAGAGCGTGGTCGCAGCCGATGAAATCCCCCAGGTTTCGCGGCGCTCGATGCTGGTCAAGCGGCTGAAGCCGATTCCGGTGGAGGCGGTGGTTCGCGGCTACCTGGCCGGCAGCGGCTGGAAGGAGTACCAGGAGTCGCAGGCCGTTTGCGGCGTGCAACTTCCGCCAGGCCTCAGGAATGCAGGCAAATTGCCAGAGCCGATCTTCACGCCCGCTGCCAAGGCAGCAATGGGTGAGCACGATGAAAACATCAGTTACGAGCAGGTGGTCGAAATTGTCGGGCCAGCGTTGGCAAAGCAGATTCGCGACATCAGCATCCGCATCTACAAGGAAGCAGCCGCCATCGCCCTGACCAAGGGGATGATCATTGCCGACACCAAGTTCGAGTTCGGGCTGGATGAGCAGGGCACGCTCGTGCTCATGGATGAGGTGCTCACGCCCGATTCATCGCGCTACTGGCCGGTGGAAGGTTATGAAGCGGCTTATCAGGCCGGCACCAACCCGCCCAGCTATGACAAGCAGTTCGTGCGCGACTGGCTGGAGGCGGTGCGCATCAACGGCAAGCCCTGGGACAAAACCCCACCCGCGCCACGCCTGCCTCGCGAAGTCATCGAGAAGACCGCCGCCAAGTACCGCGAGGCACTGCAGCGCTTGAAGGGCTGAGCTGCGGCGGGTATGCTGGGCCGGTCATTCCTACCGGAGAACCGCATGATCACGCTGCGCATCGCACTGGCCCTCGGGCTTGCACTCACCGGCGCGACGTCCTTTGCGCAATCGGAAAGCTCGTGTCTGGTGGCCGGGCGCCTGTCCGACACCGGCAAGTGGGCGCCTCGCATGGCGGGTGTCCAGCTGCTGTCACAGGATGGCAGGGCCATCACCGGATCGGACAGGCAATCGCTGGCCCGTGTGAAGCAGGTGCGGGTGACCGCATCGGCGCTGCTCGCGACATGCGATGGCGATGCGCAATTGGCACAGGGGCCGGACGCACCGGGTGCGAAGGCGCCGGTCCCCGCATTGAATCCGGGCTCGACGCTGGCAGTCGAATCGGTGAGTTACCCGAAGATGCGACGAGGCGGTGAGCTGGTGGAGCTGAAAGTCACCGCGCCTGCAGAGCGGGTGACTATGCTCACCCGCTGATCAGGAAAGCACGACGCTCGATAGCCTTCTGCGATAGGTGGCAACCGTCGGATCATCCGGCGGAATCTGTCCATCGGCAACCTTGGGTTTTGGCGGCTCGATGATGTCGAGCACCGCGATATACGTCTTGCGCGCCAGATCCTCGTTCCAGGTCTTGTCGCGCATCAGGATCTCAAGCAGCTCGTCCATAGCGTCGGTCCAGCGCTGGTTGGCGATCAGCACCTGCGCGCGCGCATACCGCGCCTCGAAATCGCGCTTGTTCGCCGTGATGCGGGCATCGAATTGGCCGGTGTCCTTGCCGTGCGCGGCATCCAGCGCATCCATCCACTTTTGCAGCGAATCGAAGCGGCGCACCAGCGACGTCTTCGCGATGACCGGCGCGAATGCCACCTTGGCATCGTCGGTGCGACCTGCCAGCAGCAGCGCCTTCACATAGCCGAAGC
Organism: Pseudomonadota bacterium; assembly: GCA_040386635.1. GTDB lineage: Bacteria > Pseudomonadota > Gammaproteobacteria > Burkholderiales > Burkholderiaceae_C > Ramlibacter. Next base: position 10,739 of record JAZKFD010000102.1, read on the forward strand.
GCGCGTCGTCATTGGCCGGGTCAGTCGCGATTGCCTGCTGCAGCTTTTCAAGCTGCACGGCCGGGTCGTCGACGCCGGCATCTTCAGCGACCGGTTCTTCCTCGGGCGCTTCAACGGCCGGTGGCAGGTGCTTGTCCAGGAATTCCCTGACCTTGCCTTCAGGCAGCGCGCCCTGAAAGCCATCGACAGGCTGTCCGTTGATGAGCAGGATGCAGGTCGGAATGCTGCGAATGCCGAAGGCGCCCGCCAGTTGCTGCTCCTGGTCCGAGTCGATCTTGACGAGCTTGAAGCGCCCCTTGTAGTCGGTCTCCAGCTTTTCAAGGATCGGTCCGATCACCTTGCACGGGCCGCACCAGGGCGCCCAGAAGTCCACCAGCACAGGCTGGGCCATCGAGGCGGCAATGACCTCGGCTTCAAAGTTTTCTATGGTGACTGGGATACGCTGCAACACGCAGTAGCGATTCTCCAGGAATTCGGTATCACGCACGAAGCCCGGGTCGTCTCGGCGCATCGCATGCCCGATGACATGTTCGCCTATGCGCAGGCAGCGGCGGGCGCGGGGCTCAAGGCGATCATCGCCGGTGCGGGCGGCGCGGCTCATCTGCCGGGCATGATCGCCGCAAAGACCACGGTGCCAGTGCTGGGTGTGCCGGTGGCCAGCAAGCACCTGCAGGGCGTCGATTCGCTGCACAGCATCGTCCAGATGCCAAAAGGGATTCCGGTCGCGACCTTCGCCATCGGGGCTGCCGGCGCCGCCAATGCCGCCCTTTTTGCAGTGGCGATGCTGGCCAATGAAGACCCTTCCCTGCGCGCAAAGCTCGACGCCTACCGGCTCAATCAGACCGAGATGGCACGCGCAATGACGCTGCCGCCCATGCCATGACAACACCTGCAACTCAAACAGCCCCGATTCTTCCGGGCGAAACGCTGGGCGTCATGGGCGGCGGCCAGCTGGGCCGCATGTTCGTGCACGCTGCCCACCAGATGGGCTTCTTCAGCGCCGTGCTCGACCCCGACGCCGCCAGTCCTGCGGGACTGGTGAGCCATCACCACATCCACACCGATTACCTGGACAACGACGGCCTGGAGCGGCTGGCCAATGTCAGCGCTGCCATCACCACCGAATTCGAAAACGTGCCGGCGGATGCGCTTGCAACGCTGGCATCGATGCGGCCGGTTGCACCTGGCGCGGCCGCTGTGGCGATCGCGCAGGATCGCGCGAAAGAAAAAGCGCATTTCGCCAGTTGCGGGGTGCCCTGCGTGCCGTACCTGGAGATCGCCTCGCCCGAACAGCTGGCCGGTGTGACGGACGACATGCTCCCCGGCGTGCTCAAGACATCTCGCATGGGCTATGACGGCAAGGGCCAGGTCCGCGTGTCGGACCGCGAGCAGTTGCAGCAGGCCTGGGACGACCTGGGAGGTGTTGCCTGCGTGCTGGAACAACTGGTGCCGCTGGCGGCCGAGTGCTCGGTGATCGTTGCGCGCGGGCGCGATGGCGCCATGGTGAATTTTCCGCCCCAGCTCAATCTGCACAGAGACGGCATTCTGGCCGTGACGCAGGTGATGGAGGGCGTCCTGCCGGCCGGACAGGCTGACCGTGCCATCGAATCAGCGCGCGCGATCGCCCAGGGAATCGACTACGTCGGCGTGTTGTGCGTCGAGTTTTTCCTGCTTCTCGATGGTTCGCTGGTCGTCAACGAAATGGCACCGCGCCCGCACAACAGCGGCCACTACAGCATTGACGCCTGCGACGTCTCGCAGTTCGATCTGCAAGTCAGGACGATGGCAGGGCTGCCGCTGGTTCAGCCGCGTCAGCACAGCCCGGCCATCATGCTCAACCTGCTGGGCGATCTGTGGTTGACGCAGGGCGACGCTCCGGTGACTCCCCCTTGGGACAAGGTGCTCGAGCTGTCCGGCATGCATCTGCATCTGTATGGCAAGAACGATGCGCGCAAAGGGCGCAAGATGGGTCACCTCACCATCACGGGCCCGACGGTTGCCGTCGTACGCGCCAACGCGCTGCATGCGGCCGCACTGCTGGGCATCGCGGCATTTTGAAACCGGCAATCCGATGATCCTGGCAGGCAACAGTCACCAGGCGATCGCGCAGGCCGCGCAGCTGCTCGCCGCCGGTGAGCTGGTCGCATTTCCGACCGAGACGGTGTATGGCCTCGGAGCCGACGCAAGCCGGGAGCCTGCGGTTGCGAAGATCTTTGCAGCCAAGGGACGGCCGAGTGACCATCCCCTGATCGTGCATGTGGCCGATGCTTCGGGCGTGGGGCATTTCGCGACCGATGTTCCGGCGTTTGCGTCACGGCTTATCGCCAAGTTCTGGCCCGGTCCGCTCACGCTCATCCTTCCCCGGCGCAGCGGCTTTGCCGCAGCCGCAGCCGGGGGGCAGGATTCCATTGGGCTGCGCTGCCCCTCGCACCCGGTGGCGCGAGCACTGCTGCTGGCGTGCAAAGACGCGTCGCCACCGGTGATGGGAGTGGCGGCCCCGAGCGCCAACAAGTTCGGCCGCGTCAGCCCCACTACGGCAGAGCATGTGCGCGCCGAGTTCGGCGATGAATTGTTCGTGCTTGACGGGGGCCCCTGCGAGGTCGGGATCGAATCGACCATCGTCGATTGCACCCGCGGTGTGCCGGTGTTGCTGCGGCCGGGCGTGCTCGGTCGCGCGGAACTGGAAGCCGCCTGCGGCGAGCGCTTGCGAAACCCGGATGAGCTCGATGACACCCCCCGGGCATCGGGCACGCTGGAGTCGCATTACGCACCCACGGCGCGCGTGCGTCTGATGGATGCGAAGTCGCTGCAGACCGCACTGGACCTGCTGGGCGCTGACGCGGCAGGCATCGCGATCTATTCGCGCTCGATACTGCGCACCCGCTCGGCGCGGATTGTGCGACGGCGCATGCCCGACGATGCGGTGGAGACCGCGCGACAGCTGTTTGCGGTGCTGCGCGATTTCGATGCGCAGGGCGTGAGGCTGATCTGGGTAGAAACGCCACCCGACGAGCCCGAGTGGGAGGGCGTGCGCGACCGCCTGCAAAGGGCTTCGGCGTAGCAGACCCCGGCGCGAGCAGCGAAAGTTAAACTACTGCGCAACCCCGTATTGGAGAACTTCATGTCTTTTTCCTGGATGCGCCGCGCTGCACTGGCGCTGGCGTCCCTCTCGCTGATGACCCTGGCGGCCTGCGGGTCAGGCTCGATCGTGTCGCAGCTGGAACCCTCGCGGGTGTTCGCTTTCGGTGACGGCCTGTCCGATGTCGGCCAGGCCGGCACCCGCTACACCGTCAATGACGGCAATACCAACATCTGGGCGCAAGGCGTTGCGGCAGCCTATGGCGTCCCTGCAGTCCCGGCCAACAGCGGCGGTACGTTCTATGCGCAGAAAAACGCCCGCATCGCTGCGACGCCCGATGCCGCTGGCAGCACGACCACCCCGACCGTCCAGCAGCAGATCGATGCGTACATCACGGCCAACCGGTTTGGCGAGCGCGATCTGGTGATCGTCAATGGCGGTATTTCGGACATCATTGCCGAGGTGGCGCTGGTGAACTCGGGCGCGCAGACCGGTGACCAGATGCTCGCCAATGTTCGCCAGGCCGGACGTGACCTTGCCACGCAGGTGCGCCGTCTGGTCCAGGCAGGCGCCACGCATGTGGTGGTGGCCGGCGTCTATGGAATGGAACGCACGCCCTGGGGCCAGACCGGCACCAACTCCGCCCTGCTGGCGGCAGCCAGTGCACGGTTCAACGAAGAGCTGCTGATCAACATCGTCGATCTCGGCAACAGCGTCCTGTATATCGACACGGCTTTCCTCTTCAACCTGATGACGGCAGTGCCCACGGCATACGGCATGATCAATTCGGTCGCAGCCGCCTGCACTTCCATCGATCCGGGGCCGGGCATCGGCATTGGCGCCGGTGAAATCAACTCCGGCCTGTGCACACCAGCCACGACCCTGACGACCGCGTCATATGAGACCTACCTGTTCGCAGACAAGGTCTATCCAACGCCGCAGGGTCATCGCCAGTTTGGCGAGTACTCGTTCTCGCGGATCCGGGCGCGCTGGTAAGCTGGTCCAGGCAGTTGTCGTACCAAGAAAAAAGCGCCCCGCGGGGCGCTTTGTCGTTGGGTGACGCTGTGCGTCAGAACCAGCCGGCGGCCTGCATCTGGGCTATGACGTGATTGGCGATCAGCTGGTGGCCCAGGGGCGTCGGATGCACCTGATCGGCGAACTGGTAGCCGCTCGTATCGCCGGGTATGAGGCTGGCTGCCGTACAGCCCAGCGATGAGCCCAGCAGCGGGTTGGCGGGCGATGTGGCACTGCAGGCCGGTGTCGTCACATTGGTCAGGCCGTAAGCGGCAGGGTTGGCCACCTGTGCGCGACCCTGGGTGTAGGCATCCACAAGCAGCACGCCGCTGCCGGCCAGGCCGGAGGCAAGCTGGGCGTTGAAGGTTGTCACCATCTGGTTGATGAGCCCGCGTGTCTCCGCACTCTGTGACAGGCCGAAGGGTGACTGGCTGACGTCAGGCAGGTTCACCACCACCACATATCTCGCCCCTTTGGCCAGGATCTGTGACTTGATGAGTGCGGCAAGCTGCGCACCGGCGGCCCCCATGCTGGTAACCGCGGCCGTTGCGGCTGCATTGACGGCAGTCGCACCCCCAGCGGCGACGGCCGCCTGGACCGACGCGTCCCAGCCAGCGGTGATCGCACCACCCACGGCGGTGGCACCTCCGCTGGCTGCAGCACTCACGCCGTTGAGATTCATGAAGACGTCATTGCCGCCGCCCATGATCGTCACCAGGTCGTTGGGGTCATACGTGCCCCCGTTCTTGGCCAGGTGGTTGCTGAGCTGGACCGTGATCGGTACGGCTGTGAGGCCGATGTTCACCTGGTTGAATGGCGCTGCCTGAATCGTGGCCGAGTTCACGGAATAGATGCCGCTCACGCGCGAGCTGCCCTGCGCATAGTTCGTGCACGCCGGGGCAGTGACCACCGGGGCGCCGGTCAGGCCCGGGATGTTGGGAAACAGCCCCGTTTGCGCAGCGCACGGTGCGGCCGTGCCGGCGCGCGCAGCAACGAGTTCAGTCCAGATCCGCGCCTGCGGTCCATTGACTGTGAATCGGCCGCCGCCCAAGGCGGCAACCGTGCCCACCCGATAGGTGCCGACGTCGCTCAGGCTGTCGCCGAAGGACACCATCGACGCGAAGTCGATACCGCCTCCGCCCCCGCCGCCGCAACCGGCCACGATCAGTGCGGCGGCGAGTGTTGCGAGTTTCAGTTTGATGTTTTTCATTGATTTCATCGATGAATCCCTAGTAAAAATGAGCAATCGTTCAATTTTGTGCTGGGAGATAGTAGACCTGCGGCACACCTTGGCTCACGGGGGTATTCACCAACGCCTCCGGCCGCAGAGGCCCGATGACGCCTCATTGCGCCGCTGCGGTCCACTCGATCAGGGCTTCGATCGCCGGACGGACGGCCGAAGCGTTGGCATGATTGGCGATGGCCACCAGCACGTAGCGCTTGCCGTTCGTGGCGTGTACATAGCCGGCCACGCCGGTGACATCGCGCAGGCTCCCGGTTTTCAGGTGCGCCAGCCCCGCGGAGCGGCCGCGCATTCGCCGCATCGTCCCGTCGATGCCCGACAGCGGCAGGGACGACATCAGGTCCGCCATGAGTGGCGATGCCCATGCCGCCTGAAGCAGTTGCGCGAGTTGCTGCGCCGTCATGCGGTCGTCGCGCGACAGGCCCGAGCCGTTGTCGAAGACGGGCGGCTCACCGCCGAATCGCTGGGTCCACCACTGGCGCATCACCTCGCGCGAGCCAGCCATCGTTGCGACCCCGCTGCGCTGCAGACTGAGCGTGAGGAATACCTGTTGCGCCATCACGTTGTTGCTGAACTTGTTGATGTCGCGAACAATCTCGGCAAGCGGCGGCGACTGGACTTCGAATACCGGAGCCAGTCCTGCGGGCACCTTGCCCTCGCGGACCTGCCCGGTCAGTGCGCCGCCCGCCTGCTGCCACATGGCGGCGAGCGTCCGCGCCGAATAGGAGCGGGGATCGGCAAACGCCATCGGCCAGACGCGCTCGCCGCAACTGGCAGGAAAGCCCCCGGCGAAGCGCAGGCGCGCCGGATCGTTGAAGTCGGCCTGAAGGCCGCCGCGCCAGTCCCCGCATTCAGCGCGCGTGAGCGGAATGGACGCCGGCGCCTGTACGCCCGCCATCGGCGGTTCGACGTGGACCATCGCGTTGCCTTCACGCGGCGTGAAGGTGATCGTCATGGCGCGGTAATTGAGCAGCAGGGCGCCCGGACCGACGTTGTGCGCGCGCAGTGGCTCGCCGTCGAAGGCCATCGGATTGTGTTCGGGCAGGCTGAAGGCACTCTGGTCGATCACGATATCGCCGTTGATCGCTCGAATGCCCAGCCCCTGGACCCGGCGCATCAACAACCAGATGCGCTCGGCCACCAGCTTGGGATCGCCGCTGCCCTTGATATACAGGTTGCCTTGCAGCGTGCCATCGCGAACCGTGCCATCGGCATACACCGGTGTTGACCAGGTGTAGGCGGGCCCCAGCAGTTCGAGCGCCGCGAAGGTGGTGGCGAGCTTCGCGACCGACGCGGGATTGACGGGCGAGGTGACGCGGTGCGCCAGTCGCGGGGCCGCCCTGGAATCGACCTCGGTCACCAGAAACGTCACGGCGTCACGCGGAAGCTTCCCGCGCACCAGCGCAGCATCGACTTCAGGCGGCAGTGTCTGCGCGCCAGCCAGCAGCGGGGCGGCCAGCAGGACCGTGAGGCGGGCAGCGAATCGACAGAAAAGTGAAGGGGGAAGTGAAGGGGAGGGCGACAGGGAAAGGCAAAGGGCCAATGGGCGTAGCGACATCGGTGCATTATCCGGGCCCTCGATAATGCAAGGCCGTACTGCCACCAGCGAAAACCCGTTTTGAACCTGCTTGCCTTCGATACCAGCACCGAGACCCTGTCCGTCGCCGTCCAGCGCACGGACGGTGCGATCCTGCGGGTGGATGGGCCAGGTGGCGCAAAGTCATCCACGACCCTCATCCCTGCGGTGCTGCAATTGCTCGCCGATTCCTGCCTCACCCTGACCCAGCTCGACGCGATCGTGTTTGGGCGCGGGCCCGGATCGTTCACCGGCCTGCGCACCGCGTGTTCCGTCGCGCAGGGCCTGGCATTCGGCTCGGGCGTCCCGGTTCTGGGGGTAGACACCCTGCTGGCCGTGGCTCAGCAGGCCCGCAGCCTTGCCGGCGTTGACCGGGTGGTGGCGCTGCTCGATGCCCGCATGGATGAGATCTATTGCGCGGCCTACGCATTTGAAAACGGTGCATGGCGCGAGCACGAACCTGCGCGGCTGCTGCGACCAGAACAAGTGCTGGTCCCGGCAGGGTGGGCGCTGGCGGGCAATGCGTTCGCGGCTTATGGCGCGCGGCTTCCCGCGGCGCTGGCCCGAATCGACGCATGGCCCACCGCGCAAGCCCTGCTGCTCACCGCGCCTGACCTGATCGCCGCCGGCAAGACCACAGACGCCGCCCACGCCATGCCGCTTTACATTCGCGATAAAGTGGCACAAACGACCGAAGAGCGTGCGGCAGCGCGCGCGATCCGGGACAACCCGACATGAGCGCCGTCTTCAAATCCGTCGAAGCGCAGTTCGAGCCGATGACGCAGGCCCGACTGGGCGAAATCGTGGCTATCGAGCGCGAGGCATACGAACACCCCTGGACGCCCGGCAACTTCGCCGACACCCTGCGTTCCGGCTATGAGGCACAGGTACTCACTGCGAAGAATCAGGTCATCGGCTATTTCGTGGCCATGAAGGGAGTCGATGAAGTGCACCTGCTCAACATCACCGTGCGACCGGAGCGGCAGGGTGAGGGCTGGGGGCAGGTCATGCTGGACGCGCTCGCGATCTGGTCGCGGGGACAGGGTGCGCAATGGCTGTGGCTGGAAGTGCGCGTGGGCAATGCCCGGGCCCAGCGCATCTACGAGCGGCACGGCTATTGCCGCGTCGGCGAGCGCAGAAGCTATTACCCGGGCGCGGCCGGCAAGCGTGAAGATGCCGTCGTCATGAGCCTGAAGCTATGACCCTGCAGCTCGATGCCCGCCAGCGCGCCATGCTGGCCGAGATGGGCTTGCCGGTGTTCTTTCCGGACCGTGAGAAAGACGAAGCTGTTCAGTCGGGCGCGCCGCAAGATGCCGCCGATGAAACAATTGCAGTTGAACCCGTTGCGATCGAGTCCGCGCCGCCCGTCCAGATAAAGCCCGAGGTTATCGCGCCCCCCGTCAGTCGCCGTGCGCCATCGACTGCCCGCGCGGACGATCGCAGCGTCGAAACGCTCGAGTGGGACGCGCTTGCGCAGGCAGTCGCTGTTTGCCGCGCCTGCGGACTGGGTTCGAGTCGCCGCAACGCGGTGTTCGGGGCCGGTGATCCGCAACCGCACCTGATGGTCATCGGAGAGCCGCCCGATGACAACGAAGACCGCTCTGGCGAGTCGTTCGGCGGCCCGGCAGGCCTGTTGCTGGACAACATGCTCCGCTCGATCGGGGTGGCGCGCGACAACAAGGCCTATATTGCCAACGTGCTGAAGTGCCGCCCGCCCTCGGGCCGGCGGCCACTTGCCGAAGAATTCGCGCAATGCGAACCGCTGCTGCGCAGGCAGGTGCTGCTGCTCAAGCCCCGGGTGATCCTGGTAATGGGCCGTTTTGCGGTCGAAACGCTGCTGCAGACCGACGAGCCGCTGGGGCGGCTTCGCGGCCGGGTTCATGCTTATGAAGGCGTGCCGGTTGTGGTTACCTATCACCCGACGTATCTGCTGGCCAACCTCGCCGATAAAGCCAGGGCGTGGGCCGATCTGTGCCTGGCGCGTGAGTTGATGGGCTGACTCTAGACACGTGTCGGCTGTGCCACTCTTGCATGGGAGCCGATCGTCCGGGCGGCATAGTCGATTCCGCTGAACGCCGCATATTGCGCCATCGTGCGTTCGCGCCCCAGGCCATACACACCCAGCCGCTCTCCGGCCAGCAAGGCCTTCAGACGTGCACGTGACTTTTCCTCCAGCGTCCACCAGGACCGGTCGCGCGCTTCATCTTCTTTCGGGTCCCAGTGCAGGGGGCGCGCGGGGGCCCCGGAGCCGGGCGCGTTGTAGAGGTGGTAAACCGGCAGGCCCGGCATGTGGAAGATGTCCCATCCGTGCGTGTAGAGCCGAGCGGCAAGGGCCTGTTCCTCTCCGTGGAAGTAATACCAGGGGTCGTACGGAAAAGCCTCGGCATACGCGCCCGAGGCGAACAGGCAGCCCGCGCCCAGATGCATGCCCGGCACCGCGTTGTCCTCGTCCAGGGGGTGCGCCTCGAAACCCAGCACGGGGTGTTCAGGCTCGAACTGCGCATCGGGCTTGACCACGTGCGCCAGCACTTTCTGCGTGGTGGGGCGCTTGACCGCCTCGCCATTATCGAAAACGAAAGGATTCGGATACGACGAGATCACGACGCCGGGTCGGCCGGGTTTCTGTGACATCAGCGTGGTGGCCTGGGTGATCAGCGTCTCGTCCCAGCCCTGGTCGAAGTCCATGTGTGAGTCGATCTGGAAGTACCAGTCTTCATTGTCGTAGAGTGACTGCCCGATGGCGCGGGCCCAGCAGGGCCCCCGGGCGAATTGAGAGTCGATCGCCACGTAGCTCAGGCGCGCCGCCCCGCGCATCGCCAGCGGAGCGCCGCGTGCCGACGTCGGTGTCTGCTCCACGATGCCGAAGTGCAGCTCGTCAGGCCGGTGGGCCGTGGCCAGTGCTCGCGACACCGTGAATGGCAGGATGGGATCGCGGTAGGCGGCAATGCTGATGAAGACGGTCATGGGGTGATTTTTTCACGTTCTCTGTGGCGGCTGCGGAGGTCGTGTCGTCCTGGATCCGGATTGCGCCCCCTGAAGCGTGCGAATACAGACGGTCGGCGTTGCATCGTCTGTAACGGTGTGCTACCGTGAACGCGACCATAAGAAGTACCGCCCGCGAACTATGGGACAAAGCTGCCTCTTGCGGGGCGCTTTCTTCCGGGAAGGATATTTCCGTGAAGCCACCGAATCCGCACAACGTCAGCGCCTCGGCCTGCGCCCTGGAGCGGCATGGCTTTGGCCGACCTGCAGCGTCACCCGCCGCTGCAGGTTTTCGGCCCGCCGGCATTGTTGCGGCGGTTGCGACGGCTCTGGCCGCGCTGCCTTTTGGCGTTCGCGCTGGCGGAACCGGCATGGAAGTACTGCAGGGCCAGGCGACGCTGATCCAGCGGGGCGCCTCGCAGATCGTCCGTACGCAAAACGGTTTGGGCACCCATCAGTCGGTGATTAACTGGGCCACGCTTGGTGTCGATCCAGGCACCTATTTGCGATTCGACCAGCCATCGACCGGCAGCACCTCCATCAACCGCGTCCTGGGCAACAACCCCTCGCAGATTTTTGGCACGCTGTCTTCGAACGGCAAACTGGTGCTGGTCAATCCATCCGGTATTGCGGTGGGTGCGGGCGCCGTCGTTGACACCAGCGGGTTCACCGCTTCCACGCTGCGCCTCACGCAGGCCGATGCGCTGTCAGGGCGTATGCTCTTCGGCGGTGACGGCCTGGGTGCTGGCGCCCTGAGCATCAACGGACAAATCATCGCCAGGACCGGTGATGTGGTACTGATTGCGCCGCAAGTCACGCTCGGCCCGCAGGCGCTGCTGCAGGCGCCCAGTGGCGGGGCCATCCTGCTGGCGGGGCAGAAAGCCCTGCTGACCGGGCGTGGGCTGGAGGGCATCGTGTTCGAGGTGCAGGCCGGGAATGAGGCGGTCAACCTTGGCACGCTTCAAGGGGACGCCGTCGGCATTTTTGCAGGGCGGCTCAAGCACAGTGGCCTGGTGCAGGCAACGGGCGTATCGACCGATGGCGGTGCGGTGGTCCTGAAGGCGGAAGTGTCTGCAGAGGTCGCCGGTTCGGTTCGTGCCGGGCGCGGTGTCTTCGGCGGCGCGGTCCGCATCACCGCCGATGATGTCACGGTGCGCTCGAGCGCAGTCGTCGATGCAAGCGGCACGCAGGGCGGTGGCACGGTGCTGGTGGGCGGCGGCTGGCAAGGCGGCGACGCCAGCATCTCGAACGCCAAGTCGACCACCCTGGAAGCTGGAAGCGTGCTGCGCGCCGATGCAAGTGCGAACGGCGACGGGGGCACGGTGGTCGCCTGGTCCGAGGGCAAGACCCGTGCACAGGGGCACATCTCCGCACGCGGCGGGTCTGAATCCGGCAGCGGCGGAAATATCGAAACCTCCGGCCGGGTGCTGGATGTTCAGGGTCTCACGGTGGACACGCGCGCGCCCAACGGCAACCGGGGCATGCTGCTGCTCGACCCGACCAACCTCTTTATTGCCGTTGATCAGGCAGCCGCGTCGAATGCGGGCATGTCCGGCGGCGACGTCACCGCGCCAGGGTCGGCGCCGACGGGGGCGGTGCAGGATTCACTCGTGGCCGTTGCCAACCTCGAAACGGCGCTTGCCAGCTCCAACGTCACGGTATCCACGAATAACCCATCGGGCACGGGCCAGGGCTTTATCCGGGTGGTCAGCCCGGTCAGCTGGAATAGCGCGAGCACGCTCTCGCTGGTTGCGAACACCGACGTTCAGGTCAATGCGCCGGTGTCGAGCAGCGGCGCCGGCAGCCTCGAACTGCAGGCCACCAATGGCACCATCACCCAGAGCGCGCCCATCGTGGCTCCGGAACTGAGAGCCATCGCCGGTGGATCCATCGACCTTTCCAGCGCGGGCAACTCGGTCGGGATTTTCCGTGCGCAGCAGACCAACCCCAACTATTCCGATGGGTATATCAACTTCTCCGACCAGTCTGGCCTGAAGGTCGGCAATGTGTCGCAGGCAGCCCGCAGATCCATCATCCGGATCAACACGGGTGGGGACATGATCATCGAGGGCGAGGTGGCTTCCGGTCCACGCGGTGGTATCGAGCTCAAGACGGGCAACGATGCCAGGATCGAGCAGGGTGCGCAGGGTCTGGTGCGCTCGGCCAGGATCCTGTTGCAGGACGGCTCGACGGGTGGCATCGGAGAACCGGGCAAACCGCTGTTGACGGCCTCTGCCGCCAACGTCGCCAACGCCGACTTTTCAATCAATCCCAGCGGTTACTCCGGCTCCCCCGGTTCTGTCGATGTATTTTTCACCCAGATCCCGGGTTCTTCGGGTCCCGCCGAAGTCTTTATCTCGCACGCAGGCGATGCCGTCCTCGGCACAGCCAATCTGGCGCCCGACTCGCGCTTTGAAATGGCGGCCACCGGGGACTTGCGCATCAACACCGCATTGACAACCGGACTCCAGCCGCTGACGCTGAAGTCAGGGGGCGAACTGCGAATCAAGCAGGCACTGACCGGCACGGGAATTTCGGTCGACGGCGGCAATGTGGATCTGGGGGCCAGCATCGACTCGCTGACCAGCAGTACCCGCAGCATTACCGCTGGCGGAGACATCAGGCTCAATGGCACGCTCAGCCTGTCAGGTGCGGGCTCCACCAACTTCGACAGCGAGACGAGCGGCATCTTCGCCTCCGGCGGCACGGTCACGCTCAATGGCGGCATCATTTCGGACGATACCTTCCATCTGAGGAATGGCACGCTGGAGGTGGCCAGCAACCTCAGCATCCCGAATCTGTACCTGGGCCGCAGCAGCAGCTTGACCGGTAGTGGCAACCTCACCATCGAAAGTGCTTTGGACTGGGCCAGCGGCACGGCTAGCGGTCCTGGCAACACCACGATTGCTGCGGGCGCGACCGCGAACATCGCATCGGTGAGCTCGTCGCGGGCGATGGTCAACTACGGCACGATCAACCTCACCGGCACGACGACAACAGGCGATGGCTATTCGCTACTGAACACCTCCGGCGGAAAGATCAGCCTCATCGGCAACGCGGGTTTCAAGGGTGGTTTTGGCAGTTTCTCCAATCAGGGTGTGCTGGCCAAAGTGTCGGGCTATGTGCCAAACGCGGAGGATTCGCCCGGTATCCAGAATGCGCCGGGTCAGGAGAACGCACCGGGTCTGGAGGAAGCGCCGGGGCCGCAGGCTGCGTCGGTCGGCGTGGGCTCATTCACCAACACCGGCGACATCCACGTCCATGACGGCAGCCTGACTTTCCCGTCCGGCGTATTCACCAGCAACAGCGGACTCATCCGTCTGGCGACCGACACTTCCCTCGTTACGGGCGGAAGCGACTTCGAAAATTCATCGACGGGCGTCATCAAGGGTACGGGCCTTCTCCAGGTCGGCGCTGGCAAGTTCAACAATCACGGGATCCTGATTCCAGGCCGCGATGGCACCGTGGGAACCTTGTCGATCTCTGCGGCTTCGTCGGTCCTGCATGACGGCTCGCAGGTGCTGGTGGACCTGAGCAACCCCGATCTCCATGACGTCGTCGATTTCACCGGCCCGGTCACGCTTGCGAGCGGTGTCAAGGTGATGGTAAACCTGCTGGCTCCGTTGGAACCTCTGGACGAATTCGACGTCATTCGCAGCGATGGGGCCGTTGGCGGGGTCGAGCCGGTCGTGAGTGGATTCAACGTGAGCTTTGCAAGCGGACCCGGCGGCGCATTGCTGCTGAACGTCCCTGCTGCAACGCCAGCGCCGACAGTGGCACCAACGCCCGCCCCGACAGTGGCACCAACGCCAGCGCCGACAGTGGCGCCAACGCCAGCGCCGACAGTGGCGCCAACGCCCGCCCCAACAGTGGCGCCAACGCCAGCGCCGACAGCGGCGCCAACGCCAGCCCCGACAGCGGCGCCAACGCCCGCCCCGACAGTGGCACCAACGCCAGCGCCGACAGCGGCGCCAACGCCAGCCCCGACAGCGGCGCCAACGCCAGCCCCGACAGTGGCGCCGACGCCAGCCCCGACAGGGGCGCCAACGCCAGCCCCGACAGCGGCGCCAACGCCAGCCCCGACAGTGGCGCCAACGCCAGCTCCGACAGCAGCACCAACGCCAGCTCCGACAGCAGCACCAACGCCCGCCCCAACAGCGGCGCCAACGC